>CALMMQ010000071.1 GCA_937868725.1 uncultured Pleomorphomonas sp.
CGGCCGGAGCCGGCTCGCCGCCCGATCACTCGGCAGCGGTGGTCGAGGAGCCCTTGAGCTCGTCGATCGTCGCCAGCGCTTCGTCGTAGCGCGCCTGCAGGGCGTCGACTTCGGCCTGATGGGCCTCGTCGAGCTTGGCGGCTTCGATGCCGGCCAGGTTCTGCAGCGTGCGCCAGAAGCGGCGGCGCTCCTCGACCAGCTTGACGATCTGGGCCGGCACCGGGAAGCGGATCAGCTTGCCCTTCTTGACCTCGTAGATGAACGGGATCTTGTCGGCCCGCTCTTCGTCGCTGAGGTCGATGTAGTCCTCGATCGCCACGGCGTTGTTGACCTCATCGGCCAGCGGCTTGCCCGTGAAGGCCTTCTTGAAGCGGCCTTCCTTGTGGGCGAAGTGAGCCGGCGTCAGCGCCACTTCCTTGGTCTGCTCGTTGCCGTCGGCGTCCTTGTAGGACAGGACCAGCGTCGTCCAGTCCTGCTCGGCGTCCGGGTTGCCCTCGACCGAGAAGCGCTCCTTGAGGGAGGCGCCACCGTCCGGGTTATGGACGTAGAGCGGGCTGGTGCGGCTCTCGACGGCGAGGCGAGCATGCTCGTTCGACACGTCGTCGGTGATGCCCTGCTCGCCCTGGCACGGCGTGTAGACGTCGATGACGGCCGGCGAGTTGGTCCGCGACAGAGCGGCCAGCACGTGCTTCAGGAAGTGACCCTGCATCGGCGTGGCGGTCTGGACGACCATCACGTGCGGGTGGAACGAGGCGATGAGGCCCAGTTCCTTGCGCGAGTCGGTCTTGCCCTGGTGGGCAGCGCCGAAGCGGGCGAGGTCGGAGTCCTGACCGATCAGGGTCGAGGTCGAAGCCTGACCACCGGTGTTGGAGTACACGCCGGTGTTGACCACGACGACCTTGATCGGCGTGTGGGTGGCCAGCAGACGCGACAGCGCACCGAAGCCGATGTCGTAGGTCGCACCGTCGCCACCGATCGAGAAGATCGTCGGCAGGCGGGCGAGTTCGGTCTCGGAGAACTGCTCCCAGTTGAAGGTGCGGAAGTACTTGTCGTGGACCGCCGGATCGTAGGCGTCGGCGAGCTCGAGCTCGGCGATGCGAACGGCCTTGTAGTCGTCAAGCACGTCGGCGGCCACACCCTCGAAGATACCCTTGGCGACAGCCGGCGTATCCTGGAACAGGCTGTTCACCCACGGGGCCTTGTAGGGGTTGAACGGGAAGGTCGAGGAGTACACGCTCGAGCAGCCGGTGGCGTTGGCGATGACGGCGTTGGAGATGCCGTCGCCCGTCGGGCCGCTTTCCAGCATGAACAGGTGCTTCTCGAGCTGCGCCTTGGCGGCGGCGATGCGGGCGGCGCGGGTGGCGTCGACAGCGGTCGCCTTGGCATCGAGCTGAGCCATCAGCTCTTCAACCTGGCCAATGTGCTCCTTGCGCGTCTTGCCGTGCAGGGCGTTGTTGGCAGCCATGATCAGACGCAGGGCCGTGACTTCACCGCAACCACGGCAACCGCCGTGACCACCGGTCATGGCATAGTAGTTGTCGCGATCGAGGATCAGGCGCTTGGCGTTGGCGCCGGACAGCGTCGACGTGAAGCGGGCCGGGGTGTTGGCCGTCTTGGTCAGGAACTCGAAGCGAGCCTGCAGCGTCTCGAGCAGCGCATCGTCCTGCTCGGTGGCGACAAGGGCGTCGGAACCGCAGACGGTGGTGCACTCAAGGCAGCCCGTGCACTTCCACGGGTCGAGGCCGACCGAGTAGAGACCGCCGTTGCCGGCCTTGGCCTTCTCGGCCTGGTCGAAGAACAGGCGGGTCTTGGCGACCGGGAAGTTGGCCAGCACGGTCGCCATCTTGTCGAAGTCGAGGGCGAGCGAGGCGTCGCCGGCGGCCACACCCGGAGCGACCTGGGCAAAGACCTCGTTGAAGGCGCGCGCCTTCGGCTGGGTCTTGTAGACGTCGCGGATGGCCGAGGCGATGGCCGGCACCTTGGCGAGGAGTTCGCCGCGGCGGGCTTCCGAGACGTCGATCTGACGGGCGGCGGTGGCGACGAGATCGTCGATCTCGTGCACCGTCGACGGCATGGCGGCGTCGGGGCAGACCAGCGTGCATTCAAGGCAGGCCGTGCACTTGGCGGCGTCGAACACCGGCACCTGACGGCGGAACAGGCCCTTGTCCTTGAGGGCGGCCGAACCGGCCGGCATGAACATGCCCGTACCCGGCAGCACCGGGGTTTCGCCGATGGTGCCGTCCTTGAACGGACCGGCGATCATTTCCTCGTAGTACTCGGCGTCGAACAGGCCGGCCGGCGAAGCGGCGTCGAGGTGGCACATCGAGGCCGAGATGGTCACGTCACGGCCGGCAGCGACCGGGGCGTTGGCTTCGGCGGCCTTGAAGGCGGCGTCGTTGTAGTCGACGGCAACGGTCGCTTCGGCACCCTCGGCGATGACCGCCATGTTGCCGGAGACGACGGCGTCACCCTTGGCGCCGAACTTCTTGGTGATCTGCTGACGCACCTTCTCGAGGATGGCGGCACGGTCGGCACCGGCGGTGATGCGCGGCTCGAAGCCACACAGCGCGCCGATGAAGGCGATGCCCATCATGCGGGTCGCCAGTTCCGGCGACGGCGCGTTCTTGCTGGCGACGGCGAAGGCATCGACGACCAGGAACTTGATCTCACGGTCGCGGATGGCCTTGCGGGCGGCAGCCGGCAGTTCGAGCCAGGCGTCGAGCGGCGACTTCGACGACTGCAGGATGAAGGTACCGCCCTTGACGAGGCCCTTCAGCGGGTTGTTGTGGGCGAACACCTTGTGGTCCGGCGAGATGACGATCTCGACGTCCTCGATCTCGGCGTTGGTGATCTTCACCGGCTCGGGGGACAGGGTGATGTAGTAGTTGGTCGGGGCGCCGGACTTTTCCGAGCCGTACTTCGGCGCGGCCTTGGAGTAGAGGCCGAGGGCGCCGGCCAGGATGTCGGTCAGGAGCTTGCCGGTGGCGATGGTGCCGTAACCGCCCACCGAGTGGAAGCGGACGCGGAAGGCATCCTTGGGCAGCAGCTGCGGGTTTTCGCCGGTTTCGAGCGCCATGAACTCGGTCTGCGGATAGGCAGCCTTGAGCTTGGCCTGGATTTCGGCGAAGTGACCGGTGGCGTTTTTGGAGTAGAACTGCGAGCCGAGGTAGACGAACGGGCTGCTCTTCTTGGCGGCCATGTTGTCGAAGGCGGCGACCAGGTGACGCGACTGCAGGTCATGACCGCCGAGGCCGAAGATGGCCGTGGTGATCTGCGGCAGCTTGGCGATGGCGGGGATGCCCTCGTGGCGGCCGCCGTCGGCGTTCTCGCGGGCCTTGAACAGCGCCGCGGTGACGAAGTTGGTCAGCGAGGTGACGTCGGAACGCTCAAGGACGGTGATCGCCTTCTTGCCGGCGACGGCGGCGACGAACTCGGCCTCCGGGAACGGCTGCAGCAGCTTGATGGCGATGGAGCCGACCTTGCGGCCCTGCGAGCGCAGGTAGTCGACGACGGCTTCGACGTCGTCGGTGACCGAGCCGAGGCCGATCATGACGTAGTCGGCGTCTTCGGTCTTGTAGCACTGCACCGGCGAGTACTTGCGGCCGGTCAGCTCGCCGTACTCATCCATGGCCTGCTTGACGAAGCGGGGAACGTCGGCGACGAAGTGGGCCTTGTGGTCGGCGGCGCCGGCCTGGAAGTCCGGCTGGTTCTGCACGCCACCGGTGAGGCCGGGGTTGTTGATGTCGACCAGCGCCGGGACGTACTGGCGGGTGCCCTTTTCCCAGGCATTCAGCCACTGGCGCTTCCACTGGGCCTTGAGCTCTTCCGGAACCCACTTGTAGCTGGCCTCGATGAGGTCGCCCTTGGAATCGGTCTCGATGGCCGCTTCGTTGCTGTCGATGTAGGCCTTGAGGGCGGCGGCGTCGGCGGCGACGAAGGCGTCCTGCTTGCGCGTCAGCCAATGACGCAGCTGGTAGGCGCGACCCTTGGCGCCGAACAGCACTTCCTGGGCGACGGTCGGGCAGGCGATGCGGCTCGTCGGGTCAGGCAGGAATTCCTTGAGGAGATCGGGTTCGGGCAGACGGGCTTCGCTCAGCATGTGCGAGGTGGCGAAACCGTCCATGGCGTTGGCGACGGGCACCAGCGACAGGGCCGAGACCTTGTAGGAGATGGCGGCGAGGTCGGCCGCTTCCTGCGGGTTGGCACCGAACAGGATGGTGTAGCCGGTGGGCAGCAGCGAGTAGACGTCGTCATGGCCGGCCATGACGTTCAGCGAGTGCTTGGAAACGACGCGGGCCGCCACCTGCAGCACGAAACCGCCGGCCTTCTTGCCGACCGTGACGTAGTGCGACTCGAGGCCGTACAGGATGCCCTGCGACGACGAGGCGTTCGAGATGAACTTGCCGCCGGTGAGCACGGCGCCGAGCGCGCCGGACTGGGCCGAATGCTCGCCTTCCGGCTCATAGAAGAACGGATGACGACCCCAGACGTTGACGCCGCCGGCCGCACGGAAACCTTCGTAGATCTCGGAGATTTCAGTCGACGGGGTGATGGGATAGCCGATGACACCACCGCAAACGTGGCCCATGACGTGGGCTACGGCGCCGTTGCCGTTGATGACCGTGGGTTTTCCAGGAAATTTTGCTGTCATTTGCTGCATCCGTCCTGCTGCATCCGGGGCTCGGTAACAAAGATGAAGCTAAATCTCAACTTTGCTACGGTCCGCGATGTTTCAGCCGCCGCTAGTGGGTTGGCCTTGATTTCGATCAATCCGGAAGAAATTTTACTTGGGCCTCGCGCTTATACCCGAGGAACCATGGCGGCAATATAATAAGTCCAATACCTCGTGTCATAAGTAATCAAACGGGGATTACGTGGAATTGCAGAGGTTGTGCTGGTATGCGTTTTTTGCAGGCCCAATAATGCAAGTCATTAGCAGAAAGCGAACAAAAAGTCTTCCCTGTCAATGGTCGCAAAGCGACAATTCGGTGTCGACGGGAGCGGCCGCCCCGAATGGCGATGCCGGCTGTCAGGGTGGCTCTATAGTTAATCCAAAGTATAACCGGTTATAAATCGTTTTATCTAAGGTGCCGTCTGCAACGCCCGGAAAAATGACGTTTGAATTCTGCACCTTGACCGACCGCCGCTCGGTGTCGTCCGTCGCCGGACGCTGCCGCTCGCCGGCCTGCCGGCATGGCTGCCGCCGTTGCCGGTACGCGGCTCGGCGGTGGCCGGTTGCCTCGCCGGTGCGCCCGTCGTCCGGTCGTGGTGGCGGCCGCATGGCAGCACTTCAGAAAACGCACACATGGGCGCGGGTCGGTCTGGCCGTGGGAATGAGCGGAAATCGGCTTAGAAATCAACAGCTAAGCCGTTGTCCAGCCGGTGCCGGCCGCCGGACAGCGGCAACTTTTTGTTCCGCCTAACGACCAATACTTATTGAGTTTCGCCGTCGCATGCTCACTATGCAGATGCAAGTGCTTAGCAGGATCAATAGCGGTGGGAGACCGGATATGGCCGTAACCATGGAAATGCTGAAGCCGGGCGACAGCGCCCGCGTCGTCGGCCTTGAGCCGGGCGATCGCGGCTATCGCCAGCGACTTCTGGCCATGGGCCTGACGCCCGGCGTCGTGTTCTCGGTAAGCCGCAAGGCGCCCCTCGGCGACCCCATCGAGATCTCCGTGCGCAACTTCACCCTGACGCTGCGCAAGGGCGAAGCGTCGATCCTGCGGCTGGAGAGAGCGTGATGCAAGAAGGTAAGCCCATCGTCGTCGCCGTCGCCGGCAACCCCAACTGCGGCAAGTCGACGCTGTTCAATGCCCTGACGGGATCGACGCAGAAGGTCGGCAACTGGCCCGGCGTCACGGTCGAGAAACGGGTCGGCCAGTACACTCACGCCGGCCAGGTCGTAGACCTCGTCGATCTGCCTGGCGTCTATCTCATCGGCAGCGCCGGCGCCGGCTCGCAGGATGAACGCGTCGCCCGCGACTTCATCCTCTCCGGCGAGGCCGATCTCGTCCTCAACATCATCGACGCCTCCAATCTCGAGCGCAATCTCTACCTGACCACCCAGATTCTCGAACTGGGCGTGCCGGTGGTCGTCGTCCTCAACATGATGGACATGGCCAAGACAGCCGGCGTCGAGATCGACGTCGAGGCGCTGTCGCGCGAGCTTGGCTGCCCGGTGGTGCCGACGGTGGCCACGCGCCAACACGGCCGCCATCGCGGTCACGCCGGCGCCCACGGTCACCATCACGGCCCATACGGCCGCCACGGTCTCAAGGCCGCCATTCTCGATGCCGCCCGCGCCGCCAAGCCGCCGCTCGCCCGTCCCGAACAGGACGCCGCCGTCGTCGCCGCCGTCAAGGAGCTGGCGCCGCGCTTTGCCGACGCCGCCCGCGCCGCCAAGGCCGATCCCGAATGGGTGGCGCTGAAGCTCATCGAGGGCGACACGCTCGCCGAAAACATCGCCGGTCCGGGGATCGTCGATGACGTCGCCCGGGCCCGCGCCGCCATCGAGGCCGCCACCGGCGAGGAAGCCGACATCGTCATCGCCGACGGCCGCTACCGCTTCATCGGCGGACTGCTGGCCGCCTGCTACACCCACACCCAGCGCCTGTCGGCGTCGCTGTCGCAGCTGATCGACCGCGTCGTGCTCAACCGGCTGCTCGGCGTGCCGATTTTCCTGTTTGCCATGTACCTGATGTTCCTGTTCACCATCTCGGTGGGCGGAGCGTTCATCGATTTCTTCGACCAGGCCTTCGGCGCCGTCTTCGTCGACGGTCTCGGTCAGCTGCTGTCGGCCATCGGCACGCCGCCGATCGTGCAGGAACTGGCCGTCGGCTTCGGCTCGGGCATCCAGACGGTGTCGACCTTCGTGCCGATCATCGCCTGCCTGTTCCTGTTCCTGTCGTTCCTGGAAGACTCCGGCTACATGGCCCGCGCCGCCTTCGTCATGGACCGCGCCATGCGGGCCATCGGCCTGCCGGGCAAGTCGTTCGTGCCGCTGATCGTCGGCTTCGGCTGCAACGTGCCGGCCATCATGGCGACGCGGACGCTGGAAAGCCGGCGCGACCGCGTCATGACCTCGCTGATGGCGCCGTTCATGTCCTGCGGCGCCCGTCTGCCGGTGTTCGCCCTGTTCGCCGCCGCCTTCTTCCCGGTCAGCGGCCAGAACATCGTCTTCGGCCTCTACATCGTCGGTCTCGCCTTTGCCGTGCTCACCGGTCTGGTGCTGAAATCGACGCTGCTGTCGGGCGAGCCGACGCGCTTCGTCATGGAACTGCCGCCCTACCACATCCCGACCGTCCGCTCGGTGCTGCTGCAGGCCTGGCAGCGGCTGCGCGAGTTCATCGTCCGTGCCGGCCAGATCATCGTGCCGATCGTCATGGTGCTGTCGTTCCTGTCGGCCGTCGGCACCGACGGCAGCATCGGTGCCGGCAACAGCCGTGACTCCGTGCTGTCGGCCATCAGCCAGAAGCTGGTACCGGTGTTCGAGCCCATGGGCGTCAACCGCGACAACTGGCCGGCCGCCGTCGGCCTGTTCACCGGCATCTTCGCCAAGGAAGCGGTGATCGGCACCCTCAACGCCCTCTACGCCCAGGCCGATCAGGCCGAACCCGACGCCGCCGCTCCGGCCGCGGCGGCAGAGCCCGAGAGCCTCTCCGACAAGCTCGGCGGCGCGCTCGCCACCATTCCCGCCAACCTCGGCAAGCTCGGCGCCTCGGTGGCCGACCCGCTCGGCATCGACATCGGCTACGCCGGCGACAGCACCGCCGCCGCCGAACAGCTGGAGGTCGACGGTTCGGTGTTCGGCGCCATGCAGAGCCGCTTCGGTGGCACCGCCGCCGCCTTCGCCTACATGCTGCTGATCCTGCTCTACACCCCGTGCGTCGCCGCTCTCGGCGCCATGCGCCACGAGATCGGCGGTCGCTGGACGGCCTTCGCCGTCGCCTGGTCGACGGGGATCGGCTACTTCGCCGCCGTCGCCTTCTATCAGGCGGCCAGCTTCGCCGACCATCCGGCCAGCTCGACGGCCTGGCTCGCCGTCGTGGCCGCCGTGTTCGTCGCCGCCGTGGCGATGATGTGGGCCTTCGGTCGGGCGCACGTGCGCACTCTGTCCATCCAGCCGGCGGAGTGAACACCATGGTGATGACCCTTGTCGGCGTTCGCGACTATCTCAAGGTCCGCCACAACGCCTCCCTGACCGAGATCGCCCTGCATTTCGATGCCAGCGAGGACGCCGTCCGCGGCGTTCTCGACCAGTGGATCGCCAAGGGGCGGGTGCGCCGCCTGCCCATGGGCGCCACCTGCTCCAACGCCGGTTCCGGCTGCGGTTGCGGCTGCAAGATGCAGGATATCTTCGAGTATCTCGAGCCGGTGCGCGCCGCCGGCTGACCGGCGCGCCGCCTCGGACGAACCTTCGCAACGGCCGGCAGCCTGGCGCTGCCGGCCGTTTTGCCTTGCGGGGCTCCGAGCGCTTTCCGACCTGACTTGAATCGTCAGGTCGATAAAATCGCTCCAGAGTCAAAGGCTTGAGCCGCCGCTTATCGATCAGGCCGTTGCAACCTGATCGGCGGCGGTTCTAGAGCAGATCGAGGAAGGCGCGGGCGGCGCTGTTGACCGGCAGGGCGCCGGCGTGCGCCACCACCAGCTGCCAGCAGATGTCGATGGCGTCGATGGCGACGGCGGCAATGTCATCGCCGCGGGCGGCGGCGATCGATTCCGGCAGCAGCGCCACGCCGAGGCCGCTGGCCACCAGACTGACCAGGGTTTCGAGATCGGTGACCTCGGACACCGTCCGCCGCTCGGCGCCGGCGCTGGCGAAGGCCTGATCGACCAGGGGGCGCGTGCCCCAGCCGGCGGAGAAGTCGACGAACGGCAGGCCCGCCAGTTCGGTCAGCGTCACGGTGGCGCGACCGGCCAGCCGGTGGTTGCGCGGCATCACCGCCACCAAATCCTCGCAGGCGACGAAGCGGGTGGCAATACCGGCCTCGGCCGGCTCGGGCAGCGGCACGAAGGCGAGATCGAGGCCGCCGTGGACCAGCCGGTCGATGAGATCGGCCGTTTCGCCCTGCCGGAGGCGCACTTCGATGCCGGGATAGGCGGCGTGAAAGCGGGCGATCAGGTCGGGCAGGGCGATGAAGGTCGGCAGGCTGTGGGCGGTGCCGATGGCGATCGAGCCGCACTTCAGGCCCTCAATCTCGCGCACCAGCTGCCGGCCGGCCTCGATGACCTTGAGCGCTTCCTGCGCCCGGTCGAGGAAGGCGGCGCCGGCCGCCGTCAGCGCCACCGAGCGGGTGCTGCGCACGAACAGCCGCGACTGCAGATCATCCTCCAGCGTGCGGATCGAACTCGACAGCGCCGACTGGGCGATGTTGAGGCGCTGGGCTGCCCGCGTGAAGTGCCGCTCCTCGGCGACGGCAACGAAATGCTGCAGGTGACGGAGTTCCATGCCAGTCGCGTCCAGGCTGATGGATTGATCGACCAATTATCTTAATGACATCACTATATTCTGTTGGACGAATAAACAAGCGCCGATGCATAGTCCGGTCAACCCTGAGGGCGGCCGCTCGCTGCGCCGGCCGCACCGGGGAACCCCGTGGAGCGTGACAATGGACAACTTCAATTTCTACAACCCGACGCGCATCCTGTTCGGACGCGGGCTCGAAGCCGGGGTCGGCGCCGAGGTGGCGCGTTATTCGCAGCGCATTCTCCTGCACTTCGGCGGCGGTTCGATCAAGGCGTCCGGCCTCTACGACCGGGTCATCGCCTCGCTGCGCGAAGCCGGCATCGACTGGATGGAGCTCGGCGGCGTCCAGCCCAATCCGCGTCTCGGCCTGGTGCGCGAAGGCATCCGCCTTTGCCAGGACTATCAACTGGGTTTCGTGCTGGCCGTCGGCGGCGGTTCGGTCATCGATTCGGCCAAGGGCATCGCCATGGGCGCGGTGACCGGCGGCGACGTCTGGGACTATTACATCGGCAAGCGCGAAGCCGAGCGCGCCCTGCCGGTCGGCACCATCCTGACCATTCCGGCCGCCGGCTCGGAATCGTCGACCGCCTCGGTGCTGACCAACGAGGACGGCTGGATCAAGCGAGGCTACAATTCCGAGGTCATCTATCCCAAGTTCTCCATTCTCAATCCGGAGCTGGCCTTCACGCTGCCGCCCTTCCAGGTCGCCTGCGGCGCCGCCGACATTCTCGCCCACCTGATGGAGCGCTACTTCACCAACAGCCGCAACGTCGCCTTCACCGACCGCCTGCTGGAAGCCACCATGCGCACGGTGATCGCCGAGGCGCCCAAGGTCCTGGCCCGGCCGACCGACTATGATGCCTGGGCCGAGCTGATGTGGGCTGGCTCGGTCGCCCACAACAACCTGCTCAACACCGGCCGCGTCGGCGACTGGGGCTCGCACGACATCGAGCACGAGCTGTCCGGCATCTACGACGTCGCCCACGGTGCCGGTCTCGCCGTCGTCTTCCCGGCCTGGATGAAGCACGTGCTCGAGCACGATGTCGACCGCTTCGTGCAATGGGCCGTGCGGGTGTGGAACGTCGAACTCGACGTCTTCGACCGGCTGGCGGTGGCGCGCGAGGGCATTGCCCGGCTCGAAGCCTTCTTCCATCGCCTGGGGCTCGGCACGAGCCTCGCCGGCCTCGGCATCGGCGTCGACCGCATCGACGAGATGGCTGGCAAGTGCACCAACGGCGGCAGCCGTACCGTCGGCAACTTCGTGCCGCTCGATACGGCGCGCGTCGCCGCCATTCTGCGCCTTGCCGCCGCCGAGACGGTGGTCTCGGCCGGCTGACGGTCATCGACCCACGAAAAACGCGGGGGCGGCATGCGGCCGCCGGCGCTTGGCGGGCACCGCCCCCATCACCACATGAGGGAGGTAAAACAGCGACAAGCATCCGGCCGGGATCCCCCGGCCCACGAAAGGAAACCATCCATGTTCGCCCAATTCCGGCGCGCCGCCCGGGCCATGCGCCCCGCCTCTGCCAGCGAGCGCGAGCTCGCCTATCTCAACGCTGCCTGCGATCTCCACGATCTCGAGGCGCGTGAGCGCGACGTCGATCGCGGTCTGCTGCGCGACCGCCCCCTCGGTCTCTGACCGTCCCCGTCGAGGATCAAAGCCGAGCGCTCGCCCCGCCGAGGGGGAGCGCTCTTGGCTTGTCGGGGCCAGGGCCCGCCCCGCCGGATCGGGGTGATTTCGGACCCGAGCCTTAAAACACAGTTAACTGCGCCGCCGGGCTATCCTGCCCGCTGTCGATGCGCTAGTGAGACCTCGCTCATCACGGACGTGGCCGTCGCGGGGGCGCCGCCACGCGTCCAGAAGATCGGGGACATCATGACCAAGATCCAATCCGAGGGTTGGTTTCCCAAGTGGAAACTGACGACCAATGAACGCGTCGCGCCGGATGAACGGCTGCCTTGGCCGCAAACGGCCATAGCCGGCCTGCAGCACGTGGTCGCCATGTTCGGCTCGACGGTGCTGGCACCGATCATCATGGGCTTCGACCCCAACGTCGCCGTGCTGTTCTCCGGCATCGGCACGCTGGTGTTCTTCCTCATCGTCGGCGGTCGCGTTCCCTCCTACCTCGGCTCAAGCTTCGCCTTCATCGCCGTGGTGATGGCCGCCTCCGGCTACACCGGCTCCGGCCCCAACACCGGCATCTCCCTCGCCCTTGGCGGCATCATCGCCGCCGGCGCCGTCTACCTGGCCATCGGCCTCATCGTCGTCAAGATCGGCTATCAGTGGATCGAAAAGCTGATGCCGCCGGTGGTGACGGGCGGCATCGTCGCCGCCATCGGCCTCAACCTGGCGCCGATCGCCGTCAAGGAAATCTCCAGCGGCAACTTCGCCCGCCTGACCGGCATCGTCACCATCGTCGCCGTCGGCGTCGCCGCCGTCTATGCGCCCGGCATGCTGCGCCGCATCCCGGTGCTGATCGGCGGTCTGGTCGGCTACCTGTTCTACTGGCTGGGTGCCAGCTCCTTTGGGGCCGACGCGCCGATCGACTTCACCAAGCTCGACACGGCGCCGTGGTTCGGCATGCCCCAGTTCACCGCTCCGACCTTCTCGACCGGCGCCATGGCGCTGATCGCGCCGGTGGCGATCATCCTGGTGGCCGAGAACCTCGGACACATCAAGGCCATCGGCGCCATGACCGGCCGCAACCTCGACCCGCTGGTCGGCCGCGCCTTCATCGGCGACGGCATCGCCACCATCCTCTCGGGCTTCTGCGGCGGCACCGGCGTCACCACCTACGCCGAGAACATGGGCGTCATGGCCGTCACCAAGATCTACTCGACGCTGATCTTCGTGGTGGCGGCGGCGATCGCCATCCTGCTCGGTTTCTCGCCCAAGTTCGGCGCGCTGATCGGCACCATTCCGGTACCGGTGATCGGTGGCCTCGCCATCGTCATCTTCGGTCTGATCACCGCCACGGCCGGCCGCATCTGGGTGGAGAACAAGGTCGACTTCTCGGAGACCAAGAACCTCATCACCACTGCCGCCGCCGTCATCGCCGGTGCCGGCGACCTGACGCTGAACTTCGGCGGCTTCACGCTCGGCGGCATCGGCACGGCGACCTTCGGCGCCATCCTGTTGTACGCCCTGCTCGACCGTAAGCCGGCCAAGGCCTAAACCTTCACCGGGCACGACACGCCACGCCGGCGGGGCCATTCCGGTGCCGCCGGTCCACCACGGGACGGGCAACCGGCCATGACATCGAGCATCTGGACGCGTAGCTACGCCGTGGACACCATGGCCGTGACGCCGGAAAAGCGTCTCGGCCTCGTCGGCCTGCTGCGCATCCTGCAGGACATCGCCTGGATCCACGGCGCCCATCTCGGCTACGGCTTCGAAGCGATGATGGCCCGTGGCCAGATCTGGGTGCTGGCCCGGCAGAAACTCGTCGCCACCGCCTGGCCGGCCTGGGGCGAGACCATCGACGTTCGCACCTGGGTGCGGCCGCGCGCCGGCATGTTCGTCGATCGCGACTACGAGGTCAGCCACGCCGGCCAGCCCGTCGCCCGCGGCACCGCCAGCTGGGTGGTCGTCGACGCCGTCCGACGTCGGCCGATGAAGTTCTCGCCGGCCGACATGGGCATCGACGACAATGGCGGCCTGTCGCTCGGCATCACGCCGGAGCGGCTGCCGGCCGACGACGGCCTGACGCCGCTGATGGGTTTCGACGTCCGCTATTCCGACCTCGACGTCAACGGCCACGTCAACAACACCCGCTATGCCGAGTGGCTGCTCGACGCGCTGCCGCCCGGCGATCGCCGTGGCCGGGTGGTCGACCGCTACGAGGCCAACTTTCTGGCCGAGACCGGCGTCGGCGATCGCGTCACCATCGAAGCCGGCGCGGCCGATGCCGACGGCAGCAATCACTTCCAAGGCCGGCGCCAGGCCGACGGCAAGGTCGTCTTCACCGCCCGGCTTGGCGCCTCGGCCGCCTAGTGGAACGAATTTGACATTTGAGTCCCGCCCGACATCAAGCTTCGGTTCAAATGTCAAATTTAAAAGG
>CALMMQ010000072.1 GCA_937868725.1 uncultured Pleomorphomonas sp.
AGAGAGGATTGAACTCTCGACCTCTCCCTTACCAAGGGAGTGCTCTACCACTGAGCTACCACAGCATCGGTCCGGAGCGCGGCGGGGCCGCTGTCGTTCGGAACGGCCGCGTGTCTGCCACAGTTCTCTGGACCATGCAACCCCATACGAACAATTTGACTGTCGATTTGTCGATGGCGCGGCGGGGGCGCCCGGCCCTATCCCCAAAAAAGCGGCGGCGAACCGCGCTTTTTGCTTGAGTCCGCCCCGAAGCTGCCTCAGGAAGAGCGCAAGGGAGCCAGGTGGCCATGACGGACGACAGCCAGAAGGACAGCGCCAAGACGACGCGCGACCGACGCCTTGCCGAAGCGCTGCGGGAAAACCTGCGCCGCCGCAAGGCGCAGGCCCGCGGCCGCCGCGCCGGCGAGGCGGACGGTCGCGACGGTCTGCCGTCCCTCGGCGTCGAGGCGGGCAAGGACAGCACCGGCAGGGCCTGACCCGGCAGCGCACAAGGCCACGGCCGACAAACGGAAAGCACGCATGGACAAGATCAAGATCATCGGCGGACAGACCCTCAACGGCACGATTCCCATTTCCGGCGCCAAGAATGCCGCCTTGCCGCTGATGATCGCCAGCCTTCTCACCGACGAGACGCTGACGCTCGAGAACGTGCCGCGGCTTGCCGACGTCCGCCAGCTCACCAACATCCTGGTCAACCACGGCGTCGACTTCGCCATCAACGGCAAGCGGGCCGGCGAGGACCTTTTGACCGGCCAGACCATTTCGCTGACCGCCCGTTCGATCACCGATACCACGGCGCCCTACGAACTGGTGTCGACCATGCGCGCCAGCTTCTGGGTGGTCGGTCCCCTCATCGCCCGCATGCGCCGGGCGCGCGTGTCGCTGCCGGGCGGCTGCGCCATCGGCACGCGGCCGGTCGACCTGTTCCTGATGGGCCTTGAAAAGCTCGGCGCCCGCCTCGACGTCGAAGGTGGCTACGTGCTGGCCTCGGCCCCCGACGGCCTCGTCGGCAACCGCATCGTCTTCCCCAAGGTATCGGTGGGCGCCACCCACGTCATCATGATGGCGGCGACGCTGGCCAAGGGCGAGACGGTGATCGAGAACGCCGCCCGCGAACCGGAAGTGGTCGATCTCGCCAACTGCCTGATCGCCATGGGCGCCCGCATCAGCGGCGCCGGCACGTCCACCATCGTCATCGACGGCGTCGACCGCCTGCGCGGCGCCCGCCATCGCGTCGTCGCCGACCGCATCGAGACCGGCACCTACGCCATGGCCGTGGCCATGACCGGCGGCGACGTGCTGCTCGAAGGCGCCGACGCCAGCCTCATCGCCACCCCGCTCGACGTGCTGCGCCGGGTGGGCGCCGAGTTCGACGTCACCGCCGACGGCCTGCGCGTGCGCCGCAACGGCGCCGGCATCGTCGCCGCCGACGTGGTGACCGACCCCTACCCCGGCTTCCCCACCGACCTGCAGGCCCAGTTCATGGCGCTGATGACGCGGGCGCGCGGCACCTCGCGCATCACCGAGACCATTTTCGAGAACCGCTTCATGCACGTGGCGGAACTCGCCCGCTTCGGCGCCCGCATCAGCCTCGAGGGCCAGGTGGCCACCGTCGAGGGCGTCGAGCGTCTCAAGGGGGCACCGGTGATGGCCACCGACCTGCGCGCCTCGGTGTCGCTGGTGATCGCCGGTCTCGCCGCCGAGGGCGAGACGATGGTCAACCGCGTCTACCATCTCGACCGCGGCTTCGAGCGGCTCGAGGAGAAGCTCAGCCGCTGCGGCGCCATCATCGAACGCCTGCACGGGTAAGTCATGACCGCTGTCATCCGCCCGGCCAATGCCGAGGACTACTTCGCCTGGCGCGCCCTCTGGGACGCCTACGTCGCCTTCTACGGCACCAGCGTCGACGAGGCGGTGACGGCCTACACCTGGCAGCGCTGCCTCGATCCGGACAGCCCGATGTTCTGCCGCCTCGCCGAACGCGACGGCGAGGTGATCGGCTTTTCGCTGGCGGTGCTGCACGAGGGCAGCTGGGTGCGGACGCCGATCTGCTACCTCGAAGACCTCTACGTCGCCGAAGCGCAACGCGGCAAAGGCGTCGGCCGGGCGCTGGTGGCCGATCTCATCGATCTCGGCCAACGCAGCGGCTGGAGCCGGCTCTACTGGCACACACGCGAGGCCAACGCGGCGGCGCGGCGCCTCTACGAGAGCATCACGCCGGCGAGCGGATTCATCGTCTACCGCGTCGATCTCTGAGCCGGCGGCGGCGGCGTTCCGACCTTGTGTCGCCGGGACTTACGTCCTATCTGGAGAACAACGCCAAGATCGATGCGGAGCCTTCCATGGACAATCTGAAACTGGCGGCGCTCGACGCCGACGACCTCAAGGTACTGGCGGCCCACGCCCAGGACGCCGTCGGCAAGGTGGGCGACATCGTCTGGCGTCCGAAGGAAAAGCGGCTGACGCTGGAACTCAACCGCTTCGCTTGGGAAAAGAGCTCCGGCAAGAAGGCCTTCGAGCGCCATCGGGCGGTGCTGCATTTTGCCCGCGTGCTGGCGGTGCAGTCGCACCTGGTGCGGCGCGAGGCGCCCGACGCCGTGGTGTCGCTGCTGACCATCCGTTTCGAACCGGGGAACGCGCCGGCCGGCCGGATCTTCCTCGAATTTGCCGGCGGCGGTTCGCTGCGGCTCGACGTCGAATGCATCGAGGCCAGCCTCAGCGACGTCGGCGGCGCCTGGGAAACCCAGAGCCTGCCCGACCACGACCTCGCCTGACCGACGCCCATTGCGGAGATATTGATGGCCATCCGACTTGACGCCCGCGAAGCCGATTTCGAAGCCCGCTTTGCCGCCTTCCTGACCACCAAGCGCGAGGTGTCGGACGACGTCGACGCCCGCGTCGCCGACATCATCGCCGACGTGCGCAAACGCGGTGACGCGGCGCTGATCGAATGGACCGAACGGCTCGACCGCTTCTCGGTCGCCAGCAAGGGTCTCGCCGTCACCGAAGCGGAGATCGATGCCGCCGTCGCCTCGATCGAGCCGAACGTCATGGCCGCCCTCAAGCTGGCGCGCCAGCGCATCGAAAGCTATCACGCCCGCCAGATGCCGCAGGACGAACGCTACGTCGACGCCATCGGCGTCGAGCTCGGCTCGCGCTGGACGGCCATCGAGGCGGTCGGCCTCTACGTGCCGGGCGGCACGGCGAGCTACCCCTCGAGCGTACTGATGAACGCCGTGCCGGCCAAGGTGGCCGGCGTCGAACGGCTGGTGATGGTGGTGCCAACCCCCGGTGGCACGGTCAACCCGCTGGTGCTGGCCGCCGCGCGCCTCGCCGGTGTCGACGAGGTCTATCGCGTCGGGGGCGCCCAGGCGGTAGCGGCGCTCGCCTATGGCACCGAGACCATCCGACCGGTGGCCAAGATCGTCGGCCCAGGCAACGCCTATGTCGCCGCCGCCAAGCGGCGGGTGTTCGGCATCGTCGGCATCGACATGATCGCCGGGCCGTCGGAAGTGCTGATCATCGCCGACCGCAACAATGATCCGGAATGGCTGGCCGCCGATCTCCTGGCCCAGGCCGAGCACGACCGCGCCGCGCAGTCGATCCTGATCACCAACTCGACGACCCTGGCCGACAAGGTGGAGATCGCCGTCGAGCGCCAGATCGCCAGCCTGACGCGTGGCGCCATCGCCGCCGACAGCTGGCGCGACTACGGCGCCGTCATTCTGGTCAAGGATCTGGCCGCGGCGCTGCCGCTGGCCAACCGCATCGCCGCCGAGCACCTGGAACTGGCGGTCGCCGATCCGGAAGCCATGCTGGCTGGCGTGCGCAACGCCGGCGCCGTGTTCATCGGTCACCATACGCCGGAAGCGGTGGGCGACTATGTCGGCGGCACCAACCACGTGCTGCCGACGGCGCGCTCGGCGCGCTTCTCATCCGGCCTCGGCGTGCTCGACTTCGTCAAGCGGACGTCGATCCTCAAGGCTTCGCCCGAGGCGCTGAAGCAGATCGGTCCGGCCGCCGTGACGCTGGCCGAGGTCGAGGGACTGACCGGGCACGCCCGCTCGGTGAGCATCCGCACCAACTGACAGCCGTCTGGCGCGGTGGCGACAGGCAACAGACAGCAAACCGCCGTGCCGGCGACCGGCGCGGCGGTTTTCTCATCTGGCCAAACCCGTCAGTTCTTGCGGCAGGTGTTGACGCCGAGCAGCGTATAAGCCGGGCAGAAGCCCATGAGGGCGGTGCCGACCATCACCAGGCCGACCAGGGCCACCAGCCAGGCCCAGCCGCCCAGCGCCAGCAGCGGCAAGCCGACGATCGACAGCACACCGACGACCAGCAGGATGGCCCCGACAATCAGCCGCGCACGCTTGTCGGTCGGTCCAACGTTCTTGTCCATGATGCCATGCCTTTGCTTTGCTTGCGCCGCCGAAGCCTTGAACCCCGCCGTCGCGCCACCGATCGATGCCGGTCCCCACAACGGCGCCGCGCCAAAAGATCGGTTAACCATCGGTAAAACAAGGTGCGACGACGCGCAATCAACTCTTCAGCCATGACCGGGCGACGCCGGCCGGCCGGCCCAGGGCACCACTCATTCCGAACCATGGTGAACCAATCCTTGCCGGCCTTGCATAAAAGTCGTTGCCAAAATGAACCTCGACTTATTGCCGCGGCGCTATCGTCCTGAGGATCGAGGGGGTCCGGGCGATGGGCGGCAACGTCAAGATCATGCTGGCACTGGCCGTCGTCTGCGGCGGCGGCGCCATCTGGGCCGGCGAGAGCTGGCTCGACAACGAAACGACGACGCGCATGCGCCAAATCGAAGCGGCGCGACCGGAGATCACCTTCGGCACCATCGTCGTCGCGGCCCATCCGCTGCGCTACGGCGAGACAGCCGGAGCGCGCGACGTCAAGGAGATCCCCTGGCCGGGCAACGACCTGCCGGCCGGCGCCTTCGCCACCATCGCCGATTTCACCGGCGATGGCCCGCGGACAGTGCTGTTCCCGATCGAGGCGAGCGAGCCGATGCTGGCCAGCAAGACCACCGGGCCGGGCGAACGGGCGGCGCTGTCGCGCCTGATCGCCGCCGGCAACCGCGCCGTCACCATCCGGGTCAACGAAGTGGCCGGCGTCGCCGGCTTCGTGCTGCCCGGCGACCACGTCGACGTGGTGCTGACCACCGACGAGAAAGCCGAAGTCATCATTCAGGACCTGCGCATCCTGTCGATCGACCAGAGCGCCGACGAGCGAGCCGACGCCCCCAAGGTGGCGCAGACCGTGACCGTCGAGGCAACGCCAGAGAACGCCCAGCGTCTGGTGCTGGCCCAGAACGTCGGCAACCTGTCGCTGGTGCTGCGCAAGGCCGGCGAAAGCGCGCTGGCCGCCTTCCGGCCGCTGTCAACCGCCGACCTCAATTCCAGCCGCCCGGCCACGGTCGCCGCCGCCTTGAGCCCGGCGACGCCCCGTCCGGCGCCAGAGGTGACCGTCTGGGTGCGGCGCGCCACGACGCTGACGCAGTATTCCGTTCCGACGGGCGCCGGCGGTCCGATGCAGCCGGTCGGCCCGATCGCCGTCGCCGCCGCGCCCACGCCCGTCACGCCTGTCCAGGTGGTCGAACAGAAATGACCTTCCCCATGTCCGTCCTGTCGCGCCTTGCCCTCCTGCTGGCTCTCATCGTCGCGACCGTTCCCGCCGAGGCCGCCCGCCCCATCCACATGAGTCCGGCCACCACCGGCCAGTCGTTCAAGATCGCCAAGGGCGTGCCGCAAATGATCGAGACCGACCGGGCCTTTTCCGAGATCGTGGTCGGCGATCCGGCCATCGCCGACGCCTGGCCGCTGACCGAGAAGTCGTTCATGGTGCTGGGCAACAAGGGCGGCATCACCGGCATCGTGCTGTTCGACGGCGAACGCAACATCGTCGGGGCTGGCGACTTCGAAATCAACCTGCACACCGACCGGCTGCAGGCCGCCCTCGAGAGCAAGCTGCCCGACGCCAATGTCGACGCGTCGAGCGCCAACGGCTCCATCGTGCTGTCGGGCACGGCCGCCGACCAGAAGACCATCGACGAGGCGACGCAGATCGCCAGTCAGTTCGGAGCGGCCGCCGTGGTCAACACCGTCGATATCGGTGGCGGCAAGCAAGTGCAGCTCAAGGTACGCTTCCTTGAGGCCTCACGTACCGCCAGCCGCGAACTCGGTCTCAAGTGGGGCGTCACCGGCGACAAGACCAACGTCAACATCGGCAATGGCCTGACCTCGGGCGCCACGCCGTTCGGCGAGATCGTCAGCCAGATCCTGATGGGCGGCGTGTCGGTGGACCTGCTGGTCGAGGCGCTGGAAGAGCGCGGCCTCGCC
The DNA here is from genome assembly GCA_937868725.1 of uncultured Pleomorphomonas sp. Taxonomy (GTDB): domain Bacteria; phylum Pseudomonadota; class Alphaproteobacteria; order Rhizobiales; family Pleomorphomonadaceae; genus Pleomorphomonas. The sequence goes on from CALMMQ010000072.1 coordinate 6,357, forward strand.
CGGTCGCTGGCCGAACCCAATCTGGTGGCACTGTCGGGTCAGACGTCGAGCTTCCTGGCCGGCGGCGAATTCCCGGTACCGGTGGCCGGCGACAACGATTCCGTCACGGTGGACTTCAAGAAGTTCGGCGTCAGCCTCGCCTTCACACCGACGGTCGGCCGCAACGGCCTCATCCACCTCGACATCAAGCCGGAGGTGAGCGAGATCGACTATTCGGCCGCCGTCACCATCAATGACATCACCATCCCCGGCCTCAAGGTGCGGCGCGCCGATTCGACGCTGGAGCTCAGGGACGGTCAGAGCTTCGTCATCGCCGGCCTGCTGCAGGCGAGCCGCTCGGCGACGCGCCAGCGCGTGCCATGGCTCGGCGAGGTGCCGGTGCTCGGCAACCTGTTCCGGTCCACCGCCTATAGCCGCAACGAAACCGACCTCGTCATCATCGTCACGCCGCACATCGTCGACCCGCTGACGGCCGGCGCCGAGCCGACGACGCCCTACGACCGGGCGCGGGCCGGCAGCGACATGGAGCTGTTCCTGTCCGGCCAGGCCGAACTGCCGCCGTCGGCCGCCGCCTACACGGCCCAGAACGGCGTGGCGACGGGCGGCTATATCCTCGATCTGCCAACCGCACGGGTGCAGTGAACCATGTCCGCCCCCTCTGATGAAATCCGGACGGTGCTGGTGGTGACGACGGACAAGGAGTTTGCCGCCACCGCCACGGCCGGCCTCCAGGCAACGGCGCTGCCGATCGGTCAGGTGCTGGTGCTGCCCCCCGACCGCATCGCCGACCAGTTGGCCGATCCGGCCTGCCAGATCGCCATCTGTGACCTCGACGGCTTCGAGGACGAACCGCTCGAAGCGCTGGCCGACCTGCGCCATCTCGCCCACGCTGATGTGCGCCTCATCGCCGTCACCGGCCAGTTCACGCCGGAGGTGGCGCGCGGCCTGCTCCGCCTCAAGCTCAGCGACTTTCTCGTCAAGCCGGTGAGCGAGGCCGACCTCGCCGACACCGTGCGCCGGGCCATCGGCAACGAGGCCGAGACGCATGGCGAATCGCAAATCCTGAGCTTCTTCCCCTGCGCCGGCGGCGTCGGCAACACGACGCTGGCGCTGCAGTCGGCGCTGCTCATCAACGAGCGGGCGGCGCGGCGGCGCAAGACCACCTGCGTCGTCGATCTCGGTCTGCAGCACGGGGCCTGCGCCGAATACCTCGATCTCGAACCGCATTTCGACATCACCGAGATCGAGAACCAGCCGGACCGGCTCGACCGCAAGCTGCTCGACGTCATGCTGAGCCGGCACAAGTCGGGGCTGGCCATCATCTCGGCGCCGCCCTGCCCGTGGGAGATGCGCTCCTACCGCCCCGATCTGGTGACGCGGCTGCTCGACCTGGTGGCGGCGCATTTCGACAACGTGGTGATCGACATGCCGCGCACCTGGTTTCCGTGGACCGATACGGTACTGCAGGGCTCGGACCGCATCTTCCTCGTCACCGAAATGACCGTGCCGGCGGTGCGCCACACCCAGCGGCTCGCCAACGCCATGAGCGAGCGGGTCGGCAACGACGGCAAGCTCGGCGTCATCGTCAACCGTGTCGACGCGCGCGGCAACACCAACATCGCCCTGAAGGATGTCGAGAGCGTGCTCGGTGAGCTTTACCTCGGCACTGTCGCCAATGACTATCGGGCGGTGCGGGCGGCGCTCGACCAGGGCAAGCCGCTCGGCGAGGTGGCGTCCGGCTCGCGCGTGCTCAGCGATCTCGCCCGGCTGCTGTTCCCGGACGCCAAACCGGAATCGCGGCTCAGCGGCGCCTTGCGCAAGATGCTCGGCAGGCTGCGGCCGCCGACCGGGCCGAACGAGGCGGCCGGAGCGCGTCGTCATGCGTAGCCGCTTCTTCCGCTTGCAAGCCGCTCAGCCGGAAGTGAGCGTGCCGGCCGAGCCGGCCCGGCCGACGCCGCCGATCCAGATCACCCCGCTCGCCCAAATGGAGCCGTTGCCGCTGCCCAAGGCGGTCAACGACAAGCTGATCGCCGCCAAGGACAAGCTGCACAAGAAGCTGATCGAGGAGATGAACCTCGCCCAGCTGGAAAAGCTGACGCCCGATCAGGTGATGCGGGAAATCTACGGTCAGGTGACATCGTTCGCCACCGAGGAGCGGCTGGCCCTCAACGAGCAGGAGTTCGGCGAGTTCGTCACCGCCGTCTACGACGAGATGATGGGGCTCGGGCCGCTTGAACCGATCATGCGCGATCCGACCGTCAACGACATCCTGATCAACGGCCACCAGAACTGCTACGTCGAGCGGGCCGGCAAACTTGAGCCGATCAACATCCCGTTCAAGGACGAGGCGCACCTCCTGCGCATCGTCAACAAGATCGTCTCGGCGGTCGGCCGTCGCATCGACGAGAGCCACCCCACCTGCGACGCCCGCATGCTCGACGGCTCGCGCTTCAATGCTGCCATCCGGCCGATCGCCGTCGACGGCCCGCTGGTGTCGATCCGCAAGTTCGCCAAGAAGAAGCTGTCGCTCGATCGGCTGATCGACGTCGGCGCCCTCGCCCACCCGATGGGCGAGCTCTTGGCCGCCGCCGTCAATGCCCGCGTCACCACCATCATTTCCGGCGGCACCGGCACCGGCAAGACCACCATGCTCAACGCGCTGTCGGCCTACATCTCGCCGGACGAGCGGCTGATCACCATCGAAGACGCCGCCGAGCTGCAACTGCAGCAGCCGCACGTCGCCCGCATGGAGACGCGGCCGGCCAACACCGAGGGCCATGGCGAAATCCGCCAGCGCGACCTCGTCAAGAACGCCCTGCGCATGCGCCCCGATCGCGTCATCCTCGGCGAGTGCCGCGGCGAGGAAGCCTTCGACATGCTGCAGGCCATGAACACCGGCCATGAGGGCTCGATGGCCACCATCCACGCCAACACGCCGCGCGACGCCATCTCCCGCCTCGAACAGATGCTGGGCATGACGGGCATGCCGATGACCGTCGCCTCCATCCGCTCGCAGATCGCTTCGGCCATCCATCTCATCGTCCAGCTGACGCGCATGTCCGACGGCAAGCGCAAGGTGACGTCGATCTCCGAGATTACCGGCATGGAAGGCGACATCATCCAGATGCAGGAAGTGTTCCGCTTCAACCGCCTGCGCACGGAAGCCGACGGCAGCATCGTCGGCGAGTTCCGGGCCACCGGCATCCGACCGCGCTTTCTCGACGACCTGATTGCCAAGGGCATCACCTTGCCGAGCGCCTACTTCGACCCGACCAAACCGCTTGTCTGAGGGACGCCCATGCAGGAGATCCACGTCTTCTACATCCTGGCCGGCTTCTGCGCCATTTTCCTGGCCGAGGCACTGTATCTGCTGTTCAGCGCCGCCGGCAGCGGCCGCGACAAGGTCAACCGGCGCATGCGCATCAGCGATCCCGACGTGTCGCGCCAGCAGGTGATGGTCGAGCTCCGGCGCGAGCGCGGCCTGACCGCGTCCGGCGAAATCCCCGGTCGCCTCGCCTGGCTTGGCCAGCTCATCGTCCAGTGCGGCCTCACCATCGGTCTGCCCCGGCTGGTGGCGCTGTGCCTCGCCGCCGGGCTGATCGCCGCCGGCCTCGTGTTCAATCTGACGCACGACCTCACCAAGACGCTGCTCGCCCTGCCCGCCGGCATGTTCCTGCTGCCGCTCGTCGTGCTGCGGTCGATGCGCCGCCGCCGGCAGGACCGCTTCGGCCTGCAGTTCCCCGAAGCCATCGAGCTCATCGTCCGCAGCCTCAAGGCCGGCCATCCGGTGCCGGTGGCCATGGCGATGGTGGCGCGCGAGATGGCCGACCCGATCGGCACTGAATTCGGCCTGATGGCCGACGAGGTTACCTACGGTTCCGATCTGGTCAGCGCCCTCGTCAACATGCAGGGCCGCGTCGGTCAGGAAGACCTGCCGCTGTTCGTCACCGCCGTGTCGATCCAGTCGACCACCGGCGGCAATCTGCGGGAAATCCTGCAAGGGCTCACCGATGTCATCCGCCAGCGCATCAAGATGCGGCGCAAGATCCGCTCGATCTCGGCCGAGGGGCGCATCTCCGCCATCTTCCTCACGGCCATGCCGGTGATGCTGTTCCTCGCCCTCAATCTGATCTCGCCGCGCTACTACGGCGCCGTCTGGGGCAAGCCGCTCACCACCTACGGACTGATCGGCGCCGTCACCTGGCTCGGCCTCGGCAACGCCATGATGAAGAAGATGGTCAGTTTCAAGTTCTAGCGCTTTCCGACCTGATGGAATCATCAGGCCGACAAGAAATCGCTCCATATTCAATAAGTTGAGCATCCGCCATGCTGCTGACCAATCTGTCGAACCTTGTCGGAGAAGAGCTCGCCAGTCACGTCGGGCTGATGCGACTGGCCATGGCCGCCTCCGGCGTGGCGCTGGCCGTGCTCATCCACGGCTTTGTGCTGAGCTATACCGGCCGCCGCGCCGCCCGCCGCCGCCTGCGCGTCGATCTCGGCGGGCCGGCCAGCCTTGCCGAGGCCCCGGACGATCTGACGGCCCTGACCGCGCCGGTCCGGCGCAACGGCGCCGCCCTCGACGCCGTCCTGGCCAAGGCCAACGTCCTGGTGGCACGCCTTGATGCCGGCAAGCTCAAGCTGGCGCGCCAGCGGATGATCCGCGCCGGCTTCTTCAGCGACAACGCCGTCGCCGCCTTTTTCCTCGCCCGCCTCGGCGCCGCCATCGCGCTGCCGGCCGGCCTCTGCGGCCTGATCGCCACTTCGGCGTTCGAGCCGACGCGGCCGACGCTGCTGCTCTTCGCCGTCATGGCCGGTGCAATGGGCTACCTCGGACCGAGCCTTTACCTCGACAAGCGCGCCAAGCGGGTGATGCGCGAGAACCGCGCCGCCTTCCCCGACTTCATGGACCTGATGGGCGTCTGCGCCAACGCCGGCCTCTCCATGGAGGCCGGGCTCGAGCGGGTGACGCAGGAGCTGGCGCCGATGTACCCCTCGCTCGGCGTCAACCTGCAGATTCTCTGTCTGGAGGTGCGGGCCGGCCGCCCCATCGACGTGGCGCTGCAGATGCTGGCCCAGCGCCTTGACGTGCCGGAGGTGCGGGCCTTCGCCACGCTGCTGCAGCAATCGCGCGAACTCGGCTCCAGCCTGTCAGACGCCCTGCGAGTCTTCTCCGAGGACATGCGCCACCAGCGTCTGGCCATTGCCGAGGAGAAGGCCTACGCCCTGCCGGCCAAGCTGTCGGTACCGGTCACCGCCTGCATCCTGCCAGTGGTGCTGTTCATCGCCATCTGGCCGGTGGTGGTGCAGTTCAACGGCTGACGGACGGCCGCTCAGGCGGCCGCCACCTCGCCGAGGAAGCGGACGATGCGCTGGCGCAGGTGACCGGCGCGATCGGCGACATCGACCGAGGTGGTGGCCACCGATCCGGCGGCCACTTTGGTCTCCTCGATGGCCTTGCCGACGCCGGCGATGTTCTGCGCCGCCTGCCGGCTGCCGTCCGAAGCTTCGCCGATGTGGGTGGCCATTTCGCTCGTCACCGCGCCCTGCTGTTCGACGGCCGAGGAGATGGCGGTGGTGTAGCGGTTGACCTCTTCCATGACGACGCCGATCGACTTGATGACCTCGACGGTTTCGGCGGTCGAGGACTGGATCGACTGGATCTGGGTGGCGATCTCCGAGGTGGCCTTGGCGGTCTGGCCGGCCAGCGACTTGACCTCGGAGGCGACGACGGCGAAGCCCCGGCCGCTCTCGCCGGCCCGGGCCGCCTCAATGGTGGCGTTGAGCGCCAAGAGGTTGGTCTGGGCCGCGATGTTGTCGATCAGCACCACCACCTCACCGATGCTGCTGGCCATGCCGGCCAGGGCCGACATGCGGTCGTTGGCCTGCTGGGCCATGGCGGTGGCATTGGCGGTGACCGAACTGGTCCGCTGGGCCTGGCTGGAGATTTCCTCGATTGCCACGCGCAGCTGCTCGGCGGCATCGGCCACGGTGGCGACGTTCTCGGCCGAGCGCGAGGACACTGACGAGGCCGCGCCGACCTCCCGGTCGGTCGCCTCGCCGAGCGCCACCAGTTCGCCGGCCACCTTGTCGAGCGAGCGCATGTTGCGGTCGACGTCGTGCAGCAGGCCATCGACGTCGTCGCCAAAGCCGGCGATCAGCGCCTCGATGCGTTCGCGCCGCGCCTGCCGCTCGGCGTTGGCAGCGTCCTGTTCGGCCCGGAGGGCGTCGCGCTCGCGGGCGGAGACGCGGAAGGTCTCGACGGCACGGGCCATGTCGCCCACTTCGTCGCCACGGTCGATACCCGGCACGACGGTGTCGCGACCGGCGGCGAGTTCGATCATCGCCGCCTTGAGGCTGTTCATCGGCCGGGCGATGGTCCGGGCCAGCACCATCGACACGACGATCATCAGCACCGACACTGCGGAGGCGACGATCAGCGCCGTGATGACGGTCCAGCGGTTCTTGGCGACGATGTCATCGACGTAGACGCCGGTACCGACGTACCAGCCCCAATCGGCGAACGGCAGGACTACCGTCGACTTGGGCACCGGCTTGTCGGCCCCCGGACGCGGCCAGGAGTAGCTGTACTCGCCGCCGCCAGCCCTGGCGATGCGTGTCATGTCGACGAACAGCGGCTTGCCGTCGGGATCGGTCATGCTGGCGACGGACTTGCCGTCGAGCTCCGGCTTGAAGGGGTGCATGATCATGCGAGTGTCGAAATCGGCGACCCAGAAGTACTCATTGCCGGAATAGCGTTGCGCCTTGATGGCGCCAAGCGCCGCGGCCTTGGCTTCGTCGACGCTCATGGCGCCGGACGCGGCGAGGTCGCGATAATGGCCCAGCGTCGACACCGACGCCTGGACCAGCGCCGTCAGCCGTCCCTTGCTTTCAGCCTCGTTGCCGATCATTTCCCGCCAGGTAAAGACGGAGGTCAGAATGCCTATGGTCAAAAGCGCCAGAACAATCAGGATATTGAACCGGCCGGATATACCTTTGAACATCGCCATCTCGCACCTAACGTCTAGAGCATCTGGAGCATCCGCCGATGATGTTGAAACAACATGATCGACAAGCGGCTGCTCAACTTATTGAATCTGGAGCGATTTCTTGTCGACCTGATGAGTCCATCAGGTCGGAAAGCGCGCTAGGTTCCAACTCTGACGAAAA
>CALMMQ010000073.1 GCA_937868725.1 uncultured Pleomorphomonas sp.
CGACCAAGCCCGGCGGACCCACGCCAGCGGCCAACCCACCGCCAACCACAAACGCAATTGACCGAGGATGACGAAGGACGCGGCGCGGCCAATGAGCAACGGCCGTCAAAAGAAGGGGCCGCGAAGACCCGCCTCCCCCTACCCCTCCTCCTGCCGCGCTGGCCTGCGGCGCACGGGCTCCCTCGCCGCAATTCCTATAGAGAGAGCCTACCCCAACCCGGGCACGGCCATTGGCAAGCGCCTCCAGCCCGTCCCGAGCGCGGCACCGACCGCACCACTCCACAGGCCCAACGATCGGCCATGCCGCATTTCGGCCGTACTGACGCACCAATGCTGCTGGCCTCCCCGACAGCGAGCTGGGGAAGGCGCCCCGCCCGGCCGCCGGCACCGGCCGGCCGGCATTGACAAAATCGGCCATCAGCGGGCAAGGTCGCCCACCAAGCGCGCTGGGCGCGGATCAGGGACAGCATGCAGCACATCAGCGCGACGACACAGTCCATGGGTAGGCGCCAACCTTCATGAATGCCGCCAAGCACGTTCCGACGGCCGCCGAGATCGACCTCGGCGACGCGCCGCCGCTGCTCACCGCCGATAGCCGGGGCCTGCCCGACCATCGCTCGGTGTCGCTGCGCTGGCTTGCCGGTACGGTGCTGGCTTCCGTCGCCTCGACCTTCCTGATGGGCGGCGCCCTTTATGCCGCCTTCGACGGCCGCGAGACCATCGCCCAACCGTCCGGCGAGATCGCCCGCGTCGCCGCGCCGGCGCCGGTCGCCTCGGCCGACGATGTCGTCGTCAAGGGCGACCTGCCCGATCTCACCGCCAAGGCGGAACCGGCCCGTCAGGTGATCAAGGTATCGACCATCGCCAAGGACGGCGAGCGTGACGTCATCCGCCTCAAGCCGTTCGCCAAGGTGTCGACGACGCTGATCGCCGACATGACCGAGATCACCGACCCGATCCCGCCCTACAATCCCTTGCGCATCTTCGCCGACGCCAACGCCGGCACCAACCCGGACGCCGAGGCCAGGCTCTACGGCGCCGCCGTCGACAGCGAAATGTCGGTCAAGGTGTCGGACTTTCCCGTCGACGACCCGACGCTGGCGCCGACCATCCCCCTCGACGTCAACCAGACGGAGCGGGTGGTGCGCGAGGCGGCCCAGTTCCTCAACGGCACCGATGCCAAGCTGGCCGGCCTGCCGCCATCCTTCCAGTCGCGTTTCGACTTCGGCTTCGGCGAACAGTCCGGACTCGACCAGTACGGCGTCCGCATCGTGCCGGAAAACGTGTCGTTCATCGCGCCGACGGTCGGCGAAGTCGGTGGCAACGACCGCAGCTCGGCCTACGAGGACCGCAAGGTCGACGTCGACGCCGACGAGCCGCTCGACCAGATGCTCACCGACAACGAGGCCACCGACGACGAAGCCGGCGACATCGTGCTGGCCTTCCACAAGGCCGATCGCCTGCGCATCCTCAAGGCCGGCGACGAAGTGCGTCTGCGCCTTGCCCCCGACCCCGACGATGACACCGCCCGCTACCGGCCAATCCTCATTTCGATCTATCGCGGCGGCCAGCACCTCGGCTCGGTCGGCCTTTCCGACGACAACCGCTACATCGCCGTCGACGAACCACCACGCAACGAAGATGTGGCCAGCGGCGACGCCGACGAGAACAGCCCGCGCCCGCGCCTCTACGAGAGCCTCTACGAGACGGCGCTGCAGAACAGCATTCCCACCGCCCTCATCGACGAACTGATCCGCATCTATTCCTTCGACCTCGACTTCAACACCCGCATCCAGCCCGGCGACCACTTCCAGGTCGTCTACGCCATGGACGAGCACGGCGACGAGGCCAGCACCGATCAGGAAATCGTCTATACGGCCATCACGCTGGCCGGCAAGGAACGCCGGTTCTACCGCTACCGCGCCCCCGATGACGGCTCGGTCGACTACTATGACGCCGACGGCAAGAGCGCCAAGAAATTCCTGCTGCGAAAGCCGATGTCGGGCGGCACCTTCCGCTCCGGCTTCGGGGCCCGCAACCATCCGCTGCTTGGCGTCGTCAAGATCCATACCGGCGTCGACTGGGCGGCGCCGCGCGGCACGCCCATCATGGCGGCCGGCGACGGCATCGTCACCTACGCCAAATGGAAGAACGGCTACGGCAACTACATCGAGGTCCAGCACACCAATGGCTACGCCACCGCCTATGCCCACCAGACGGCGTTCGCCAAGGGCATCGCCGAGGGCGTGCGCGTCCGCCAGGGCCAGATCATCGGCTACGTCGGCACCACCGGCCTGTCGACCGGGCCGCATCTGCATTATGAAGTGCACGTCAACGGCACGCCCGTCGATCCCTTGCGCATCAAGCTGCCGCAAGGTCGCACCCTCGACGGCGACGTGCTGACCGCCTACGAAACCGAGCGCCATCGCGTCGACACGCTGCTCGGCGACGATCCCAACCAGACCGCCAAGGCCGGCATGTCGACGGTGGCGGCCCGCGGCGGCTGACCGCCGCGCCGAGACTCCCCTCTGGCAGCGCCGTCACCGGCCCGATTTGACCGCCCGGCCCGGTCGGATTGCACGTGAAGAACCCTGTCCGCCGGCTTTCGCCAGTTGCGAGGCCAGCCTTTGTTACCCCGAGCAAGAGGCCCCGATGCCGGACCGGCACGTCTTTACCCTGGTACGCATGGGCAACAGCGAGCGCGTGTCGCCGTGGTTGCTGGCACCGGACTTTCTCGCCGTTTCCGACGTCGGCATCAGCCTCTACGGCGATGCCTTTCCGGCCGACATGCCGCCGTCGGTCGTCTGCCACCGCTACGTCGGCGGCAAATGGAGCGGCATCTTCGCCTTTTTCGCCGCCCACCCGGAGCTGCTGCGCCGCTACGATTACTTCTGGTTCCCCGACGACGACGTCGAGACGACGGCGGCGAGCGCCTGCCGCTTTCTCGACATCGTCGCCACGGAAGGCTTCGATCTGGCGCAACCGGCGCTGACGCTCGACAGCGACCATGCCCACCGCATTGTGCTGGTGGCGCCGCGCTTCGTCTTCCGCCGCACCAACTTCGTCGAGCTGATGCTGCCGCTGATGTCGCGCCAATTGCTGCAGCGGGCGCTGCCGCTGTTTGCCGGCCGCCACTTCGGGCTGGCGCTCGACAGCATCTGGCACCTGTTGAGCGACGATCCGCGGCAGCGGGTGGCCATCGTCGATGCCGCGCCGGTCGCCCACCGCCGGCCGCGCCGCGTGCACCTCAAGGGCGAGATGACCAAGCTCGGCGTCGATCCAGCGGCCGAGAAGCTCCGCAATGTCGCCGAACTCGGCATCCGCCACGGCTCGACCCTGGTGCTGGCGGCCCGGCGGGCCGATGGCTCGGAACTGCGGCGCGGCCCCCGCCTCTGGCTCGGCTATCTCGGCGACCACTGGCGGCAGCGGCGGCAGGTCACCGGCCGGCCGTGGACGTGGTTCGACGGCGCCCGCTTCGCGTTCGCCCAGTGCTGCCACCGGGCCGATCGCGGATCGTTCGACGCCGCCGCCTATCGCGACATCGCCGAAAGGACAGCCGAGACTGGCAACACTGATGAAAAGTAGCCTTTCGGCCATCAGATTGACTTCCCGGCGGTAGAACCGTAGTAGTCAGCGACCAAACCGGCAAATGTCCTTTTTTGACATATTTTGGTACGCTCCGGAATCACAGGCCACGAGCCCCAAGACTAGGTGGACGGATAAATGAAGCGAATTGTTATTGTTGGTGCTGGATTTAGTGGCTCGGTCGTTGCGCGCGAGCTGGCGGCTGCGGGGCTGAAGGTGCTCGTTATTGACGAGCGCGACCATCTGGCCGGCAACTGCCACAGCGAACGCTGCGCGTCGACGGGCATCATGGTCCACAAGTACGGACCGCACATCTTCCACACCGACAATGAGCGCGTGTGGAACTACGTCAACGCCTTCACCCGGATGATGCCCTACACCAACCGCGTCCGGGCCGTCTCCGGCGGTCAGGTCTATTCGCTGCCCATCAACCTGCACACCATCAACCAGGTCTTCGGCACCGCCATGTCGCCAAGCGAAGCGCGCCAGAAGATCGATGAGGTGTCGCGGCGCGACATCGCCGATCCGCAGACCTTCGAGGAGCAGGCGCTGCGCTTTGTCGGCGACAAGATCTATCGCATGTTCTTCTATGGCTACACGATGAAGCAGTGGGGCGTCGAGCCGCGGGAACTGCCGGGCTCGATCCTGAAGCGCCTGCCGCTGCGCTTCGACTACAACGATAACTACTTCAACAACAAGTTCCAGGGCATGCCCGAGAACGGCTACACCGAGATCGTCGCCGGCATCCTGGCGCACGAGAACATCGAGGTACGTCTGGGCTGCCGCTACGAAGACCTGACGGAGACGTTCGAGCACGTCGTCTACACCGGTCCGCTCGATCGCTACTTCAATCACAGCGCCGGCCGCCTCGGCTACCGCACGCTCGACTTCGAGCGCATCGACGCCGACGGCGACTTCCAGGGCACGGCGGTGATGAACTACTGCGACCGCGAGGTGCCCTTCACCCGCATCTCCGAGCACAAGTATTTTGCGCCGTGGGAGATGCACAAGTTCGACAAGACCGTGGCCTTCCGCGAGTTCAGCCGTCTCTGCGGCGCCGGTGACATCCCCTACTACCCGATCCGCCTGATCAACGATCGCGTGCTGCTCGAGCGCTACGTGGCAATGGCCGAACAGGAGCGCGGCGTCACCTTCGTCGGCCGTCTGGCCACCTACGCCTACCTCGACATGGACGTGACGATCGCCCGGGCCTTCGAGACGGTCGAGGCGCTGTTGCCGCAGTTGCAGGCCGGCGCCAAGCCGCCGGTGTTCGTGCATCGGCCGCTCTGACCGGCTGGGAGTGCCGTCCGGCGTGATGACCGATACGCTCGATCGTGGGCAGGAGCAGGTGACGGCCGCCTCGGCTGAGGCGGCGGACGATGGCTATTGCCTCGTCCAGCGCCTGCACCGCCCCGATCCGCGCTTCCCGTCGCTGCTCTACTGGCAGCTTTTCCGCGGCAACGAGCCATGCCCGCTCGACCTAGAGCATCCGTCGATCATGTTGAAACAACATGATCGACAAGCGGCTGCTCAAC
>CALMMQ010000074.1 GCA_937868725.1 uncultured Pleomorphomonas sp.
GAGTGTGAATCACATCTCAGACAAAATGGGAATCCTAAATCCCCACAGCCCCTAGTCGGGCACCCAGACGGCGGCGTCGGCGTCGCCATAGGGCTGCGCCCGGCCGCACAGCGCCTCAATGCCGATGTGGGCACAGACGACAGCGTCGAGCTGATCCTCGAATGCCTTGAGGGCGGCACCGCGCACGGTCGGCGGCGGCAGCGGCAGGGCGGCGCTCACCCCGGCAATGCGTCCCTCGAGGGCGGCGATGATTTCGGCCCAGACGGCGCGCAGGCGGCGCTGTCGCTCGGCCAGCGGCGTTTCCGGCCAGTATTGGGCACTGCGACCACATTTGTAGGGCAGGCGCACGCTGGCGCCGGTCAACCGAATCAGGGCCGGATGGGGATAGACCTCAATGGCGCAGGGCGGCGTCAGCGTGAGCGTGGCGAGCGGACAGCCCTCGCGCGCCAGCGCCACGCCGAGGCGGTGCCCCACATCGCCCGGCCGTTCCGGCGTCGGCGAGTGGGTGCCGCACTTGAAGCGGCCAAAGGCGCGGCTGACGGCGTCGTCGGCCGGCCGCCGACCGACGATCGGCTGGCGTGACAATGGCATGTCGACCGCCACCACGGCGGGCGAAAGGCCGACGTGTCGCCGCGTCGCCGCCACCAGGCTATCATCGGGAGAGAGGCAAAAGGCCGCGTACGACGGCGCCAGTGCGGCCAGCCGCCATTGGCCGGCGGTCTCGACGACCAGCGCCACGCCGCTCGGATGCCGCGCCGTCCAGGCGGCGTCGATCCCGAGCACGGCGCGCGGCATGGCGTCAGTGAATCCCGGTCAGCTTGCAGACGCGACAGACTTCGTGCAGCTTGATGCGGTCGTTCTTCTCGATGGCGATGTAGCCGCGGCGCTTGAGGTCCGACAGCACGCGACTGACCGTTTCGATGGTCAGGCCGAGATAGTCGGCGATCTCCTGCCGCGTCATCTTGAGCACCACCGTTTGGGCGTCCGGTTCATGCTTGGCCGGCCCGGCACAGCCGACGATGCCGCGACCGGCAACGAAGCGCATCAGGAAGCTCGCCACCCGTTCGGTGGCCGACTTGCGGCCGAGCAGCACGGCGTGGGAGTGCAGCGCCTCGATGCGCGTCATCAGGCAACGGTTGACGTGGCCCATGAGTTCGCTTGACTGCTCGATGTCGCGCCGGTCGAGCACGCGCATCTCCACCGGCGTCAGCGTCTCGGCGGTGCAATCGTAGAGGCCGGACAGCGAGTGTCCGAACAGGTCGCCGTCGCTCAGGATGTCGACCACCTGCCGCCGTCCGTCGGCGAGCAGCCGGTAGAGCATCACCTGACCGCTGGTGATTTCGTAGAGATTGGTGGCCGGATCGTCCTCGTGAAACAGCACGTCATGCTGATCGCAACGTTCGATGCGAACCCGACCGGAAGCGCGAAACAACCGCCAAGCGCTGTCGTCGCCACTACCCTTCAGGCGGGCGCTGGCCAACTGGCGACTGTGGTGGGATGCCGGTCCCGTATCCGGATATACGACCTCGTCGTAGTCCTGTTTCTTGCCGACAAACATCGATCCCTCCTCGATGAAAGCTGCATATGGGCGCGCCGTTGCCCCGCTTCCGACCATCCGTCCATGGTCTTGGCGGCAGACAGGCCGCGGCGCATGATACCGGCCGGCGCAAACGCCAACCGCTCGATCCGATGTCGACACCGGCAACGCCGGGCAAAACCGTCCGTTTGCCCAAACGCCTGTCGCCCGCCCACAATCGGAGCAAGCTACCGGATGGAAAAGCTCCCGCTTGTCGATGCCAGCACGCCGCCGATACGCGATCGGCAAGCTGCTCGGTCAGGACCTTCCTCCCCCGACTTTCGCACAATAGGGGAAGCACCACATCCGATTAATTCGTCTCTCTACGTAGACGCCAGCGCATGGCTGGCGATCTGTGGCGGTCCGCCCATGCCGGAAACGCAGAAATCTGCGCTCGAACGGCCCCGCGACGGCCCGCCGGCGACGGCGGCACAGTCTGATATATCGGCGGGGACAACGACCATTTCAAGGTGGCGGGCGGGCGGCGAGCGCCCGGACCGGCGCGAGCCGTCGGCAGCAAAAAGGGCGCCCCTGGGGACGCCCTCATGAACACAAAGCTGAGAGACACTCTTTGATCAGGCGGTTATGGCCTCCAGCCAGTCGGCCGACGGCGGCTTGCGCAGAATCTTGAGGTGCGACAGCCCCTCGGTCTCGCGGGCGATGGTGCGCGACGACTTGCCGGAGATGGCGATCACCTTGGGGTTCTGACCCGCCTTCTCCAGCCGGCGAACCAACTCGCCGCCGCTCATGCCGGGCAGACCAAGATCGACGATCATCGTGTCTTCCGACGAAGGCGCTCCTTGCTGAATCATGTCCTCGGCGCTTGCAAAAACGCGCACGCTGAAACCGGCTCCAGCCAGCAGCGATTCAAGCGCGTCTGCCACCGCGGGATCATCTTCAACAATGAAAAACATACATCCCTTCCTGCCTCAGCGGAGCTGACGCTCCGAGGGGCCTAGAATGCCTCCATTTTTCATTCAACGTTATCCGTGATCTCCCGTATGCGCAGTCAGCACGATACGTACAAGGTCGGCCGCATTGCGAGCGCCAAGCTTTTCCATGATGCGGGCGCGGTGCACTTCGATGGTGCGGGGCGAGATGCCGAGGCGGCGACCGGCTTCCTTGTTGGAGGCGCCGCCGGTGATTTCCTGCAGCACATCGCGCTCGCGCGGGGTCAGGTGCTCGGCACCGGGGAAGTTCATGCCCTGCGGCGCGCCGTTGATGTGGCGGCCGTAAGAGGCGATGGCCTCACGGACGCGCAGGACGACCGTGTCGGCATCGAACGGCTTTTCGATAAAGTCGGTGGCGCCGGCCTTGATGGCCGAAACCGCCATCGGAATGTCACCCTGGCCGGAGATGATGAACACGGGCGCCGGGAAGGTACCGACGTCCATGGACTTCAGGATATCGAGGCCGGACTTGCCCGGCATGTGCACGTCGAGCAGAACGCAGGCCGGCTTTTCGGACTTGAGCGCCGCCAGGAACTGATCACCATCGGCAAAGACGCGGACACCGTAACCTTCCATGTCGAAAATCACCGACAGTGCGTCACGAACCGCCGCATCGTCGTCGACCACAAAGATTTTGCCGTCTGTTTCAGCCATCGTCCAACCTTCCCCAATCGCGAGGCCGCAAGGCTGCCGGACGCGCCGGCGTCGATCCCTCGGCCGTTACCCCTCTCGCGCGGACCGCCCCTTGGCGACGGCCCGGCTTGTTCCTGTCGAACCGGGCGACCGACGGTCGCACCGGCCCCTGCCGCTCAACTCTCCGCCGGCATGCTGCGCCGCATGGGCAGCACCAGCGTGAACGTGGCGCCCTGACCATTGCCGCCGGGATCGGCCAGCAGGTCGCCACCATGATTCTGGGCAATGGCCCGCGAAATCGCCAAGCCAAGCCCCATCCCCGATTTCTTGGTGGTCGAAAACGTCTTGAACAGCGACTTGCCAACGTCCTCGGAAAAACCCGTGCCGCTGTCGGTGACCGAGACGACGGCCGAGCGCTCGTCGGAGCCGATCGACACCTTGACCCAGCGTTCCTCGCTCTCCTTGGCCACCTCAAGGGCGTTGCGCATCAGGTTGAGCATGATCTGCTGAATTTGCGTGGCGTCGGCGTCGACCCAGATCGGGTTCATGCCGAAGACGCGGCGGATCGTCACGGTGGCGCCTTGCGCCACGAACTCACTGAGATCAAGCGCCTCGTTGACCACCTCGCGCAGGTCGATGGTCGAGCGCTCCGGGTCGCGTTTTTCCACCATCTGGCGCATGCGCTGGACGATGTGGCTCGCCCGCTCGGCCTCGAGCACCGACTTGTCGAGCACGCCAAGCAGCTTCTCGCTCGGCGCCTTCTCCTCGGCGTGGCAGACCTTGATCTGACGCGCCAGCGCCTGCAGATAGAGCAGCAGCGCCGTCAGCGGCTGATTGAGTTCGTGGGCCATGGCCGCGCCCATCTCGTCCATGGCCGACAGGCGCGTCATGTGGACGACCTGGGCCTGGAGCTGGGAGACGCGACTTTCGACGGCCCGGCGCGGGCGCAGATCGCGCAGCACGCCGATGTATTGCCGCCCTTCCGAGGTCTTGGCCTCGCCAATCGACAGTTCGAGCGGAATGACGGTGCCATCGCGGTGGCGGCCGGACACTTCACGGCCGATGCCGATGATGCGCTTCTCGCCGGTACGATGGTAGTTGCTCATGAACTCGTCGTGCGCGGTGGCGAACTCCGGCGGCATGATCATGTTAACCGATTGACCTATCACCTCTTCGGTCGTGTAGCCGAACAAGTCCTCGCAGATCTTGTTGAAGACCAGCATGCGCCCTGCCTCATCGATGACGATGATGCCGTCCGCTGCCGTGTCGAGCAGACTCTCGAAGCGGGCCTCGGATACGCCGCCGCGGCGATCCTCCCGTGGCTCCAATTTCGATCCGTCCGAAACATCCATATTTTCGTCACCCTAAAACAGTCGCGACCTTTCGCTCGTCCCGCCTGTCAAATCAGGAACAGCCCCTCAGTGCAAGTCCTGATGAGAATGCACGACTTTCTGCGAAAGGGAACTGCTCCAGATCAAATTTGCATCTTAAAAGCCAAAAAAACCGCATCTTCATGCCACATTGCCGAAGCGCGCCGCAATCCAGGCCCCCAGGCGATCGACGCCGTCGCGCAATTGGAGAGCGGAACCGGCAAAACAGAGTCGCATGAACTCGGAACCGCCTGTGCCGAAGGCCGTGCCGGGCGCCAGACCGACGCCGATCTCGTCGACGAGGCGCAGACAAAGCGCGCGCGTGTCGGTTTCGCCGTCGATGGCCATGAACAGATAGAAGGCGCCGTCCGGCGGCGACAGGCGCACCCGGCCGGTGGCCGCGAGCGCCTCGACAAGCCGCTGGCGATTGGCACGGGCGCCGTCGATCTGCCGGGAAATGAAGGGTTCGCCGTTGTCGAGCGCCTCGATGGCGGCGCGTTGCACGAACACCGGCGTGCCGGAGCTGGAATACTGGATGAGGTTCTGCACCGGTCCGTCGAGGACGGCGGGCACCTCGATCCAGCCGATGCGCCAGCCGGTCATGGCCCAGTTCTTGGAAAAGGTGTTGACGAAAATGATGCGGTCGTCGGGCGCCATGACGTCATGGAACGACGGCGCCACCGGCTGATCCGGCAGATAGCAGAATCGTCCATAAACTTCGTCGGCGAGAATCCAGAGCCCGGTCCGCCGCGCCAAGGCCAGGATGTCGGCGAGGCGCTGACGGCTCGCCACCCAGCCGAGCGGATTGGACGGCGAGTTGATGGAAATGGCGCGGGTGCGCGGGCCGATGGCGGCGGCGATGGCGTCGATGTCGAGGTCCCAGCCGGCAGGACCGAATCGCATCGGCACTTCGCGCACGCCGGCGCCATGCACGGTCACGGCGGCGGCGGCATTGGGCCAGGCCGGCGTCGGCACGATCACTTCGTCGCCGGCGCCGGCGACCAGCGACACGGCGAGGGTGATGGCGTGCATGCCGGAGGCGGTGACGAGAAAGCGGGCGGGGTCGCCGGCGGCGCCGTAGAGGCGCTGGTGATAGCGGGCCAGCGCTTCGCGCAGCTCAGGCAGACCGCCCTGATGGGTATAGAAGGTTTCGCCGGCCGCCAGCGAACGCACGGCGGCGGCGCGGATGTGGTCCGGCGTCGGCAGATCGCCCTCTCCGACCCAGAACTTGACGACCGGATCGGCCTTTTGCAGCGCCCGCTGATGCACTTCGGCGATGCCGCTGGCCGGCGCGTCGCGCGCCTCGGGACGAAGACCGTTCAGGAACAGGGCGCTATCGGACATCGCGGGCAACAATCTCGATCGAAGGGACAGGATGGTGAATCGTCAAGGACGCTACCATCCAGTCCTTCTTTCGGCGGCAAAAGGCAACCCCGACGCTGGGGATTGCCCTTTCCTCACCAACCAATCGTCAGCTCTTCTTGAGCAGGTCGCGAATCTCGGTGAGCAGCACGACGTCGGCCGGCGGCGCCGGCGGGACGACCGGAGCGGCTTCCTTTTTCTTCATCTGGTTCATGGCCTTGACCACCAGGAACAGCACGAAGGCGATGATCAGGAAGTTGATGGTGAGAGTGACGAAGTTGCCGTAGGCCAGCGTGGCGCCTGCCTTGCGCGCGGCGGCGAGATCGCCGACCACCGGGTTGCCGGACAGCTGGATGTACATGTTGGTGAAGTCGATGCCACCGGTGATGACGCCGATGATCGGCATCAGCAGATCGGCGACGATCGAGTTGACGAGTCCGCCGAAGGCACCGCCGATGATCACACCGATGGCGAGATCAACCATGTTGCCCTTGAGCGCGAATTCCTTAAATTCCTTGAGCATCGGCATCCCCTTGACCGAGTGGTAAATAATACGGGCAACCTATCGCGGCGGCGCGTCGGTGTCACAATCGGCGTGCGGATTGTCTGTGGATAACCGCGCATTCGGGGCGGCTCGGGCAGCGGCCTCAGATCGGCTTGCCGTCTCCCGACTTGTAGCGGTCGACCATGTCGAAGAAATGCTGGAACATACGGTCGGCCAGACCGAGGAACTCGTCCAAGCGCTGCCGCCGTTCCGCCGACGTTTCCGGCTGTCCGGCCGGCGCCGCCGAGGCCTTGAGCGCCGCGTTCTCGGCCTTGAGGCGGGCTACTTCCCGCTCGAGGTCGGTGAGGCGGCCCTCGAGGGCGGCGCGATCGTCGGCCAGCAGCTGGCATTGCCAGGTGGCGTCGCGCTCGGCGCACAGCGACACCTCGCCGGAGCGACGATCGATGCGGAGGTACTGGCCGGTGGCCGGCACCAGAGCGAAGTTGTCGGAGGCCGGCGGCGCCTCGTCGGCGAAGGCCGGCGCGGCCAGCAACAGCGGCAACAGGACGGCGACGATCTTCGGCATGGTCGGGTCCCCGGCACGAGGCGCCGGCAAGGCGCGATGGCCCATCATAGCGGCATCGGCGACGGGCCGAAACGGCAATCGCTGGCCGGTGCCGCTACTTCTGACCGTGCGCCTGCTTTTCCTTGAGCAGGCCGCTCACCACCGCCGTGGTGCGCTTGAGTTCGCTCAGCGCCTGCTCGATGTCCTTCTTCTGGCGTTCGAGCACGCTGATCTGCTCGTTGAAGCGGCCGAGCGCCACCTCGAGCTGCGCCACCTGGCCGTCGCGCAGGTCATAGAGGTCGAGCATGCCCTTGATCTCGGTCAGCGAGAAGCCGACGCGCTTGCCCATCAGCACCAGCTTGAGGCGGGCGCGATCACGGCGCGAATAGAGGCGGGCCAGCCCCTCGCGCTTGGGATTGACGAGCCCCTTGTCCTCGTAAAAGCGCAAGGTGCGCAAAGTCACGTCGAACTCGCGCGACAGGTCGCCGATGGTGAACAGCGAGCCACGCGGATGCAGCCCATCGTCGACGTCGAGCTTGTCGGCGATGGCCGCACCGATCGTCGCCTCGGCCGCGCTGTCGTCCCTGCTGGTCATGCCTCATCCCCCCGCCCGAACACGCGGCCGCCTGGGGCGGACTCGCAATGTTCCGGATGGCAGAAATGCAGATACCTTACGCGCGCGTCAAGCGGTCTTTGGTCGATTTCCGACGCCGTCCGGCGACAAAAGCGACACAAAACGCGCCAAGGACGTAACCAAACCTTCACAGCGCTTAAAAAAGCGTTTCATCCAGGGGTGGAGTTAACCACCTGTTTACCGTGTTTTCCGAAAGTTCCGAAATGAAACAGAATGGGCGACGTGCGCCGGGAGCCCTTTGGTGCCCGCCCTCGCCGAACGGGGAGATTTCTCATGGCTGCGCGCGCATCGTCTCGGGCCGGCGGTTTTGCCGGCAGTGCCCGTCACGACGCGGAGATCGCCGCCGCGGCGGTCGGCATGTCGGTGGAGGAGTGGCTCGCCGCGGCCGCCCGTCCGGCGACGCCGCCGCCGGCGCACGGCGACAGCGAATCAGTCGCCCGTATCCTGTCTTCGCTCGACCGGCTCGGGGCCCGCATCCGCACGTTGACGCCAGCCGCCGAACCGGCGCCGGCGGCGCCGGCCGCCCGCCCCGTCTCCACCGCCGACAGCCTGCAGCGGGCCATCGACCAGATTGCCCGCAAGCGCGATGCGCTCGAGCGTTCGAGCGCCCGGCGGCCGGAACCGGCCCGAGAGGCCGCCGCCCCGGTGCGCGAGCCGGCGGCCGAGATCGCCGAGATCGGGGCCCGCGTCATGGCGCTGACCCAGACGCCGCGCGGCCCCGCCGCCCGCGCTGCCGCTCCGGCCGATGGCCTGCGCCAGGACGTCGCCGAACTCAAGGACATGCTGGCCGAACTGGTCGCCGCCTCGCCGGCGGAGACGCTGGAGAGCAGCTTTCGCGGCCTTGTCGAACGCATCGACGACCTGCGCGCCACCGTCGACAATCCACGCGCCGTCGCCGATCTGGTGCAGCGCCTCGCCGACATCCGCCGGCTGTTCACCGCCCTGCCCGACGTGACGCAGTTCGCCGACCTGACGGAACGGCTCGACGACATCGCCGCGCGCATCGACCGCGGCCAGAGCGACCCGCGCGTGCTGAGCGAGTTCGGCCGCAGCCTCGGCGAACTGGCGAGCGCCGTCGCCCGTCTCGATCAGCGCGATCTGGTGGCCGGCATCGAACGCCGGCTCGACGACGTGGCCGGCGACCTCCGCCGCGTCGAGGAACGGCTGGCCGGTCCCATCGGTGCCCTTGAGCGCTGGACCGAAACGTCCGGTCGCCAGACGGCGCTGATGTCGCAGATCGCCCAGCGGTCGGAACAGTTGCCGCGCCTTGCCCACGAACTCGAACGCCAGGCGGCGTCCGTCGACCGCATCGCCCGGGCGACCGACGCGCTGCCGCGCCTGTCGGAGACCATCGATACGCTGCGCGCCTCGCTCGACGGCGACTTCGAGCGCCACCATGGCGAGCTCAAGACGCTGTTCCAGCGCCTCGAAGACCTGGCCCAGCGCCTCGACGATCCGGTGCAGCCGCTGGCCATCGGCGGCGACGACGGGTTGGAACGGCGGCTCGGCGAGATCGTCGAGCGGCTGGACGGCTTCCGCGGTTCGCTTGACGCGGCGACCATCGACGCCATCGACGCCCAGTTCGCCCGCATGAGCGACAACATCAGCCGCCAGCTGCGCGACCTCGGCCGGCCGGAACAAGCCGCCGGCTCGTCGGCCGACCAGTTGCTGGAAGCGCTCGGTCGCATTGAGGCCCAGCTCGCCGACAGCGCCCCCACCAGCCACCTCCTCGACATCGAGGACCGCATCGGCGTGCTGACGCAGTCGATCGACAAGATCGACTTCGCCACCGCCCGCGACGTCGCCGCCCTCGACCAGTTGCTGCGCGGCCTGCGCGACGACATTGCCGGCCTGACGCCGCAGGACAATGGCCGCGTCGAGGCAGAGATTCGCCGGCTGGCCGACCAGATCGCCCGGACGCAAGCGCCGGCTCTCGACATCGACGCCTTCACCCGCATCGAGGAGCGACTGACGCGCCTCGTCGACCGCATCGAAGACCGGCCGGCGGAAGTGGCAGCGCTGGCCGAAGCGCTGGAAAAGCTTGAGACGACCATCGCCGGCACGCTGTCGGTCGATGCCATCGCCGATCGCGTCGCCACGGCGGCCGAGCGGGCGCAGGGTGGCGAGCCCCGAGCGGCGCTCGACCTTACGTCGGTGGAAAACGAACTGCGGCGGCTGACCGCCGAACTGCGCGCCGGCGCCGATCACGACCGCGATCTGTTGATCGCCATCGGCGACGCCGTGCAGAAACTGGCCGAACGCGAGATCATCCATCCCGCCGCGAGCCAAGCTCAGGCGACGGAGACGCCCGCCGAAGCCACTGCCGTCAACGACAGCTGGCAGACCATCGAGAAGGCGCTGGCGACCAACTTCAGCCGTCCGGCCGAGACGGCCGCTGTCCCGGCGGCGGCGGAAGAGGCCGAACCGGCTGACGACATGCCGCGTATCTTCGGGCGCAAGCAGAAGGTGGCGGCGCCCAAGGCGGAAAGCGACGGCGAAGGCCGCATCGAGCCGGCGTTCGACGTCAACAAGCCGCTGGAACCCGGTTCGGGCAAGCCCAGACTGCCGGTCGACGAACCGGAAGCGACGAGCGAGGCCACCTCGGCAGCGCCCAAGCCCGATACGCCGCTCTCCAAGGCCGACTTCATCGCCGCCGCCCGCCGGGCGGCGCTCGCCGCCGGCAACGAGGGGGGCCGCAAGCCGGCCGCCGGCGACCGGAGCGGCGACGACCAGCCGCGCCGCGCCCTGCGTCTGGCCCTGCCGCCGGTCCTGGTCCGCCACAAGCGACAGTTCCTGATGGGCATCGCGGCGGCCGTGCTGGTGGCCGGTCTCGTTCATCTCGGCTCGACGCTGCTCCTCAAATCGGATTCGCCGCTGGCCGCCGTCTCGGGCGACGCCGCCGCTCCGGTGGCGCCACCGGCGCCGACCAAGCTGGAGGTGTTGCCGCCGCCCGCTTCGGAGCCGCCAGCGGCCACCGACACGCCGCCGGCGAGTGCCGCGCCGGGACCGCTGTCGTCGGTTCCCGCCGATGACGTGCTCTCCGGCAAGGTCGACACCGCCACCACCTTCACCGACCAACCGGCGACCAGCCTGTCGCCCGACCGCTTCTCGGCCGGCGACAAGCCCGTCGACATGGCGACCGCCGACCCGATGACCACCGCGGCCACCAACCTGACGGCCATCGGCTCCGGCTTGCCGTTGCCGCCCAACGCCATCGGTCCGCTGGCGCTGCGCCAGGCGGCGGCGAGCGGGGACGCGGCGGCGCAATACGAAGTGGCGGCCCGCTATGCCGAAGGGCGTGGCGTGGCGCCCGACCTCACCGAGGCCATCGCCTGGTATGGTCGCGCCGCCGACACCGGCCTGGCGCCGGCGCAGTACCGTCTCGCCAGCCTCTATGAGAAGGGCCAGGGCGTCGCCCGCGACACCAAGACCGCCGCCGCGCTCTACGCCAAGGCGGCGAGCCAGGGCAACGCCAAGGCCATGCACAATCTCGCCGTCCTCAACGCCGAGGGCGGCTTGGGCGAGCCCAACTATCAGGTCGCCGCCCGGCTGTTCCAGCAGGCAGCCGACTTCGGCGTGCGCGACAGCCAGTTCAACCTCGGCATCCTGTTCGCCCGGGGTCTCGGCGTGCCGCGCGACCTCGCCTCGTCCTACAAGTGGTTCGCCATCGCGGCCAACGGCGGCGACGGCGACAGCGCCAAGAAGCGCGACGACATCGCCCAGGTGCTGTCCAAGGAAGACCTGGCCCGGGCCCGCTTGGCCGTTGAAACCTGGCAGGCCAAGCCGCTCGACCCGGCGGCCAACGACGTCGCCATCAACCCGGCCTGGACGGCGGCGCCCGAACACACCGCCACCGTGGACGAAAGCCGGACGATCGCCCGCGTGCAGGCGATGCTGACGCGCATGGGCTTCGACGTCGGCGCCGCCGACGGCCGCCTCGGCAAGAAGACGCGCGACGCCATCACCGCCTTCCAGAAGGCGCACGGCCAACCGGCCACCGGCGAGATCGACAAGACGATCATCGACGCCCTCGGAGGCTCGACGATCTGACAATCATCGGCGGGTTGCCGAGGCATTGCCACGGGCCGCTCACTCGGACTGACGCACCGTGGACCTCTACCTGCCGATCGCCGAACTGCCGATGAACGTCTTCATGCTGTTGGGGCTGGGGGGCGCCATCGGCTTTCTGTCGGGCATGTTCGGGGTCGGCGGCGGCTTCCTGCTGACGCCGCTCCTGATCTTCTCCGGCATTCCACCGGCGGTGGCAGTGGCGTCGGTGTCAGCGCAGATCGTCGCCAACTCGGCCTCTGGCCTCATCTCCTACCTGCGCAAGAAAGCCGTCGACATCAAACTCGGCAGTTACCTGCTGGCCTCCGGCAGCGTCGGCTCGTTCGTCGGCGTCGAGGTCTACGCCGGCCTGCGCACCGTCGGTCAGCTCGATCTGGCCATCGCCACCTGCTACGTCGTCTTCCTCGGCACCATCGGCACGCTGATGGTCATCGAAGCCGGGCGGGCCATCCTGGCCGAACAGAGCGGCGCCCCGCTCGCCGTCAAGCGGCCGCGCCGGCGGCCGTGGGGCGACAGCCTGCCGTTCAAGGTGCTGTTCCCGCAGTCGCGCCTGCGCGCTTCCCTCATCCCGGTGGTCGGCATCGGCCTTGGCATCGGCTTTCTCGGCGCCCTGCTCGGCATCGGTGGCGGCTTCATCATGGTGCCGGCGCTGATCTACCTGTTGCGCGTGCCGACGACCATCGTCATCGGCACGACGCTGTTCCAGACGCTCGGCACCATGGCCTTCACCACGGTGATGCAGGCCACCGCCAACCAGACGGTGGACATCATCCTGGCCCTCTGCCTGATGGTCGGCGGCGTCATCGGCGCCCAGTTCGGCGCCCGCCTCGGCCAGTCGCTGCGCGGCGAGACGCTGCGGCTGCTGCTCGGCCTGCTGGTGCTGTCGGTCGGCCTGCGCTTCGCCGTCGATCTCGTGGTCATGCCGGCCGAGATCTACAGCCTGCAAGACGTTTCCTGGGGACGTTGACCATGTGGCGCCCCCTCGTCCTCGCCGCCGCCCTGCTCTGTCCACTGGCCGCCTCGGCGGAAACTCTGGTGACGGCGCTGTCCTCGGAGCGGGTGGCCATCACCTCCAACTTCACCGGATCGGCCGTGACGATCTTCGGCACCGTCGAGCGCGACGTTCACACCGTGGCCCGCGCCTCGCCCTACGAGATCGTCGTGACGCTGACCGGCCCGTTGCGGACCGTCGTCGCCCGGCGCAAGGAGCAGGTGGCCGGCGTCTGGATCAACCGTTCGTCCGATACGCTGGAGCGGGTGCCGTCGTTCCTGGCCATCGCCACCACGGCACCGATGGAAAGCGTGGCGGGCAAACCGGTACGGGCCCGCCAGGGCCTCGGCTTCGACATGCTGCCGACCAGCGGCGTGCCCGACGCGCTGCCGCCGATCCGCAACGACTTCGATGCCGCCTTCTTCCGCATCATGCAGAAGAAGAAGCTGTTTTCGCTGACCGAGGGCAGCGTCGACTTCCTGAGCCCGCAACTCTTCCGCACCAGCATCGATCTGCCGGCCAACGTGCCCGTTGGCTGGTACAACGCCACGGTGTACCTGTTTTCGGGCGGCGTGCTGCTGGCCAAGACCTCGGAAAGCTTCGCCATCAGCAAGTCCGGCTTCGAACAGTACGTGACGCTGCTCGCCCACCGCTCGCCGCTGGCCTACGGTCTCCTGGCCGTGCTGGTCGCCGTCGCCACCGGCTGGCTGGCCAGCGTGGTGTTCAGGAAGGACTGATCCGATCGCCGGTCAGTCGCGCACCAGTTCCGCCCCGCGCACCGGATAGACGCGGCCATCGCTCAGCATCCAGGCGATGAGGCGCGACTTTTCGAACAGGCCGGCGTAGGCCGCGTCGAGCACATTGAGGCCGCCGGTATAGGCGCCGAAGGCCGGCAGGATGACGCGCGTGCCGTCGGAGATGAAGGCGCGGCGGCGCACGGCCCGGCCGCGCCCGACCTTAGCCGCCGGATGAAGATGGCCGGCCACCTCGCCGACGGCGCGGCCCCGGCGCGGCTCGTGGCGCAGGAGCAGCGGCCCGACGGCCAGTTCCTCGAGCTGGCGGCCGCCGACGCCGGCCGGCGGCACCGGATCGTGGTTGCCGGCCACCCAGATCCAGTCGACCGAGGCGACGAGGCCGGCGAGCGTGGCGAGATCGGCCGGCGTCAGCCGTGCCTCGGCGGTCTTGTCGTGGAAGCTGTCGCCGAGCGCCACGACACGGGCCGGCTGCAGCCGGGCCATGGCTTCGCCGAGGGCGGCGAGCGTCGCCCTGGTGTCATAGGGCGGCACGAAGCGGCCGCGCACGCCGAAGGACGAGCCCTTTTCGAAGTGCAGGTCGGAGACGACCATCAGCCCCTCGTCGGGCCAGTGCAGCACGCCGGAGGCGTCGAAACGCACGCCGACGCCAGCCAGATTGATCAGTCCGTCGCGCGTCAGCACCCGCTCGCCCTCCCTCGCCATCGCCGTCATCGCATCGCCGCCCGCAGCACGTCGTCGGTGGCGGCGCGCAGCACGTCCTCGTCGGCCTCGCCGGCGATCGGCACCGAGCCGATGGCCTCGAGCACGATGGGCACGGCGAGCGGCGACACCCGCTCCAGCCTCTTATGCACGATGTGGCCGCCGATTCGGGAGAGCATGTCGGAGAGGCGTTTGAGGTCGAGCAGCGTTTCGGCGGCGTCGGCCCAGGCGGCCTCAAGCAGGATGTGGTCGGGCTCATGCTGGCGCAGCACGTCGTAGATGAGATCGGTGGAGACGGTGACCTGACGGCCGCTCTTCTGCGCCTCGATGTGGTTCTTCTCGACGAGGCCGGAGATCTGGGCGCAGGCCTTGAACGAGCGCTTGAGGATGTAGCTTTCGGCGAGCCAGGCCTCGAGATCGTCGCCGAGCATGTCCGGCTCCAGCAACGTGGCCAGCGAGGGGGCGCCACGGCCGATGGCGGCGCCGACGTCGGCGGCGCAACGGATGCCGAGGGCATAGTCGCTGGCGAGGAAGCCGAACGGCCGGCAACCGGCCCGCTCCAGCCGGCGCGTCAAGAGCATGCCGAGCGTCTGGTGGGCGAGGCGGCCCTCGAAGGGGTAGAGCACGAGGTGGAAGCTGCCCTCGTGCGGGAAGGTCTCGACCAGCAGCTGATCGGCGGCGGGGATGGCCGACAGGTCGGCCTGCAGTTCCAGCCAGGCGCGCACCGGCGCGGGCAGGCGCGCCCAGTCGGCGCGCTGCGACAGCAGGCGGCGGACGCTGGCGGCGAGGAAGGTGGAGAGCGGGAAACGGCCGCCGGAATAGACCGGCACGCGGGCGTCGCGATCGGCGCTGCGCGAGACGATGGCCTCAAGCTCGCGCAGGCCCTCGAAGCGCAGGATCTCGCCGCCGAACTGGAAGGTATCGCCGGGGGCCATCTGTTCGCAGAAATATTCCTCGATCTCGCCGAGCAGGCGGCCGCCCATCACCGGGCCGGAGCCGCGCACCTTGCCGCCGAGCCGCACCTTCAGCATCGGCGTGTCGAGAATGGTGCCGACGTTGAGACGGTAGCTCTGGGCGAAGCGCGGATGGCTGAGGCGATAGCTGCCGTCGGCGGTGAGGCGGATCTTGGCGTAGCGCTCGTAGGCGCGCAGCGCGTAGCCGCCGGTGGCGACGAGGTCGACGACGCGGTCGAAGGTCGGCCGCGCCAGCGCCCGGTAGGGATAGGCCGAGGTCACCTCGGCGTAGAAGTCGTCAGCGCGGAAGGGACCGGCCACCGCCCGGCCGAGCACGTGCTGGGCCAGCACGTCGAGGCGGCCGGCGGCGATCGGCGGACTGTCCTGGGCGCCGACGTAATTGGCATCGAGCGCCGCCTGGCACTCCAGCACCTCGAAGCGGTTGGCCGGCACCAACAGGGCCCGCGACGGCTCGTCCAGGCGGTGATTGGCGCGGCCGACGCGCTGGGCGAGGCGGCTCGCCCCCTTGGGGGCGCCGACGTGGACGACCAGATCGACGTCGCCCCAGTCGATGCCGAGATCGAGCGTCGAGGTGGCGACCACGGCCCTCAGCCGGCCCTCGGCCATGGCGGTCTCGACCTTGCGGCGCTGGCCGACGTCGAGCGAACCGTGATGCAGGGCGATGGGCAGGTTGTCGTCGTTGAGCTGCCACAGGCCGGAAAAGATCAGCTCGGCCTGACTGCGGGTGTTGACGAAGATCAGCGTCAGCTTGTGGCGGCCGATGGCGGCGAGAATGTCGGCGAAGGCGTAGCGGGCGGCGTGGCCGGCCCAGGGGATGCGCTCGTCGGTGGCGAGGATGGAGATGTCGGGGCGGGCGCCGCCCGCCACCTCGACCAGTTCCGCCCGGCGCGGCGCCTCGCCGCGCGCCTGCGCCACCAGCCAGCCGCGCAGGCCGTCGGGATCGGCGACGGTGGCCGACAGACCGACGGTGCGCAGGTTGGGGGCGAGCGCCCGGAGGCGGGCGAGGCCGAGCGCCAGGAGATCGCCGCGCTTGCTGGTGACGAGGGCGTGCAACTCGTCGAACACCACGGTGTCCAGGTCCTCGAAGAACGTCTCGGCGCCCGGCGCGGCGATCAGCAGCGCCAATTGTTCGGGCGTGGTCAGCAGGATGTCGGGCGGCAACAGCCGCTGGCGCTGGCGGCGGCTGGCCGAGGTGTCGCCGGTGCGCGTCTCGATGCTGACGTCCAGCCCCATCTCGGCCACCGGCTTTTCAAGGTTGCGCTCGATGTCGACGGCCAGCGCCTTGAGCGGCGAGATGTAAAGCGTGTGGACGCCGCGCCGCCGCGTGCCCGGCCGCCACGGCGGCCGCGCCGCGAGCGAAATCAGCGACGGCAGGAAGCCGGCCAGCGTCTTGCCGGCGCCGGTGGGGGCGATGAGCAGGGCCGAGCGGCCGGCCCGGCCGTGGTCGATGAGCGCGAGCTGATGCGGCCGCGGGCGCCAGGCGCGGGCGGCGAACCATCGGGCGAAACGGGGCGGCAACAGTTCGGCGTCGGTCACGAGGGCAAGATAGAGCCGATTCTGCGGAACAAGTGAAGAACAAAAATGTCGATCAGGTGTCGGTGGTCATGAGCACGCCGAACGGCTCCAGCGTCTTGGCGCTAACAAAGGCGGTGAACGTCGAGATCATTCGAGCCCGAGCCTGGTGGCTTCGGACGCGAGATCCTCAAGGGCTTGGCTCTGCTCCTGCCTGCCGGCCCTCTCATAGGCGACAAGATCGGCGAAGCGGACGCGGCGATGGCTGCCGCCTTGCGGGCGATGAGCGCCTCCACCTCGTCGGCGACGAGCGGTTCATGCGTCCGATCCATGGGGGCGAGCATCGTCATCTCCTGTCGGTCGCGGATGGTCCTAATCGGTCCTAATTCAAAGCACCTGCGCGCACCGCCGTCACGCTATTCGAAATAAACGAAACAGGCAGGATATGCGGGAGATGGAAAACGAGGACCACGGGAATGGTGATGACTGGTGATGTATTCGGCAAACAGGAACGATGGCTTGGTAACACCCAGCACCGCAACCGCGCGCCGCAGACCAATCAGCAAAGCGGGGCGGCAGCAATTCGGCGTCGGTCACGATGGCAAGATAGAGCCGAGAGGGGAACAAGCGAGGAACGATGTGTGAGGCAAACCAGTACCAGTACCGCGACACGGTTGACCTGTTGACTCTTTGGTTATTTCTCCTTATGGTTGCAAATACATCTTCCGAATAATATAACGTGTTCCGCATTGTGCGAGAAAAACGCGCCCAAAATATCAATAACCGTAACAGCGACACGTTGTATTTTCAAATTGTAGACTTTTGTTGGATCACGATTGAGAACTGAGGTCATCATGAAAAAAGCGTCGACCGCATTCTTGTTTTGGATACTTGGATTCTTAGGCCTATGTGGCCTCCATAGATTCTATGTCGGCCGAAAATTTACAGGTTTTATATGGTTAGTTACGCTTGGCATACTTGGATTGGACAACTTTTTGACCTATTTTTCCTTGGTTCCATGGTGCGCCAGGCGAATATATTGGAAGGTCTCGCTCGAGGTGCAATCGGTAACACCAATACCAACTCGGTAAATACTGCCATTGCCCCGGTCTTCAACATTTCTCTGAACGTACCAGCTGGCCAGGCTGGTTATGCGCAACCAGATTCTCTTGGTGCGTCGCCCCCAGCAACACCACCAGCCCACTGATGGGAGTTCTTCGATCGAGCCGCAGCGTTGCCCGGTCAAGCGCCAGCACGTTGAAGCCGTGCTCCGCCGCCAGTCGCCGCACGTACGCCTCCCCGTGGGCGTAGCGCAGGCTGTCGCGCAGCACGAGGTCGGCGCCGGCGGGGGCTTCCTCGACCGAGAAGGCGAACAGGCCGTGCGGGGCGAGCGCCCGGCGCGTGGCGGCGAAGACGGCGTCGAGGGCGCCGACGTAGACGAAGACGTCGGCGGCGGTGACGAGGTCGTAGGGGCCGGGGGCGCGGGCGAGGCTGTCGAGGACGTCGCCGGTCAGCACCTCAGCGTAGCGCGGGGCGGCGCGGGCGGTCATCTCGGCCGACAGGTCGCAGCCAATGAAGCGGCCGAGCCGGCCGGCCAGCACCTTGGCCATCAGCCCGGTGCCGCAGCCGAGATCCATGCCGGCGGCAAAATTGGCGCCGGGACGAACGGCGTCGAGGGCGGCGGCGATCAGCCACGGCGCCCGATAGGCGAGGTCGTCGACCAGCGCCGTCTCGAAACGGTCGGCGTAGTCGTCGAACAGGCCGCGCACGTAGGCCGCCGGCGGATGATCGGGCATGGCGACGGCGCCGAGCGCCGCCAGCTTGAGACCGGCGCCGAACAGGCCGTCGGCGTCGAGCGCCGCGGCGCGGCGGAGCCACGGCAACGCCTCGTCCGGCCGGCCGTCGGCCACCAGCGCGTCGGCGGCGGCGATGAGGGCCGGCAACCAGTCGGGCACGATCTCCAGCGCCTGGGCGCAGAGGTCGGCGGCGGCGGCGTGCTCGCCGGCCTCGGCGTAGGCGCGGGCATATTCAAAGCGCCGGTCGGCCAGGAGGTCGCCGGAGGAGTGGCCAGCCACGCCCATGGCCGGGCCCTCAGGCGTGCTTGCGGTAGCGCACGCGCGCCGAATGCTCGATGGCGGCGACGCCGAGCTTTTCGAGGTCGAGCCGGTCTTCCAGCATCTGCAGGAACACCAGTTCTTCCTGCTTGACGTCGACGTCGGAGGCGGCCACCTCGACGGCGAGGGCATAGGCGGTCTCGTGGAGGCGCTCGGGCAGCGCGTCGGCGACGCGGTCGAGAATGCGGTCGATGCCGTTGGCCGACTTGAGGTTGGCCGAACAGGCGTCGGCGATGTCGCCCACCGAACCGTCAAAGCCATCGAACACCGGCAGGAAGGCGATCAGCCGCTGCAACTGTTCGAGTTCGCTTTCGGTCATGGCGCGGTCGGCGACGGCGGTCGTCACCATCACCCAGATCAGGGCCTCGTGAACGGAAAGCGGCTTCTGCATGATGTCCTCGATCGGTTGGTTTCACCCCTATTAGGGCCGCTGCCGGCCAAAGCGCAAGATCGCTTCTGGATCAGCGGCCGAGACGAAGCCGCAAAACCATTTGCATTTTGGCGAAACGATTCTAGTGTCCGCCGGCCCGTTTCCGGGCATTTCCCCATTTCGAGGATTGAAATGACCACCGCACTTCTCGCCGCCCTCTCCGATCCCGCGCTCCTCGCCGCGGCTGGCCGCTCCAAGGCCTGGCCGTTCGAGGAAGCCAAGAAGATCGTGGCGCGGATCGAGAAACGCAAGGACAAGAGCCGGCCGGTGATCTTCGAGACCGGCTACGGCCCGTCGGGCCTGCCGCACATCGGCACCTTCGGCGAAGTGGCGCGCACCACCATGGTGCGCACGGCCTTCCGCGTGCTGACCGAGGACAAGGTGCCGACGCGGCTCCTGTGCTTCTCCGACGACATGGACGGCATGCGCAAGGTGCCCGACAACGTGCCGAACCCGGACGTGCTGAGGGCCAACCTCGGCAAGGCGCTGACCAACGTGCCGAACCCGTTCGACAACGAACATCCGAGCTTCGGCCACAACAACAACGCCAAGCTGCGGTCGTTCCTCGACACCTTCGGCTTCGACTACGAGTTCCTGTCGGCCACCGAGGAATACAAGAAGGGTACGTTCGACGTCATGCTTCTCAAGATGCTGGAGAAGTACGACGAGGTGATGGCCATCATGCTGCCGACGCTGCGCGAGGAACGGCGCAAGACCTACGCCCCCTTCCTGCCGGTGCATCCGAAGACGGACGTGGTGATGCAGGTGCCGATCGAGGAACGCCACCTCGACAAGGGCACCATCGTCTGGACCGACCCCGATACCGGCGAGCGCTTCGAGACGCCGGTCACCGGCGGTCATGCCAAATGCCAGTGGAAGCCCGACTGGGCGCTGCGCTGGGCGGCGCTCGGCGTCGACTACGAAATGAGCGGCAAGGACCACA
The DNA here is from genome assembly GCA_937868725.1 of uncultured Pleomorphomonas sp. Classification (GTDB taxonomy): domain Bacteria; phylum Pseudomonadota; class Alphaproteobacteria; order Rhizobiales; family Pleomorphomonadaceae; genus Pleomorphomonas. Next base: position 20,061 of record CALMMQ010000074.1, read on the forward strand.
TCGACAACGTCAAGACCAGCTCGAAGATCTGCAAGGTGCTGGGCGGCACGCCGCCGGACGGCTTCAATTACGAGCTGTTCCTCGACGAGAACGGCGAGAAGATCTCCAAGTCCAAGGGCAACGGCCTTACCATCGACGAGTGGCTGACCTACGCCTCGCCCGACAGTCTGGCGCTCTACATGTTCCAGAAGCCGAAGACGGCCAAGAAGCTGTTCTTCGACGTCATTCCGCGCGCCGTCGACGAATACTTCGCCTTCCTCGACAAGTATCCGGAGATGGACGCCGACGCCAAGCTCAACAACCCGGTCTGGCACATCCATTCGGGCCAGCCGCCGGTGAGCCCGATGCCGGTGAGCTTCACCATGCTGCTCAACCTCGTGTCGGCCAGCCACGCCCACGACAAGGCGGCGCTGTGGGCCTACATCGGCCGGCATACGCCGGGCGTCAGCCCAGAGACCCACACCAAGCTCGACGAGCTGTGCGGCTACGCTCTTGCCTACTACCAGGACCGGGTGAAACCGTTCAAGGTGTTCCGCGCGCCCGACGCCGAGGAGCGGCAGGCGCTCGCCCGGCTGCGCGACGTGCTCGCCGCCCTGCCCGAGACGAGCACGGCCGAAGACATCCAGGACGCGGTGCTGGCCGTCGGCCGCGCCTTCCCGCGCTTCCAGGATGCCGCCAAGAAGGGGCCGGACGGTGGTCCGGGGGTCAGTCTCGAGTGGTTCGCCACGCTCTATCAGGTGCTGCTCGGCCAGGAAAAGGGACCGCGCTTCGGCTCGTTCGTCGCCCTCTACGGCCTCAGGGAGACGGTGGCGATGATCGAGGCGGCGCTGGCCGGCACGCTCGGTCAGGAGTGACGGGAGCCGGCGCCGCCACGGTCTCGTGCGGCGTCTTGTCCCAGAAATGCGGATGGCGGACGATTTCCCACAGCGCCCGCCATGCCGCCCATGACGACAGCAGCCAATAGAACGGCTGCAGCCAGAGGTCGCGCCGCAGCTCCGGCCGGCCGATCAGCCCCAGCACGCGCCAGCCGACCAGGAAGTTGCCGCCGTAGCCGGCCAGCATGCCAAGCATGGCGGCGACGATCAGCAGCGTGTCGGCGAACGACAGTTCGTCGGGCGGCGACAGCCAGCCGAAGCCGTAGGCCGTCAGCATGGCGAGCCACACCGGATGGGCGAGCGGCGCCAGGGCGTTGGCGGCCAGATGCAGCTGAAAGGCGACAAGGTTCCAGATGCCGAGGTCGGCGTAGAGCCGGCGCGGCCGCCGCATGTGCACGAACCAGGTGACCAGCCAGCCCTTGATCCAGCGCCGGCGCTGACGCAGCCACACCGGCACCGACCGTGGAGCGTTTTCCGCCGTGGCGCTGTCGAACATGCCGGTGGTGAAGCCGAACCGGGCCAGGCGGACGCCGAGGTCGGCGTCTTCGGTGACGTTGTAGGGGTCCCAGCCGCCAGCCACCTCAAGGGCGTGGCGCTTGAAGTGGTTGGAAGTGCCGCCGAGTGGCAGCGGCAGGGCCGCCCGGGCCAGCCACGGCAGGACACCTGAAAACAGGCAGGCGTATTCGATGGCGAACTGCCGCTCCAGCCAGCCACCGGCCCCGGCGATCTCAAGACGGGCCTGGACGCAGGCGAGGTGATCGGGCCCGGCCAGCAACGCCGCTGCCGCCCGGCGCAGCTGGTCGGGGGCCGGCCGATCCTCGGCGTCGTAGACGGTGACGAGCTCGCCCTTGGCGAAGGCGAGACCATAGCAAAGCGCGCGCGGCTTGGTGCGCGGCTGGCCGGGCGGCACCACCAGTGTCCGCATGTGGGCGAGCCCCTGCATTTCCCGCTCGGCGGCGGCGGTGGTGTCGGGATCGTCCGCCTCGGTCAGGATCATGATGTCGAGCCGGCGGCGCGGATAGTCGAGGCGATCGAGGGCGGCGACGAGCTGGCTCATCATGTGGGCTTCGCGATAGACCGCCACCAGCACCGAATAGACCGGCAGATCGGCATCGGCGATGGGCGCGGCGGCGGCTTCGAGCCGGCCGGCGTTCTCGAAGGCTTCAAGCTTCAGCATGGCCAGGCCGAGGAAGGCGACGACCGACAGAACGAAAGTCAGGAGCAGCGGCGGCCGCAGGTCGAACAGCAGTCCGAGCAGCGTCATGGCCGGGATGATCGGGATCAGCAGCGCCTGCAACAGGCTCGGGCACAGACGCGCCGACAGGCGTGGCATCAGTCGGTGGAGCTGGCTGGTGGTCGAGGCCTCGACGTCGGCGGCGAGTGAGGCGCGCAACCGACGCTCGAGCCGCCGGGGCGTCGAGATGGCGGTGGCCGACCCGGCACCGTTGCCGCGCCCCAGGATCGAGAGGCGCTCGGCCAGCCCCTCGAGCGGTGGCGCCGCCACCAGCAGACGGTCACCCCCATGCTCGAAGACGGCCGCGGCGAGCCGGCCGACGTGGCGCGGCAAGGGGGGATGCAGCGGCCGATACGACCGCCCGAGACCAACACAGGCGAGACCGGCCTTGCGGGCGAGCCAGGCGTAGACGATGTCCTCGCCGTTAGCCCGTCCGGCGGCGAGCGCGGCCAGCGGGTTGAACGCCTCGGCCGCGGCCATGACTTCGGCGAGGCGGAACGGGCCGAGATCGCAAAGCCGCAGGGCCGGCGCGGCATCGTCGGCAACGATGCACAGCTGACTGGCGAGGCCGGGATGGGCGTCGAGCAGGCCGACGACGTCCGGACGGGCGACAAGGCGGCGCGACAGCAGCGCCACCACGTTCTCCGGCCCGGCCGCCAGATCGGTCGCGGCGATGGCGACGCCGACCATCTCGATCAGCCGGACCAGCGGCAGCGGCGCGACAAGCCAGGGATGGCCCGCGGCCGTCACGAACGGCGATAGGGCCTTTCTTCCGACCTCGGGCTGCGCTAGCCTCGTGTCCAACTGAACCGCCTGCCGCCACACTGATTGCACACATGACGAATCCTATCAGAACGGTTGCAACTCGCATTGTGATTGTGCTCAGTTGCATCGCGTTTTCTACAAGTTTTGCGCGCACGGAGACAATGTCGGCCTTGCCAAGGGTGGTGCCGCAGGACGCGCCGGCCGAGGCCAGTGCCACGCCGACGTCGATCCGTTTCGTCACCTCGGACGACTTCCCGCCATTCAACTACGTCGGCGGCGACGGCGTGCTGTCCGGCTTCAACGTCGAGCTGGCGCGGGCCATCTGCGTCCGACTGGCGGTGGCCTGCACCATCCAGGTGCGTCCCTTCCCGCTCCTGGTCGACACGCTCATCGCCAACCGTGCCGACGCCATCATTGCCGGCGTGCGCGATACGCCGGCGCTGCGCCGCTATCTCAGCTACTCCCATCCCTATTTCCGGCTACCCGCCCGCTTCGTCATGGCCAGTCCGGCCGCGATCGAACCGACGCCGGCCGCGCTGGCCGGCCGCAAGATCGCCGTCGCCGCCGGTACGCGGTATGCCGATTTCATCGCCGACTTCTTTTCCGGCAGCCAAGCGATCGCCACCGACGGCGACGGCGCCTCGTTCGCCCGTCTCAAGGCCGGCGCGGTCGACGCCGTGTTCACCGGCGCCCTCGCCGGCGCCTTCTGGCTGACCGGCAAGACGGCCGATGGCTGCTGCCGTTTCGCCACCGGCGCCTACACCGAGAGCGCCTATTTCGGCGACGGGCTGACCATCGCCGTCGGACGCGACAAGGCGGCACTGCGCAACGAGATCAACGGTGCGCTGCGCGACCTCGAAACCGATGGCGTTCTGGACGAGCTGGCATTGCGTTTTCTGCCCATGAGCCTTTATTGACAGGCGGCGGCAGCACCGCCGCTTCTCTCAGGTGCCGGCAAACCGATCTGGCCGGCGCGTCAAGCGGACCCGAACCCATGTTCAGCGCAATCACCGGCTTCATCGTCGTCACCGTCGAGCCCAGCTACCTTCCCGGCGAATCCGAGCCGGACGAGAGCCGTTACGTCTGGAGCTACCGCGTGGTGATCGAGAACCGGGGCGACCGCGCCGTTCAGCTGATGCGCCGGGCCTGGCACATCACCGACGGCAACGGTCAGGTCAAGGAAGTGGTCGGCAGCGGCGTGGTCGGTCAGCAGCCGGTCATCGAGCCGGGCGAAGCCTTCGAGTATTCGAGCGGCTGCCCGCTGACGACGCCGAGCGGCATCATGGCCGGCAGCTACCGCATGGTCGACGACCAGGGCGTCACGCTTGACGTCGCCATCCCCGCCTTCTCGCTCGACGTTCCCGATCCGAAGCGCCTGCTGAACTAGCTTTATTTTTCTAGCCCAAGCTGCTAGCGCAGGGCTGCTTTTCGAGCCACCGGCAAGCTGACGCTGGACAGCCTACCGGCGAACTCCTATGTCTCGCAGGTCCGCAGCTCGATATCAGGTACGCCCCATGAACGACCGCCTCAACCGGATCCTTGGCGACTCGCCGGTTCGCCTCCTCGTTCGCCTGCTGGTGCTGTCGTTCGCCGTCGGCGTGGTGCTGACCGCGCTCGGGCTCGAACCCTACGACATCGTCAATTCGGCCATCCGCTTCGGCCAGCGCATCTGGAACATGGGCTTTGCCACCCTCGACCGGGCCGGTCACTACCTGCTGCTCGGCGCCGTCGTCGTCCTGCCGGTCTGGCTGGTGCTACGCCTCCTGAAGATCGGCGGACGCGCCGGCTGAGGGTCGGCGAGGCGATGGCCGTGCCTTCCTCCGCCCTTCGGATCGACAGTCGGACCGTGCTCGGCATCGCCGTGCCGATGACGCTGGCCTTCCTGACGACGCCGCTGATCGGCATCGTCGACACCGCCGTCATCGGCCATTACGGCGACCCGGCGCTGATGGGCGGCATCGCCGTGGCGGCGCTGATCTTCGACGTGGTGTTCTCCACCTTCAACTTCCTGCGCGCCGGCACCACCGGGCTCACCGCCCAGGCGTTCGGGGCCGGCCACCGCCGCGAGATGCAGGCAGCGCTGCTGCGCGCTCTCGTCGTCGCCGTCCTCGCTGGCCTCGTCATCGTGGCGCTGATGGTGCCGCTGCGCCGGGCCGGCCTCGCCTTCATCGCTCCGAGCGATGCGGTCGCCGATGCCGCCAGCCGCTATTTCGACATCCGCGTGCTGGCCGCGCCGGTGACGCTCGCCAACTACGCCCTGCTCGGCTGGGTGCTCGGGCTCGGCCGTTCGGGCATTGCACTGGCGCTGCAGACGCTGATCAACGGCGTCAACATCGGCCTGTCGCTGCTGCTCGGCCTGACGCTCGGCTGGGGCATCGCCGGAGTGGCCATCGCCGCCGTGGCCGGCGAAGGGCTGGGCCTGCTGGCCGCCCTCGTCATCGCCTACCGCCTCGGGCGCGGTCACTGGTCGCCGGCCGTCGCCGCCCTCGCCGACGTCCACGCCTTCCATCGCATGGCTGGCGTCAACGCCGACATCATGATGCGCTCGTTCGCGCTGCTGTTCGCCTTTGCGCTGTTCACGCGCACCGGCGCCCGTTTCGGCGACGTGACGCTGGCCGCCAACGCCGTGCTGATGAACTTCTTCATGGTCGGCGGCTTCTTCCTTGATGGCCTCGCCGCCGCCGCCGAACAGCTGGTCGGCCGCGCGGTGGGCGCCCGCGCCGCCGACGCGTTCCACGCCACGGTGCGGCTGACGCTGATGTGGAGCGTCGGCCTCGCCGGACTGACCTCAGCCGCCTTCTGGCTCGGCGGCCCGGCGCTGATCGCCACCATGACCGCCTCGGCCGAGGTGCGGGCGCTCGCCGCCCTGTACCTGCCGTGGGCGGCGCTGATGCCGATGTTCGGCGTCTTTGCCTTCGAGATGGACGGCGTCTACATCGGGGCCACCTGGTCGCGCGACATGCGCAACATGATGCTGCTGTCGCTCGCCGTCTATACCACCCTCATCGCCGCGCTGGTGCCGGTGCTCGGCAATCACGGCCTGTGGCTGGCCCTCGCCGTCTTTCTCGGCGCCCGTGGCTTGACGCTCGGCCTCCGCCTGCCGAAGCTGGCGGCCAAAACCTTTGCAAACAGAAACGATGGTATCCGATCATGATCCGCATTCCCGAGCCGCATCCGGCGCTCGACTGGTCTTCCGCCAACACCTTTTCGGTCAATGACCTCGACCGCCGCTCCGATGCCCGCACCGATCCGGCCTTCGTCGCCCGGGCCTTCGACGACCCGCGCGCCCGGCTGATGGTGTTTTTCGGCGACCGCATCGTCATCGACGGCACGCCGCCGCGCCCCTATCTGACCGGCGGGGCGCTCGACGACATCGCCCAGCAGGCGGCCACCACCATTTTCCTCGGCCTCGACAACGATGGTGTGCCCTACTTCGCCGCCGACATGCCGGGCGAGCCGGTGGCGCTCCCCGGCCAGAGCCTCTACGACCTGCGGTCGCTGGCGGTGGAAGGCGTCGTCGAGCCGGCGTACTTCGGCCCGGCCGCCCAGGCGCGGGCCATGCTGTTCTGGCACCGGCGCAACCGCTTCTGCGGTGTCTGCGGCCATCCGACCGAAGTGGCGGCGGCCGGCTATCAGCGCGGCTGTCCGTCGTGCGGCACGCAGCACTTCCCGCGCACCGACCCGGTGGTGATCATGCTGATCGCCAACGGTGACCGGGCGCTGCTTGGCCGGCAGGGTCGGTTCGCCACCGGCATGTACACCTGCCTCGCCGGCTTCATGGAGCCGGGCGAGACCATCGAGGACGCCGTGCGCCGCGAGGTGCTGGAGGAATCGGGCATCAGCGTCGGCGCCGTGCGCTATCACGCCAGCCAGCCGTGGCCGTTCCCGGCCAACCTGATGCTCGGCTGCCTCGGCGAGGCGCTGTCGTCCAAAATCGTCGTCGACCACAACGAGCTTGAGGATTGCCGCTGGTTCCACCGCGACGAGGTGCGCGCCATGCTGGCCGGCACCCACGACGGCGGGCTCAGCTGCCCGCCGACGGTGGCACTGGCCCGCAGCCTGATCACGGCCTGGATGGGCCAATGAGGCCGATCGTCCCGGCCCGGCTCACTCGCCGGGTCGGAGACCCAGCTGCGGTGCCGGTTCGCGGATCTGGTCGCGGAACGGGCTGGCCGGATAGCAGCCGAGCACGCGCATCTCGCGGCTGAAGAATTCCAGTTCCTCGAGGGCAAAGCGCAGTGCCTGATCGTCGAGATGACCTTCGACGTCGGCGTAGAACTGGGTGGCGAAGAACTTGCCCTCGAGCTGGTAGCTCTCGAGCTTGGTCATGTTGATGCCGTTGGTGGCAAAACCGCCCAGCGCCTTGTAGAGCGCGGCCGGGATGTTGCGGACGCGGAAGATGAAGGTGGTGATCATCGTCTTGTCATTCTGCTTGGCCAGCGGCACCGGCGTCGGCGACAGGATGATGAAGCGCGTCGTGTTGTGCGCGGTGTCCTCGCAGTCCGGCTTCAGGATGTCGAGGCCGTAGACCTCGGCGGCCAGCGACGAGGCGATGGCGGCGCGGGTCGGGTCGCCGGCCTCGGCGATCTCGCGGGCCGAACCGGCCGTGTCGGCACCAACCACCGGCTGGATGCCGAGCGCGCGCAGCCGCTGGCGGCACTGACCGAGTGCCTGGATGTGGCTCTGCGCCGTCTTGACGTCCTCGAGGCGGGCACCCCGGATGCCCAGGAGCTGATGATGCACCGGCAGGAAGTGCTCGCCGATGATGTGGACATTGGCGTGCGGCAGAATGTGATGGATGTCGGCGACGCGACCGGCGGTCGAGTTCTCGATGGGGATCATGCCGAGATCGCCGGTGCCGCCGGCCAGGGCGGCAAAGCAGTCCTCAAAGGTCGGGCACGGCACGGGTTCGCAGTCCGGATAGACTTCGAGCGCGGCGAGGTGGGAGTTGGCACCCGGCTCGCCCTGGTACACGACCTTGAGTTTCCTGGACATCGTTTCGACTTTCCTTTTGTCTCCCCGCCGGCCATCGCGGCGGGCCGATCGGCCTCCGGCATTCGGCCGATGCTGTATCCCAAAACACCGGCGAGGGAAACGCCGAAGCGTCGGCGCAAGCCCCGGCCAGCCCGGCACCTTTGGGGCGCAGGCATCGTCGGAATCGCCCTTTGGCGATAGGCCGTTCTTTCTTATGGACATTCAGTCTGGATTGTTTGTAAGTTCACGCAAATTCCCTTATGCATCGGCGTCGAGAGTCCGCCCGAGAGCCGTTCGTCAGCGACCGTTGCGGTCGAAGCCGAAAAGCCGAACGATGACGGAGGGGGCAAGGGCCGTCCGGATGCCGGCAGGCCCGGCGCCAAGGCAGGAAACAGGCCGCCGGCATGACTGCGCCGGACCGGCAAGCGACGGAGTTGGAGCCATAATGTCGTTTTCTCCCAATAAGGTGCTTGGGGCAGCCCTCGGGGCCGTGACCGTCACGTTCGCCATCGGCTTTGTCACCGACATCGTCTTTTCGAAGCCGGTCCTGACCAAGCCGGGTTACGTGGTGGCCGTTGCCGCGCCCGCCGCCGTGCCAGCAACCCAGGGGGCGACCGGCGCCGCCAAGCCCGTCGCCACCGCGGCCGCCGCCGCGCCTGCCGCGGCCAGCGCCCCGCCGATCGCCGAGCGCCTCAAGACCGCCGACGCCGCCGCCGGCGAGAAGACGGCCAAGGTGTGCGCCGCCTGCCACGCCTTCGATGCCGCCGGCACCAACAAGGTTGGCCCCGGCCTCTGGGGCGTGGTCAGCCGCAAGCCGGCCAGCCATGCCGGCTTCAACTATTCGGACGGCATGAAGGCCTTCGGCTCGGCCAACGAGGCGTGGACCTACGAGATGATCGACGCCTATCTCACCAACCCTAAGACGGAAGTGCCGGGCAACAAGATGGCTTTCGCCGGCCTGAAGAAGCCGGACGAGCGCGCCAACGTCATCGCCTACCTGCGCACGCTTTCGGACGCGCCGGTGCCGCTGCCCTGAGCCTGACGAATGATTTGAGGATTGGCACGGCGGCGAACTCCGGTTCGCCGCCGTTTTGTTGTCAGGTGGCGCCAAGCATGGCGAGATAGTCCCAGATGACGGTGGCGGCGGCCAGCGCCGTGATCTCGGCGACGTCGTAGGCCGGTGCCACTTCCACCACGTCCATGCCGCGGAAGTCGATGCCGCCGAGGCCGCGCACGATGGTCTGCACCTGGAACGGCGTCAGGCCGGCGAACTCAGGCGTGCCGGTGCCGGGCGCGAAGGCCGGATCGAGACAGTCGATGTCGAAGGAGAAGTAAGCCGGACCGTCGCCGACGACGGCGCGCACGCGCTCAAGCACGGCGTCGGGACCGAGGCGGTGCACGTCGGTGGCCGATAGAATGGTGACGCCCTTGCCGATCGTCCAGTCCCACACCTCGCGCTGCACCGGCGAGCGGATGCCGATCTGCACCATGCGGTGGGGATCGATGAGCCCTTCCTCGATGGCGTGATAGAACGGCGAACCGTGGCCGTAGACCTGACCGAAGTTGTCCGGCCAGGTGTCGACGTGGGCGTCGAAGTGGACGAGGGCCAGCGGCGCGCCGATCCGGGCCGTGAGCGCCCGCAACAGCGCCAGCGTGATGCCGTGCTCGCCGCCGATGGCCAGCAGGTGGTTGAGGCCGGCGGCCTGCCGCTCGATCAGCGTCAGCGACGCCTTGATGTCGCCGAGCGCCAGCGTGAAATCGCCGATGTCGGCAACGTCGAGACGGCGCGGGTCGATCCAGAACTGCGGATGATCGCCGTCGGTCAGCATGCGGCTCGCCGCCCGCACCGCCGCCGGGCCGGAACGGGCACCGGTGCGATTGGTGACGCCAATGTCGAGCGGCACGCCGGCAACCGTGAAACGGGCCTCGCGGCGCCCGTCGGACAGGCCGAGGAACGTGGGAGGGACGGCGAAGGTGGGGGTTCCGGACATGCGGGCTCCTGGACGCTGAAGCCGGCCCCGGGGCCGCCGAGTGGCGGTTGAACGGCAGGGGCAGGCGCAAGAAAGCGCACTGAGACGAAAGACCGCTCGTCAGCGTTCGGCGGCGAGCGGCAGGTGAATGGTGGCAGTCAAACCTCCGCCCGGCCGATTTGCAAGCCGCAATTCGCCGCCGTGGGCGTGAATGACCGAGCGGGCGGTGGAGAGGCCGAGACCGACGCCACCGGTTTCCTGATTGCGCGAGCCTTCGAGGCGGGTGAACGGGGCAAACACATCCTCCATGCGGTCCTCGGGGATGCCGGGACCGTCGTCGTCGACGCGGATGCGGATTTCACCATTGCCGCGTTCGAGACCAACGCGGGCGCGGACGCCGTAGCGGATGGCGTTCTCGACGAGGTTGCGCACCGCCCGGCGCAGCGCCACCGGCCGCACCGTCGCCTCAAGCCGGTCCGGCCCGGTGATGGTGACGTCATGGCCGAGATCGGCGAAATCGTCGGTCACCGCCGCCACCAGCGCTGCCAGATCGGTGGAGCGCGTCTCCTCCTGCGAGGCGTCGTCGCGGGCAAAGGCCAGCGTCGCTTCGGACATGCGCGTCATCTCGTCGACCGAGCCGATGATGCGCTCGCGGGTGTCGTCGTCGTCGATGAACTCGGCCCTGAGGCGCAGGGCCGTCAACGGCGTCCTGAGGTCGTGACTGATGGCGGCGATCATGCGGGTGCGGTCGGCGACGAAACGGCGGACGCGGCCCTGCATGGCGTTGAAGGCGCGGTTGGCGCGGACGATCTCCTCGGGGCCGGCCTCCGGCAGATCGACCACCGCCTCGCCGCGGCCCAGCCGATCGGAGGCGAGAGCCAACTGGCGCAACGGCTGGGTGATGCGGCGCACGGTGACGAGCACGACCAGAACGATGGTGATGGCCATCAGCAGCGTCGAGACGATGGTCGGCCAAGCCCAGAGCCCCGGGCTCGGCAGCAGCGTTTCCGAATTGAGCCAGTTGCCGCCGGCCAGCTGCACCGATACGGCCAGCACCGGCAGGCGCAGGCGCAAGCCGGAGCCGGGACCGAACCCCGGCCGATCGCCGCCATCAGGAGGTCCGTGATCGTCACCCGGGCCCGGTGGCGGTCGCATCAGCCGGCCGTGACGCGGCGGCGCGGCCAGGGCGATCTTGACCAGACGGTCGGTGCCGAAAATCTCCTCGAGCTTGGTCCGCGTGGCATCGTCGAGCGAGGCTTCGCTGTCCGGGTCGACGCTTGGTTCGGGGGCAATGGTGTAGACGATGCGCGCCGAACCGGCGGCGGCCAGGATGCGGTCGTACTGGGCTGGCGGCACTTCCTCCAGCAGCCGCGCCAGCGCCGCCATGCGGCCGAGCACCTGCTCGCGGGTGGCCGCGTCGATGGCCGAGCGACGGCTCTCGGCGAAGATCAGCGTCGTCAGCGTCTGGGCCACCAGCACGGCAGCGACCAGCAGAATGGACAGCTGCCCAGCCAGCGAGCGGGGAAAGAAACGGGTCGTCACGCGTCGATTTCCTCAACGTCGGCGGTGAAGATGTAGCCGCCGCCCCAGACGGTCTTGATGAGTTCGGGCACCTTGGGATCGATCTCGATCTTCTTGCGCAGCCGGCTGACCTGGTTGTCGATGGAGCGGTCGAAGATCTGCGGCGTGCGGCCAGACGTCAGGTCCATCAGCTGATCGCGATTGAGCACCATGTTGGGGCGCTTGAGGAAAGCGGTCAGCAGCTGGAACTCGGCGGTGGACAGCGGCGCCGAGACGCCGTCGGCGGCCAGCAGCTCACGCCGCTGCACGTCGAGCACGAAGCGGTCGAACTTGAGCTTGCGCGCTTCGACGGCGTCGCGGCTCTTGGGGACGGCCAGCGTGCGGCGCAGCACGGCCCGGATGCGGGCCAGCAGTTCTCGCGGATTGAACGGCTTGGTGACGTAATCGTCGGCGCCGATCTCCAGGCCGACGACGCGGTCGGTGTCCTCGGCCATGGCGGTGAGCAGGATGACGGGCGTCTCGGACGTCTCGCGCAGATAGCGGCAGAACGACAGGCCATCCTCGCCCGGCATCATGATGTCGAGCACGACGAGATCGATGGCCGCCGCCTTCTGGGCCTTGCGCGCCGCGGCGGCACTGTCGGCGACGGTGACGCGGAAGCCGTTCTTGCCAAGGTAGCGGCCGATGAGGTCGCGGATTTCGCGATGGTCGTCGACAACGAGAATGTGCGGCTGCGGATCGTTCATAAGGAGGTCCCGTATCTGTCCTGAAACCAGAATAGCGCCGAACGAAGCGCCCTGGCGGCTAAATCGTATCAGATTGTAACGTCGGGCGAAGCTGACACAGCCGCATACACTCCCGCCGTTTTCCGACAAACTTGCGGGACATCCGGCCTCTATATTGCGGTTGTCGAGGGCGGGATACCCCCACTTGCCCGCCCTCTCTGAACCAAGTTGGAGATACTCCCGTGAAGACACTCACCGTTTCCTCGCTCGCCGCCCTGTCGATGATCATGCTGGCGGGGGCGGCGTCGGCGGCCCCCAATGGTCCGGCTCCGATGGGCCCGGGCATGGGGCCCGGCATGGGCCCGATGGCCGACGTGCTGAAGGCCATGGACACCAATGGTGACGGCCAGATCAGCAAGGACGAGATCGACGCCGCCGCCAAGAAGAACTTCGACGAAGCCAACACCGATGGCGGCGACGGCGTTACCATCCAGGAATTCGAGCCGTACTTCTGGAAGCAGCATCGGGAAATGATGGTGCGCGCCTTCCAGCGCTTCGACCGCGACGGCGACGGCAAGATCTCGGCCGACGAGATGAAGGCGGGCATGGAGCGCATGGCCGACCGCATGGAGCAGATGGGCGACCGCATGGGCGGCCCCGGTCCGATGATGGACGGCCGCCCCGGTCCGCAGGGCCGCTGGAGCTGGAGCGGCGACCGCGCCGACGGTCAGGGCTGGTTCGGCTTCGGCCATCGCGGCCCCAAGCATGGCGGCCCGTGCCAGTTGCCGCCGCCGGCCGACGCCCCGGCGCCCGATGCCGCGCCGGCCAACTGAGCCAGACCCGATCACCTGACAAGACCGCAGACCGAACGAGGAAGGGGGGCAATCGCCCCCCTTTTTCGTTGCCGGCGTTGCGGCCGCTCAGTCGCGCTCGAGCAGCAGCAGGTCTTCGGGCTTGAAGGACAGCGTCACGGTCTCACCGACGCGCGGCAGCGACCGCGAGGGATCGTTGAAGGTGTCGAGCGACACGCGGGCACTGGCGAGGCGCACGCGGACGCGGATGATCGAGCCCAGGAAGGCGACGTCGTCGACGGTACCCTTGAGGGCGTTCTTGCCGCTCTCGGGGGCGGCGATGTCGACCGCTTCCGGCCTGAGGGCCACCGTCAGCTGATCGCCGAGCCCGAAACCGGCGAGCGAGCGGGCCACCGCCACCGGCTGACCGTCGATCGACAGCCGGCCCGATGTCGCGTCGGCGACGCGGGCTTCGAGGATGTTGAGCGTGCCGACGAAGGAGGCGACGAAGTGCGTCTTCGGGTGATTGTAGATCTCGGACGGCGCGCCCACCTGGTCGGCCTTGCCGTTGTGCATGACGACGACGCGATCGGAGATCGACAGCGCCTCTTCCTGATCGTGGGTGACGAACACGGTGGTAATGCCGAGCTCACGCTGCAGCGCCCGGATTTCCTCGCGCAGGGAGACGCGGATCTTGGCGTCGAGCGCGCTCAGCGGCTCGTCGAGCAGCAGCACCTGCGGCCGGACGGCCAGCGCCCGGGCCAGGGCGACGCGCTGCTGCTGACCGCCGCTCAGCTGGTAGGGGTAGCGGCTGGCGAGGTGCGGCAGCTTGATGAGCTCCAGCATCTCGGCCACGCGGGTGTTGATCTCGGCCGACGTGGCGCCGGCGATTTCCAGTCCGAAGCCGATGTTGCCGGCCACCGTCAGGTTGGGAAACAGGGCGTAGGCCTGGAACACCATGCCGACGTTGCGCTTGGCCGGTGGCAGGTGGGTGACGTCGGCGCCGCCGATGATGATGCGGCCCGAGCTCGCCTGTTCGAAGCCGGCGATCATGCGCAGCACCGTGGTCTTGCCGCAGCCCGACGGCCCGAGGAAGGAGACGAATTCGCCCTTCTCGACCGACAGCGTGAAGTCGTGCACGACGGTATTCGGCCCGAACGACTTCTTGAGGTGATTGATTTCGAGGAAACTCATCGGCGGTTCTCTGGCGACGGTGCCTTGGCGGCAACCGGATTCATTTGATGGCGGCGGTGCGGTTGCGGCTGATGACCTGAATGATGCCCATGCAGGCCCAGGTGACGGCGAAGGCGACGATGGCCAGCGCCGCCGGCTCGTAGGCGCGGTTGGCGCCGACCAGCTGCAGGTAGGGACCGAAGGCCGGGCGGTTAAGCAGGCTGGCGAAGGTGAATTCGCCGATGACGATGGCAAAGGTCAGAAAGGCACCCGACAGCACCGCCGAGCGGATGTTGGGCAGGATCACCCGCCGCAGCGTCGTCAACGGCCCGGCACCGAGGCTTTCGGCCGCCTCGGTCAGCGTGCGAACGTCGATGGAGCGCAGTCCGGTCTCGATGGAGCGATACATGTAGGGCAGAGCCAGCGTGACGTAGCCGCAGGCGAGGAGGAAATCGGTGCCGCGGGTCGAGGCGGTGAGCGGCAGGATGCTCGAGGAGTTGTAGAGCCGGACGTAGCCGAAGACGAGGACGATGGCCGGCACGACCAGCGGCAGCAGTGTGATGAACTCGACGACCGGCTTGAGGCTCCTGAGGCGCAGCTCGACGAAATAGGCCGTCGGCACGATGATCATCAGGCCGAAGATGATGGTGATGACGGCCAGCACCACCGAGTAGGTGAACGAACCCTGGAACTGCGGATCGGCCAGCACCACGCGGTAGGCCTCGAAGGAATAGACGCCGCGCAGCTTGCGCAACGAGAACTCGAAGGTGGCGATCAGCGGCACTACGAAGTACAGCGAGCCAAGCAGGATGGCGATCCAGTGGCCGAGACGGTTCTTCTTCATTTGAGCCACCTTTCCGCCCGGACGCGCAGCCAGATGTAGGCGAGATTGGACAGGGCGGTGATCAGCACCATGCCGAGGGCGATGGCGTAGCCGAGGTTCTGGTTGTGCAGCACGTCGCCGCGAATCTGGGCGTAGAGCAGGATGGTGACGATGTTGAGCGAAGAACCGGTGAGGGCGTAGGCGGTGGCGATGGCGCCGAAGGCATTGGCGAACAGCAGCAGGCTGGCGCCAAGGAAGGTCGGCATCAGCACCGGGCCGGCGATGTAGCGCCAGTATTGCCAGGTGGAGGCGCCGAGGATGGTCGCCGCCTCGCGCCACTCGCGCCGCAGGCCCTCGATGGCCGGCGTGAAGATCAGGATCATCAGCGGCATCTGAAAATAGAGATAGGTGAGCGTCAGGCCCCAGAACGACAGCAGATTGAAGCCGTAGGCGTAGATGTTGAGGCCGAAACTGGCGTTGAGAAACACCGTCACCAGGCCCTGGCGGCCGAGCGTGGCCAGGAAGGCGAAGGCCAGCGGTACGCCGGCAAAGTTGGAGGCGACGCCGGAAAAGGTCGCCAGCGTCGGCTTGATCCAGCGCGGCAGACCGCCGCTGGCCGCCGAATAGGCCATGAAGGCACCGGCGATGGCCCCAAGCAGCGCCGAGGCGGCACTGATCTTGATGGAGATCCAGTAGGCCGACAGGATGGTGGGCGAGAACAGTTCGCGGAGATTGCCGAAGGTGAAGTGCCCGTCGGCATCGCGAAAGGCGCCGACGACCAGGAAGGCAGTCGGCAGGATCAGGAACAGGACGGCGAACAGCAGGAACGGCGCGACGCCGATCCAGGCCCAGGGCAGCCGCAGCGGCGGGCTCGCTGGGGAAGTCGAGTGTGCGGGCGTCAGGGAAGCCATGATCAGCCTGAAAAAAGGGGCGGAACGCGGCCGCCGGATGTCCGGGAACCACCCGCCCCTTGGCAGGGCGGGAGGCTCGCGTCGTTGCGGTCAGATCACTTGACGTCGGCGCCGACCACGGCGTCCCAGTTCTTGGTGATCGTCGCCTTGTAGGTGTTCTGCTGTTCGACCGTCGGGAAGACGGCGTTGGCGTACCCCTCGGCGGCCGGCAGCTTGTCCATCAGCGCCTTGGGAACCTTGCCGTTCTTGGCGAGGTCGTTGAAGCGGATCGGATGGCAGTAGCCGGCGAGCCAGCCGATCTGGCCGTCGTCGGAGTAGAGGTGTTCCATCCACAGCTTGGCGGCATTGGGATGGGGCGCGTAGGCGGAAATGGCCTGCACGTAGA
The DNA here is from genome assembly GCA_937868725.1 of uncultured Pleomorphomonas sp. GTDB lineage: Bacteria > Pseudomonadota > Alphaproteobacteria > Rhizobiales > Pleomorphomonadaceae > Pleomorphomonas. The sequence continues at coordinate 36,208 of CALMMQ010000074.1, forward strand.
CGCCGGCGACGACACCCGTCTTGGGCAGCACGACTTCGACCGGCGGATTGCCGGCCAGCGTGTCGCGCCAGGACAGCAGGTTGTAGTCCCAGGCGGCGACGATGGGCGTCGTGCCCTGAGCGAGCGGCGCCGACTTGCCGATGACCGGCACGAAGTTGCCCTTGGCGTTGATTTCCTTGAACAGGGCGAGACCGGCTTCGGCGGCCTTGGCGACGTCACCCTTGGCAGCCGACAGGCCGGCGGCGAAGACGGCGGCAATGGCCTGGTTGGAGGCGCGCGGATCGCCGGCCAGCGCCACGGCGTTGGCGTACTCCGGCTTCACCAGGTCCGACCAGTCGGCCGGGCTGTTCTTGACCAGGTCCTTGTTGATGCCGAAGGCCATGACGCCGTAGTAGTCGCCATACCAGAAGCCCTCGGCGTCCTTGGCGCTGTCGGGAATGGTGTCCCAGGTCGAGACCTTGAAGGGCTGCAGCAGGCCTTCGGCCTTGGCCGACGGGCCGAAGCTGAGGCCGACGTCGATAACGTCGGGGGCCTGATCGCCGGTGTTGCCCTTGTTGGCCTTGATGGCCTCGACCTCGTCGCCCGAACCGGCATCCGGATTGAGCTCGTTGACGGTCAGGCCGTACTTGGACTTGAAGCTGTCGATGACGGCGCCGTAGCCGCACCAGTCGCGCGGCAGGGCGATGACGGTCAGCACGCCTTCCTTCTTGGCGGCGGCGACCAGTTCGTCGGACGGGCCGGCCGAGGCGGCGCCGGCAAAGGTGAGAACGACCGCCGAAGCGATCGACGATAGCAATACGGACTTGAACATGACGATTCCCTCGCGATCGGAACCGGAGTGACCCCGGCTTCCGGATTCCCCTTGATGGCAACGTCCGGCATTCCATGCGGACCGGCCGGCGCGGCTCCGAAGGCAAAGCAATTCACCGAACGCCCAACGTGGCACGAGGAATTGTTTCGCCGTCTCCGCGTTCTTGGTACACGAGGTTTATGACAGTTTGTTACGCGGCGCGTCAATTCTGGCAGCTGGCTCAAAGAGCGGCAAAACAGCCTGCCGATTGGGCAATTGACGCCTTCTGACCCATGTGCTTGGCCACCCTGGCCAAGCCCTCAATACCCGAGCTTGCGGTCGACGAGATTGCTGAGGCCGATGCCGGCCTCGAAGGCGCCGATCTGGGCGGCGATGTAGGCGCTCAACGCCTGCGGGTCGCTCTCGGCGGCGACGTGCGGGGTGATGAAGAGATTGGGGGCGCCCCAGAGCGGGCTGGCGGCCGGCAAAGGTTCGACGGCAAAGACGTCGAGACTGGCACCCCGGAGACGGCCGTCGCGCAGCGCGGCGTCGATATCGGCCTCGACCTGTGAACGGCCGCGACCGCCGTTGATCAGCACCGGCCCGCCAAGCGGTCCGTCCTTGGCCAAACCGTCGATGACGGCGCGGTCGATGAGACCGGTCGTCTCGGCGGTCAGCGGCAGCAGCGACACCAGGATGTCGGTGCGGGCAAGGAACGGCGCCAGACCGTCGGCGCCGGCCCAGGTCGGCACACCGTCGATCTGCTTGGCCGTCCGGCTCCAGCCGCCGACGGCAAAGCCCAACTGCCGCAGGCCGCGGATGGCGTCGAGGCCGAGCACCCCGAGCCCCATGACGCCGACGCGCACGGCGCTGGCCGGCCACTGGCGGCGGGCGCTCCAGGCGCCGCGCGCCTGAGCGGCGGCGTAGTGCAGATGCTGGCGGTGGTGGAGCAGCACCTCGAAGATCACCCACTCGGTCATGCGGGCCGTGAGATCGGGGTCGACGATGCGCACCACCGGCAGGTCGGGCAGTTCCGGATCGGTGGTGAGGTGGTCGACACCGGCGCCGAGCGAGAAGATCACCTTGAGATTGGGAAAGGTCTTGAGGTAGCCGGCTTGCGGCTTCCAAACGAGCGCGTAGCGCACCGAGCGGGGATCGAACGCTTCGCCCGGCTGCACCACCGTGCGTCCCGGCGCCGCCGCCTTGAGCGCGTCGAGCCAGTGTTGCGGGTTCCAGCCGGTGACGGCGAGCAGGATGGACATGCGGACCTTCCGATTGACGAGGGTGGACCATCGTCATAGCAGCCGCGCCCGGCTTTGCCAAAGTCGTAACCGCTTCGCCGACCAACGGCCTTGCCGGCTGCCGAACCGCTTCCCATATCAGTGAAAATGCAGTAGCCTACGTTCCAGTTTCCTCGGAAATCCGCCATAAGATCAACCGCGTGCCTCTGGCGCGCCTCGACCAAGAATCCAAAAGCATGACCATCAGACCGCTCGTCATCCTCCCCGACAAGGAGCTTCGGCTCGTTTCGGCCTCCGTTCCTCGCATCGATGACGGCGTCCGGCGCCTCGCCGACGACATGCTGGCGACGATGTACGACGCGCCCGGCATCGGCCTTGCCGCCGTGCAGGTGGGCGTGCATCAGCGCGTCGTCACCATCGACGTGTCGCGCGAAGACGAGGCGCGCCAACCGATGGTGTTCGTCAATCCGGAGGTCGTCTGGCGTTCCGACGAATTGAGCGTCTACGAGGAAGGCTGCCTGTCCATCCCCGAGTATTACGAGGAAGTCGAGCGGCCAGCCCGCGTCAAGGTGCGCTTCACCAATCTCGCCGGCGAGCCGCAGGAGATCGACGCCGACGGCATTCTCGCCACCTGCTTGCAGCACGAGATCGACCATCTTGAGGGCGTGCTGTTCATCGACCACATTTCGCGGCTGAAGCGCGAGCGCGTGACACGGCGCTTTGCCAAGCAGGCCCGGGAAAAGATGCGGGCCTGACACGCGCCAAAACGCCTTGACCGGGCGCCGGAGCTGGTATGAAAGCTCTTGACGCAACAACCGTCGGGCGCCGCGCATGTCACTCAAGGTCATCTTCATGGGAACGCCGGATTTCGCCGTTCCCGTGCTCCGGGAAATCGTTGGCCACGGCCATCAGGTGGTGGCCGCTTACACACGGGCGCCGCGACCGGCCGGGCGCGGCATGGAACTGCGCCGCTCGCCCGTCCATCAGGCCGCCGACGCCCTCGGCATCGCCGTGCTGACGCCGCGTACCCTGCGCGACCAGGTCGCCCAAGCAGCGTTCGCCGCCCACGGCGCCGACGTCGCCGTCGTCGTCGCCTACGGCATGATCCTGCCCAAGCCGGTGCTGGAAGCGCCGCGCCTCGGCTGCCTCAACCTGCACGGCTCGCTGCTGCCGCGCTGGCGCGGTGCCGCGCCGATCAACCGCGCCGTCATGGCCGGCGATCCGATCTCCGGCGTCATGGTGATGCGCATGGACGAGGGGCTCGATACCGGACCGGTGGCGCTCGAAGCGCGCGTCGCCATCACGCCGACGATGACGGCGGGCGAACTGCACGACGCGCTGTCGCCGGCCGGAGCCCGACTGATGGCCGAGGCGCTTGACCGGCTGGAGGCCGGCACGCTCAGCTTCACCCCGCAGCCCGACGACGGCGTCACCTATGCCGCCAAGATTTCCAACGACGAGACGCGCGTCGACTGGAGCAACACCAGCGCCGCCGTCCACAACCACGTGCGCGGCCTGTCACCCTTCCCCGGCGCCTGGTTCTTCGCCGACCTCGGCAAGGGACCGGAGCGCATCAAGCTGATCGCCACCGAGCCGGTCGACGGCACCGGCGCGCCGGGCACGCTCCTCGGTCTCGACGGCACGGTCGCCTGCGGCGACGGCGGCGTACGCCTGATCGCCGTGCAGCGGGCCGGCTCCAAGGCCATGGCCTTCGCCGACTTTGCCCGCGGCGCCCGCCTCAATGCCGGCCTGAGGTTTACCTGACATGCCGCGCTACCGGCTCAGCATCGAATACGACGGCACCGGCTATTCCGGCTGGCAGAGCCAGGCCACCGGCAACGGCGTGCAGGACTACATCGAGAAGGCCATTTTCGCCTTCACCGGTCGCACGGTGTCGATCCGGGGCGCCGGCCGCACCGATGCCGGCGTGCACGCGCTCGGTCAGGTCTGCCATTTCGACATCGACAAGCCGCTGCGCACCGATACCATCCGCGATGCCGGCAACGTCCACCTGCGGCCGCATGCCATCACCATCGTGGCGGCCGAAGAAGTGCCCGAGACGTTCGATTCGCGCTTCTCCGCCATCCGCCGCCACTACCGCTATCGGGTGATGGCCCGCCGGGCGCCACCCACCCTCGATCGCCACCTGATCTGGCACGTCAAGACGCGGCTCGACGTCGACGCCATGCGCCACGGCGCCGCCGTGCTGCTCGGCAAGCACGACTTCACCACCTTCCGCTCCAGCGACTGTCAGGCCAGAAGCCCGGTCAAGACGCTCGACCAGCTCGACGTGCTGGCCGTCGGGGAAGAAGTACACTTCATCGTCTCGGCCCGCTCTTTCCTGCACAATCAGGTGCGATCCATGGTCGGGGCGCTCAAGCTGGTCGGCGACGGCACCTGGGGACCGGACGACGTGCGCGCATCGCTGGAAGCGTGCGATCGCTGCGCCTGCGCGCCGGTGGCGCCAGCCCTCGGTCTATGCCTGATGGCCGTCGACTACCCCACAACCGCCTGACGGCGCCCCTGTACCCTTTCGATCCGTCGGCGATCAACGGACCGCAATCGCCGCGTCTACGGCGCTTGCGGCCACAAGCGCGACGCGATGACTCCGGTGCCGACCGGGCAAGTCTAGGCGTGATCCGCCCAGCTTCGTGCACTTTCTGTTATCTGCCTTGGCATTTTTTCCGATCAGCCAAATTTGTTCTATAGTACATCTCAGCGTTCTTATAGGAGAAGTCGGTAGAACAACGCCAGGATGTTCTATATTTACTGGCATTTAACGAACGCATGCAACGATCTCCGAAGTCAAACCGGGGGTCAACATGTCGCTCTCCAACCTTTCTCTTCTCAGCAAGGTCGCCTTTCTCATTACGTTCGCCGGCCTCATTGCCGTCGGCGGCAGCCTGTATGCTGGCTGGCAGTTCGGTTCCGTGAGCGCAAGCTTCCAGAGCCTGTTGACCAACGAGGCACGGGCGCCTGTCTATCTGGCACGCGCCAACCGTAGTCTCTCTGACGTTCTGGTCTCGTTCTACAAGAACGCCGCCGCCACGAGCGAAAAGGACAACGCCGACGCGCTGGCCGCCCGCAAGACGGCGTACGACAACTTCAAACAGCTTGCCGAAAATGCCGAAAAGGCCGCGCCCGGCTTCTCGGCCGATATCAAGGGCGTCATCGCGTCGATCGACAGTGCCATGAGCGGCGTCTGCGGCGAAGTGGCCACGATGTCGCAGTCGACGGACCCGGCGCAGAATGCCAAGGCGCTGGCGCGGCTGATCGCCGAGTGCCACCCGCTGATCACCAAGACACAACAGGACGCCGTTGTCATCAACGACAAGCTGATTGCCTACGTGCAGGCCACCAGCGCCAGCAACAGCGAGGAAGCCCGCTCGACCACCTTCACGTCCATCATCGCCAGCATCGTCTCGATGAGCGCCGTCGTCGCCTTCGCCATGTGGGCGGTGCGCTCCAGCATTTCCAAGCCGCTCGCCGTGCTGCTCGGCCAGATGCAGACGCTGCGCGACGGCCGGTTCGACATCACCATCAGCCACACTGCGCGCAAGGAAGAAATCGGCCAGATCGCCAAGGGGCTCGACGAGTTCCGCCAGAGCCTCAGCGCGGCCGAAGCGGCCCGGCAGGTCCAGGCCCAGGCCAAGGCAGCCGAAGAAGCGCTGCTCAAGCGCCGCGCCGCCCTGACCGAGACGTTCGTCACGCGGATGGAAGAACTATCGGGCGCCTTCAACGCCTCGTCGACCGAGGTTGCCGACGCCGCCAAGAACCTGTCGGCCACCGCCGAGGAAACCTCGCGTCAGGCCCAGTCGGTGGCGGGCGCCGCCGAGGAAGCCTCGACCAACGTGCAGACCGTGGCGGCCGGCACCGAGGAACTCAGCGCCTCGATCCAGGAAATCTCCAAGCAGGTCGCCTATTCCTCGCGCATCGCCAAGGATGCGGCCACCGAATCGGCCGCCAGCAGCCAGAACGTCCAGTCGCTGTCGCTGTCGGCGCAGCAGATCGGCGAAGTCGTCGAGCTCATCTCCAACATCGCCGCCCAGACCAACCTCCTGGCGCTCAATGCCACCATCGAGGCGGCGCGGGCCGGTGAAGCGGGCAAGGGCTTCGCCGTCGTCGCGGCGGAAGTCAAGCAACTGGCCGACCAGACGGCCAAGGCCACCGGCGAGATCAGCAGCAAGATCGGCGAGATCCAGGCGGCGACCAACACCACGGTCGAATCGATCGCCAGGATCGTCAAGACCATCGACACCATCGAGCACGCCTCGGAGGCCATCGCCTCGGCCGTCGAGGAACAGGGCGCCGCCACCTCCGAGATCGCTGGCAACACCCACCGGGCAGCGACCGGCACCACCGACGTCACCAACAACATCGCCGGTGTCGGCACCGCCGCCGAGATGACCGGCGCCGCCGCCACCCAGCTGATGACGCTGTCCGAGCACCTCAATAGCCAGTCGCAGCAGCTTCGTTCCAATGTCGAAGCCTTCGTCAAGGAGATGCGCGCCGCCTGACGCCGCGCACCCCGAACCGCCTCCCGCCGGCCACGCCGACGGGAGGCGCCTTGGTATTTTACCCCTATCGCCGGTCCCTCCCCTCTTGCCATCGTCGCCGACGCTCGGTATATCCCGGATATGACGTACCGCTTCGCTCATGATTGTTCGGCTGTCGCCCCGGCTGGTGCCGCGGGTGGTTTTGTGCCGTCTCTGAGCTCGCTTCTTCTTCTCGGCCTTATCAGCGGTTGCCGGGTTTCCTGAAGGAGCGCCCGGCGGCCGATGGTTCCGCCGCTGCGCGAGAGCTCCTTCACATTCACCCACGAACGAATTTTTCAGGCAATCGCGCCGCGCTTCGCCGTCGCCAACGCTCTGCTGATCGGCTAAAGCTGCGCCCATCGAAAAGAGAAGGCCGAGATGACCGACACCGTTTCCTCGCCCAAGACGGGCATGCCCGTCGCCAGCACCAAGTACCGCCCCTACCCCGCCATCAACCTCACGGACCGCACCTGGCCAAGCCGGGTGATCACCAAGCCGCCGATCTGGTGCTCGGTCGACCTGCGTGATGGCAACCAGGCGCTCGTCGACCCCATGGGGCATGACCGCAAGGCGCGCATGTTCCACCTGCTGCTGGCCATGGGCTTCAAGGAAATCGAGATCGGCTTTCCCTCGGCCTCACAGACCGACTTCGATTTCGCCCGCTGGTGCGTCGAGGAAAGCGGCGTATCGAACGACGTGTCGCTGCAGGTCCTGGTCCAGTGCCGGCCGGAACTGATCGTCCGCACCTTCGAGGCGCTGCTGGGCGCCCGGCGGCCGATCGTCCACTTCTACAATTCGACCAGCGAGTTGCAGCGCCGCGTGGTGTTCGGCAAGGACGTGGCCGGCGTCAAGCAGATCGCCATGGACGGCGCCAAGCTGATCGCCGACATGGCGGCCAAGGCCGGCGGCGGCTATCGCTTCGAGTATTCGCCGGAGAGCTTCACCGGCACCGAACTCGAGGTCGCGCTCGAAGTCTCGAACGCGGTGATCGACATCATCAAGCCGACGCCGGACAACAAGCTGATCCTCAACCTGCCCTCCACCGTCGAGATGGCGACGCCCAACATCTACGCCGACCAGATCGAGTGGATGTGCCGCAACATCGACAAGCGCGACTGCGTGCTGATCTCGCTGCACCCGCACAACGATCGCGGCACCGGCGTGGCCGCCACCGAGCTGGCGCTGATGGCGGGCGCCGATCGCGTCGAGGGCACGCTGTTCGGCAACGGCGAGCGCACCGGCAACGTCGACGTGGTGACGCTGGCGCTCAACATGTTCACGCAGGGCATCGACCCGGGCATCGACTGCTCGAACATCGAGCGCATCAAGGATGTGTTCGAGTATTCCAACCAGATGAAGATTCCCGAGCGTCACCCCTACGTTGGCGAACTTGTCTATACGGCCTTCTCCGGTTCGCATCAGGATGCCATCAACAAGGGCATGAAGGCGATGAAGACGTCCAACACCGGTCTCTGGGAGGTGCCCTACCTGCCCATCGACCCGCAGGACGTCGGCCGCTCGTATGAGGCGATCATCCGCATCAACTCGCAGTCGGGCAAGGGGGGCATCGCCTACGTCATGCAGCAGGACTACGGCATCAACCTGCCGCGCGCCCTGCAGGTGGAGTTCCGCGAGGACATCCAGCGCATCACCGACCAGGAAGGGCGCGAGCTGCCATCGCGGCGCATCTACGAGCGCTTCATGGAAGCCTACGTCGACCAGCCGAACGGTCGCATCAAGTTCCTCGATCACCACACCTTTCCCGATCCGGACCAGAAGGGCCGGCGCATCTGTGCCGCCGACATCACCGATCGCGGTGTCGAAAAGCGCATCGAAGGCCACGGCAACGGCCCGATCGACGGCTTCGTCAACGCCCTGTCGCTCTACCTCGGCATTCCGCTGTCGGTCGAGGACTATGCCGAGCACTCGCTGCAGCATGGGTCGGATGCGTCGGCCATCGCCTACGTCGAGATGCGACACGCCGGCGGCAAGCTGTGCGGCGCCGGCGTCAACACCAACATTGTCGGCGCCTCGCTGTCGGCGGTGGTGTCGGCCGTCAACCGTGTGCTGGAGCGCAGCGAAGCGTAGTCGCTCGCCCCATCGCGCCTGATAGAGAGAGCCTCGGTCAGCCGGCCGAGGCTCTTTTTTTGTCGGGACAAAGCCAGGACTCCAGCCATTTCAACCGTTTGATGTAGACAAACTAAAAGCGGCGTTCAGATCTTGCGTCTTTGGTATCTAAGGGTTCGGCATTATATTCAGGGCATAGAGAAAAAGAGAGAGACGGCCGGGAGCCCCTGGTCGTAGGAAAGGAACCGATCATGTTTGCCAGCCTGAAGCGTACCGCCAAGATGCTGCGTGGCCAGACCGCCGCCGAACGCGAAGCGGCCTACCTCAACGGCGCTGTTGATCGCTTTGACCTCGAAGCCCGTGAACGCGATGTCGATCGCGGCCTGTTCCGCCGGGGTGGCCTCGGCTACTGAGCACCGGACCAGCCGATGACAGCCTCGGCCCATCGGGCCGAGACCGCGGAAAAGACGACGTTGAGCGCTCGATCCCCACGGGGAGTTCGGGCGCTTTGTCGTTTTGCGGCCAGGCGTGAACCAGCCCCCGCCTCTGTCGCTTCCGGCGGAGCCGAAGGGGGGGGCAGCAGCGGCGACATTGTCTGAACCGGAGCCGGCCGGACGCACGACGCCCGACCGGTCAGGCCGATCAGACCCCTTCGGTCCACTTCAGCACGACGACGGCCAGCGGCGGCAGCGTCAGCACCAGCGATTGCTCGTAGCCGTTGCTGGCCACGCTTTCGCTTGGCAGGGCGCCGGTGTTGCCCATGTTGGAGCCGCCGTAGATCTCGGCGTCGGAGTTGAACACCGCCTCCCACTTGCCCGCTCGCGGCACGCCGACGCGGTAGCCTTCGCGCGGCACCGGCGTGAAGTTGCCGACCACCAGGCACGGGGCATCGTGCTCGAAGCCCCAGCGCAGATAGGCCAGCGTCGAGCTCTGGTTGTCGTCGACCACCACCCACTGGAAGCCGCCCTGTTCGTGGTCGCGGGCGTGCAGCGCCGGTTCGGCGCGATAGAGCGTGTTGAGGTCGCGGACCAGCCGCTGGACGCCGCGATTCTCGACCCGGCTTTCCAGCCAGAGATCGATCTGGCCGTCGTTGTTCCACTCGCGGCCCTGGGCGATCTCGTCGCCCATGAACAGCAGCTTCTTGCCCGAGTGCGTCCACATGAAGGAATAGTAGGCGCGGATGTTGGCAAAGCGCTGCCATTCGTCGCCCGGCATGCGGCCGAAGATCGAGCGCTTGCCGTGCACCACTTCGTCGTGGCTGAGCGGCAGCAGGAAGCGCTCGGAATAGGCGTACATCTGAGCGAAGGTCAGCTGGTTGTGGTGGTACTGGCGATGGATCGGCTCATGGCCGAAGTACGACAGCGTGTCGTGCATCCAGCCCATGTTCCACTTGTAGGCAAAGCCGAGGCCGCCGTCGGCAAGGTCGCCGGTAACGCCCGGCCAGGCCGTCGATTCCTCGGCGATCATCAGCGCATCGGGCACCTCGTAGGCGATGACGCCGTTGAGATGCTTGATGAAGGCCACCGCCTCGAGGTTCTCGCGACCGCCGAACTTGTTGGGGATCCACTCGCCTTCCTTGCGACTATAGTCGCGGTAGAGCATCGACGCGACGGCGTCGACGCGCAGGCCGTCGACATGGAAGCGCTTCAGCCATTCAAGGGCCGAGGCGACGAGGAAGCCCACCACTTCGGTCCGGCCGAAGTTGTAGATCAGCGTGTTCCAGTCCTGGTGGAAGCCTTCGCGCGGGTCCTGGTGCTCGTAGAGCGCCGTGCCGTCGAAACGGGCGAGGCCGTGGCTGTCGGTGGGGAAATGCGCCGGCACCCAGTCGAGGATGACGCCGATGCCAGCCTGATGGCACTTGTCGATGAAGCGGGCGAAATCGGCCGGACTGCCGTAGCGGGCGGTCGGTGCGAACAGGCCCAGCGGCTGATAGCCCCACGAACCGCCGAACGGATGCTCCATGATCGGCAGCAGCTCGATGTGGGTGAAGCCCATGTGCTTGACGTAGGCGACGAGATGATCGGCCAGGAAGGCCCAGTTGACGGTGCGACCGTCGGGCTTCTGCCAGGAACCGGCGTGCACCTCGTAGATGGAGAGCGGCGCCGTCCGGGCCTGGCTGGCGCCACGGTCACGCATCCACTGCTCGTCGTTCCAGGTGAACGGCGTCGGATCGGCAACCACGGAAGCGGTGGCCGGTGCCAGCTCGTACTGGCGGCCGACCGGGTCGGCCTTGTCGGGCAGCAGCACGCCATCGGCGCCGATGATCTCGTACTTGTAGGGCTCGCCAACGCCAAGGCCGGGAATGAACAGCTCCCAGACGCCACATTCGCGGCGCAGACGCATGGGATGGCGGCGGCCGTCCCAGGAATTGAAGTTGCCGACCACCGAGACGCGGCGGGCATTGGGAGCCCAGACGGCGAAGCGGACGCCCTTGACACCCTCGAATTCGGTCGGGATGGCACCAAGCGCTTCGGTCAGGTTGCGGTGCTGGCCCTCGGCCAGAAGATAGACGTCCATCTCGCCGAGCAGCGGCGGGAAGGCGTAGGGGTCTTCCGCCTCGAACAGGCCGGTCGGCCATTCGACGTGCAGCCGGTAGAGCCCCGGATCGCCGTCGACCAAGCCGACCCACAACCCGCTTTCGACGTGTTCGAGTTCGGCCAGAAGCCGACGATCGGCGCTATAGGCCTTCACCGACAATGCCAGCGGCATGAAGGCACGAATCGCCGTCTTGCCGCCCGAAACGCGGTGTGGGCCGAGGATGGCGAAAGGATCGCCGTGCGTGCCTTCCACGATCGCCTTGATGGCGCCGTCAACCAAGCCTTCGCGCAGTGCTTTGCGTGTCATTCCCAATCCCCGAGGATAAACGGCAAGCCGTTGATCCCGCCCTCTATCCGGCGGACAATCCGCACCGATTGCGAGAACGACGTTACGCGTCTCGCCGAGCAAGGGCAAATGGCCTTGTGAATAATTGTGCCCGCTTAACCAAGGGCTCCTGTGGTTGCAGCTCCCCGCGAAGGACACGCATCAGGTGGGTTGCAGCATGTCCTTGAGGCGCGTCCAGCGCCGACGCACGCGGCGATCGGACACCGCCGCCGCCAGCGCCGCCGATTCGGCGATGACCACCACCAGCTGGCGACCGCGCGTCACGGCCGTATAGATGAGGTTTCTGGCCAGCATGATCGAGTGCTCGCGCAGAAGTGGAATGACCACCGCCGGATATTCCGAGCCCTGGCTCTTGTGGATGGTAATGGCGTAGGCGCGCGTCAGCGCTTCGAGGTTATCGAGGCCATATTTGACGTCGCGGCCGTCGAAACTCACCACCACCTCGTCGTCCTTGCTGCGGATACGCTTCAGAATACCGAGATCGCCGTTGAAAACGTCGCGATCGTAGTCGTTCTCGATCTGCATGACCTTGTCGCCGACGGCGTAGGTCTGGCCAAAGCGCTCGATGCGGTCGAGCGGCGCGCCGTTGAGCAGCTCCGCCAGCCGGTCGTTGAGATGGCGCGTACCGACCAGACCGCGCTGCATCGGCGTAATCACCTGCACATCGCGCATCGGGTCGAGGCCGAAGCGGCGGGGAATGCGGTTGCCGACCACCTCGACGACCTTGGCGAGGGCATCCTCGGCGCCGCGGGCCTCGATGACGTAGAAATCGGCGGTCTCGCCGGGCGGCGGCGGTTCGGGCAGCTCGCCGCGATTGATGCGGTGGGCGTTGACGATGATGCGGCTTTCCTCGGCCTGGCGGAAAATCTCGGTCAGGCGGGCAACCGGCACGGACCCGCAGCCGATGATGTCGGCCAGCACCTGGCCGGGGCCGACGGACGGCAATTGGTCGACGTCACCGATCAGCACCAGCGCGGCGTTGAGCGGCACCGCCTCTAGGAGAGCGGCCATCAGCGGCACGTCGACCATCGAGGTCTCGTCGATGACCACCACATCGGCCTCGAGCGGTTCGGACGGGCTGCGGCGGAAGGTGCCGGAGGCGGGATCGACCTCCAGCAGACGGTGAATGGTCTTGGCCTCGCGCCCGGCCTGCTCGGCCATGCGGCGGGCGGCGCGGCCGGTGGGGGCAGCCAGCGCCACGGTGAGCTTGCTGCCGGCGATGGTCGTCAGCAGGGCTTCGAGCAACGTCGTCTTGCCGACACCGGGACCGCCGGTGATCACCGACACCTTGGCGGCGGCGACGACGGCCAGCGCCTCGCGCTGCGACGGGCTGAGGGTCTTGCGGCGGGAAGCCTCGAAGCGGGCAACGGCGGCGTCGACATCGACCTGTCCCCACGGCGGCCGGCCGTCGCCCAGCGCCTTGAGGCGGTCGGCGATGGTCTTTTCGGCCCGCGACAGACGGCGATCGGCCAGACACTCGACGCCGGCCACCGTCACCGTTTCGGCGTCGCCGTGGCCGACGGCCGCGCGCAACGCCTCTTCGACCGCCGCCTCATCGACGCCGAGCAGCCGCGCCGCCCGTTCGATGATGTCGGCGCGCGGGGCGGCGGTGTGGCCATCGTCGGCGGCCCGCTCCAGAGCGTAGGTGATGCCGGCCCTGAGGCGCTCGGGCGCATCGCGGGCGACACCGAAGCGCTCGGCGATCTCGTCGGCGCCCTCGAAGCCGATGCCGCGCACTTCGCGGGCCAGACGATAGGGATCGGCTTCGACGAGGCTGACGGCGTCCGAGCCCAGCACTTTCCAGATGGAGACGGCGCGGGCGGTGCCGATGCCCTTGTCCTGGAAGGCGATCATCACGTCCTTGATGGCCTTGCGCTCGCGGTAGCTCTCGGCGATGCGCGCCGCCGCCTGCTTGCCGATGCCGGGCACGGTGACAAGGCGCATCGGTTCGTTCTCGATGACGTCGAGGGCCTTGGTGCCGAAGGTCTGGACGATGCGCTCGGCCGTTGCCGGACCGACGCCGGCAATCAGGCCGGAGCCGAGGAAGCGGATCACCTGATCCTTGCCGGTCGGCTCGCGGGTTTCGAGGCGCTCGGCCCGGAACTGGCGGCCGTGCACCTTGTCGACCATCCACTGTCCCTCGGCGTCGATCTTCTCGCCGGCGGCCACCGAGGGGGCGTGGCCGACCACGGCCACCGGCTCCTTGGCGCCGCGCACCCGCACCTTCAGCACCGCGAAGCCATTGTCGGCGTTGTGGAAGGTGACGCGCTCGATGGTGCCGGAGAGCCGGTCGAACAGGCGGCCGTCCTTGTCAGAATCATTGGTCATGGCCGTCTGTTATGCAGGAAAGCGCCCTTGTTCGTCGAGCACCCGACGGCATATTCAGTCAACAACCCATCGATGGAGGCTTTGCCATGACCACCATGCTGTCCCGCCGCGATCTCTTCGGCGTCCTGGCCGCGCTCGGCCTGACGCCCTCGCTCGCCGTCCGCGAGGCGGAAGCGCTGGCAGCCTCGACCCGGCTCGGCACCGCCAAGCCGTTTTCCTTCACCCGCCTGATCGCAGCGGCGCGGGAACGGGCGAGCCTGCCGTACGGGCCGGAAAGCCCGCGCGCCGCCGACACGCTCGAGGCCATCGACTACGATCGCCATTGGCAGATCCGCTTCAAGCCCGACCACACGGTGCAGGCGGCCGGCGGCAAGGCGCCGCTGCGCTTCTTTCACCTCGGCCGCTTCTTCAAGCTGCCGGTCGGCATCCATCTCGTCGACGGCGACAAGGCGCGACAGGTGCTGTACTCGCCCGACTATTTCGACATCCCCAAGGACAACCCGGCCACCAGCCTGCCCGACGACATCGGCTTCGCCGGCTTCCGCGTCATGCTGCCCGACGCCGACCGCGACTGGCTGGCCTTTCTCGGCGCCGCCTATTTCCGGTCCTCGGGCGCCCTCGACCAGTACGGCCTGTCGGCGCGGGCGCTGTGCATCGATGTGGCCATGCCGACGCCGGAGGAATTCCCCCGCTTCACCAATTTCTATTTCGGCGCGTCGAAGACCAGCCTGTTCACCATCTACGCCGACCTCGAGGGACCGCGCATTTCCGGGGCCGTACGCTGGGACGTCAACCGCGACGGCGACGGTAAGCCGGTGGTGATGGACATGGCGGTGCGCTTCTATCCGCGCGCCGACATCGCCCGCCTCGGCATCGGCACGCTGACGTCGATGTTCTGGTATGACGAGACCAACCGCCAAAGCGCCGCCGATTGGCGGCCGGAAATCCACGACAGCGACGGCCTCGCCATCTGGAGCGGCAGCGGCGAACGGCTGTGGCGACCGCTCAACAACCCGCGCACCGTCGTCACCTCGACCTTCGTCGACCGCGACGTCAAGGGCTTCGGTCTCTGCCAGCGCGACCGCAACTTCGACAACTACCAGGATGATGGCGTCTTCTACGACCGGCGCCCCACCGTCTGGGTCGAGCCGACGGCGCCGTGGAGCACCGGCGCCGTGCAGCTGGTCGAAATTCCGACCGACGACGAGATCCACGACAACATCGTCGCCTACTGGCTGCCGGACAAGCCGGCCGTCGCCGGCGCCGAGATCGCCTTCGACTACCGTCTGACCTGGGGCGCCGACGAGCCGCACGTGCCGGCGGTCGGCCGCGTCGTGGCGACGCGCCTTGGCATCGGCGGCGTGCCCGGCCAGAGCCGGCCGGCCGGCGTCGTCAAGTACGTCATCGACTTCGATGGTGGCGAACTCGGCCACTACGGCCAGCAGGACGGCGTCGAAGCGGTGGTCAGCGCGTCGGCCGGCACCGTCTCAGGCGTCTACGCCCTGCCCGTCGTCGGCACCAGCCGCTGGCGGGCGGTGTTCGATTTCGCGTCGGATGGCGCCTCGGACCCGGTCGACATGCGCCTCTATCTCAAGGCTAAGGACAAGACGCTGACCGAGACCTGGCTCTATCAGCACCACGACGAAACGTTCGTTTGGCCGATCAAATAAGCCGGCTAAATTCATACGTCGATCCGCCGGATGCTACGTACCGGCTGCCCCGCCTCGGCGATGCGGGCTACCGCGGCGGCGAGCGGTTCGACGACGGTGGCCATGTGGAAGCCGTTGGCGTGCAGCAGCTGATCGGGGCCAGCGACGATGGCGACGTGCCCCTTCCAGAACAGCAGATCGCCGCGCCGCAGCGTGGCGACGTCGCCGTTCCAGTCGACGGCGGAGCCAAGGGCGCGCTCCTGCATGTCGGAATCGCGCGGCGCCGCCAGGCCGGTGCGGGCCAGCGCCATCTGCACCAGACCGGAGCAATCGATGCCCAGACTGGTCCGGCCGCCCCAGAGATAGGGAACGCCGACGTATTCGGCCGCCACCGCCACGAAATCGGCGGCCGGCGCCGTGTCGATGGCGGCAAGATGCTTGAGGACGGCGAAGGACCCGTCGGTCAGTTCGGCATAGGCGAGATTGCGCTTTTCGAAAGTGCGACGCACGCCGACGCGGGCGCCCTGGACGAGGTGGGCGGTCACCGGCGTCTTGATGTCGGGCCCCGAATAGGCGAACGAGCGCAGCGCCACCACTTCATGAGTCGGCTCAGGATCGATCGAGCCAATGGCATTGGCCGGCAGGTAGCCGACATAGCCGTCGCGCTTCAGCTGCACCCAGGCCCAGCCCTCGCCGTCGACTTCGAGCACATCGACGGTCTCGCCGAGCAGCGCCTGCGTCTCGGTCGACAGATCGAAGCGCGGCTCGGCCTTGAGATCGGCGACGGCTGCGACGACGCGGGCCGGCCAGGGGTCGACGAAGGCGTCGGCCTCGACCTGACCGGCGAGAGCGCGGGCGGCGAGATCGGGGCGGGCAGGCGTCAGGCGGCGATCGAAGGCGGTCATCTGGGCAGGTCCCTGGCTTTGGCGACGATGCGGTCGGCGAGGCTTTCGAGATAGAGCGAGCCCTCGACCGTCCGGTGCACGATGACGTTGCGACGGTCGGTCTCGTCGCGCCGCCGACCGAGCAGCTTGCATTCGCCGAGCGTATCAAGGGCGCGGGTGATGGCGGGCTTGGTGACGCCGAGCTTCTCGGCCAGACCGCGCACGGTGTGCGGCGGCGGTTCCAGATACACCGTCAGCAGCACGGTAATCTGGCGCGGCGACAGGTCGGGACCGTTTTCGCGCACGATGGCCAGCGAAACGTCGTGCCACAGCCTGAGAGCCTGAGAGGGGCGCATGTCGATCGGCATGCGTCCGTTCTAGCGCCAATTCGTTTCGGGGGCGTTATTATCTCCGCCCCCGAAGCTGGCGGCGTCAGTCGCCGAGCGCCTGGGCGAAGTCGGCGATCAGATCGTCGGCGTGCTCAAGACCGACCGACAGGCGCAGGAGGCCCTGACGGATGCCGAGCTCCTGGCGCACGTCTTCGCTGAAGCGCTGGTGCGTCGTCGTCGAGGGATGGGTGATGAGGCTCTTGGCGTCGCCGAGGTTGTTGGAGATCTTGACGATCTTCAGCCGGTTGACGGTGGCGAAGGCGCCCTGGCGCTCGCCCTTGACCTCGACGGCGATCATGGTCGAGCCGCCGCTCATCTGCTTGGCGATGACATCGGCCTGCGGGTGGCTCTTGAGGCCCGGATAGATGACGCGTTCGACCTTGGGATGACCTTCGAGGAAGGCGGCGAGGCGACCGGCGCTGGCACACTGGCGCTCGACGCGCAGCGAGAAGGTCTCGAGCGCCTTCAGCATCACCCAGGCGTTGAACGGGCTCATGGTCGGGCCGGTCTGGCGCAGGAACACCTGCAGCAGATTGTCGTTGAATTCCTGGCTGCACAGCACGACGCCGCCGAGACAGCGGCCCTGGCCGTCGATGTGCTTGGTGGCCGAATAGGCGACGACGTCGGCGCCGAGGGCCAGCGGCTTCTGATAGAGCGCGGTGGCGAAGACGTTGTCGACGACGAGGCGGGCGCCGGCGGCGTGGGCGATGTTGGCCACGGCGGCGATGTCGACCACTTCCAGCGTCGGATTGGTCGGGCTTTCGAAGAACAGCACCTTGGTGTTGGGCCGGATGGCCGCCCGCCACTCGTCGAGATTGCGGCCGTCGACCAGCGTCGTCTCAATGCCGAAGCGCGGCGCCAGGTCCTCGACGATGTAGCGGCAGGAGCCGAACAGCGCCCGGCCGGCGACGATGTGATCGCCGGCGGAGGCCTGGCACAGGATGGCCGCCGTCACCGCCGCCATGCCGGTGGCGGTGGCGCGGGCCACCTCGGCGCCTTCGAGCAGCGCCATGCGCTCCTCGAACATGGTGACGGTCGGGTTGGAAAAGCGCGAGTACTGGAAGCCCGGATCGAGATTGAGGAAGCGCGCCTCGGCCTGCTCGGCGCTGTCGTAGACGAACCCTTGCGTGACGAACATGGCTTCCGACGTCTCGCCCCACTGCGAGCGCATGCTGCCGCCGTGAACCAGCTGGGTGTCGGGATGCCAGTTACCAATGTCCTTGCTCATCGTCTTCGTCCTTGTTCGCTGCCGGGCGCAACAAAAAACCCGGCGGGCGCCTGCCAAGCCGGGTGATGCGGATTTGCATCCGTCCCCGACCTTTTAGCAACCTTGTTTAACGTGGCGGCAAGCCGGCCGGCTCAAATGACCACGGTGGTCAGGTTTTAGGAGATGCGCTGCCCCAGGTCAAGACGGCAGAGGGCGCCGCATTGCCGGCTTGTCGCGGTTTCCATGGCTGCGAAACTAGGTTAGTGAAGGGGCCACGGCCGCCACCGCTCCGGCGCGAGGCCAACCTGTTCCTGTGCGAAAGACGCGACCCCGAGCCATGACCTCCGTCCCCGGCATTCTGCCCTCCCACCGCATCGACGACCTGTTCGCCTCGGGCGCCATCACGGCGCCGCCGCTCGACGTCGGCCAGGTGCAGCCGGCCAGCCTCGACCTGCGGCTCGGCAAGGTCGCCTATCGCCTGCGGGCGAGCTTTCTGCCCGGGCCCAAGGCGCGCGTCGAGGACAAGCTCGAACGGCTGGTGCTGCACGATCTCGACCTGACGAGCGGCGCCGTGCTGGAAACCGGCGGCGTCTATCTGGTGCCGGTGCTCGAATGCCTACAGCTGCCGGCCGACATTGCGGCCTCGGCCAACCCCAAGAGCTCGACCGGCCGCATCGACGTCTTCACCCGCCTGATCACCGACCACGGCACGGCTTTCGACCAGATCGCCGCCGGCTACGCCGGTCCGCTCTACATCGAAATCAGCCCGCGCACCTTCCCGATCAAGGTGCGGCAAGGCTCGCGCCTCGCCCAGGTGCGCTTCCGCTCTGGCTCGAGCCGGCTCGACGACGGCGAGCTCGTGGCGCTTGATGCCGTGTCGTCGCTGGTCGAGCCCAAACCGGCCCGCTTCGACCACGGACTGACGCTGTCCATCGACCTGGCCGGCGACGGCGTCCAGAGCCTGATCGGCTATCGCGCCAAGCGCCACACCGGCGTCGTCGACGTCGACCGCCAGGGCGCCCTGGAGGTGGCCGACTTCTGGGAGCCGATCCGCGCCCGCCGCGACCTGTCGCTGGTGCTCGATCCCAACGAGTTCTACATCCTCGCTTCGCGCGAGGCGGTGCAGGTGCCGGCCGAGACGGCGGCCGAGATGGTGGCCATCGACCCGATGGTCGGCGAGTTCCGCGTCCACTACGCCGGCTTCTTCGATCCGGGCTTCGGCGTCGCCGTGGCCGGCGGTCGGGGGGCGCGGGCGGTGCTGGAGGTGCGCAGCCACGACGTGCCGTTCATCATCGAGCATGGCCAGACCATCGGCCGGCTGGTCTACGAGCGCATGGCCGAAGTGCCGGCGGTGCTCTACGGCCAGGGCATCGGCTCCAACTATCAGGCGCAGGGGCTGAAGCTGTCCAAGCACTTCCAGCCGCCTGTCGAAAGCTGAGCCGCCGGCCGTTCCGGCGCGGGCATCAGCAGCCTTGACAGAACTGCCCCGGGCTGCGATCTAGGGGCGGCAGGCGGGTGTAGCTCAATGGTAGAGCAGCAGCTTCCCAAGCTGAACACGAGGGTTCGATTCCCTTCACCCGCTCCACTTCAACTTTCCAAGGACTTCCACCGAAATCCAAGGAGTGTTGTAAGTCGCTGATCCAGTTAGGGTTTTATCCCTTTTCTCGATCCAGTGACATCCAGCGAAATCCACTGACAGCCGGTACAAAACGGTACATAAAGTGGTACAAAATGCGGCGAGCCTTCGTTCCGCATTGTTGCTGGAGGAGCCCGGGCCCGATAACGAACATGGCATCCAACTCGCCTACTAGGAGTTGGACACATGCTCACCGACATGACGGCTCGGCAGGCCAAGGCCACCGGCAAGCCGTACACCATCGCCGATTTCGACGGCCTCTCCCTCTTCGTCTCCGCCACCGGCGCCAAGACCTGGCACTTCCGCTACACCTGGGTCGGTCAGCGCGCTCGCATCTCGTTGGGCTGCTATCCCGAGCTGTCGCTACGCGATGCGCGCGAACTGCGCGACGAGGCGCGCTCCCTGGTTGCCAAAGGCATCAATCCTCGTACCGAGCGCAAGCAAAAGCGCCAGGCCATCAAGCTCGCCGGCGAGAACACCTTCATGGCGGTCTACGAGAAGTGGATGGAGCACCGGCAGCTCACGCTCGAAGAGGGCCGCCAGAGTTCGCTGGAGCAGATTCGCCGCGTCTTCAAGAAGGACGTCTTCCCCTACTTGAAGCGGCTGACCATCTACGAGGTCACCCGACCTCATCTGCTGGAGGTCGTCGGCCGCATCGAAAAGCGCAACTCGCTGTCGGTGGCCGAGAAGGTCCGCACCTGGCTCAAGCAGTTGTTCGACTACGCGATGGTCGTCATCCCGGCCATGGAGACCAATCCGGCCACCGACCTGCACGTGGTCGCGGTGCCGTTGCCGCCGGTCGAACACAACCCGTTCCTGCGCATGGCCGAACTCCCCGGATTTCTGCAGACGCTGCGCAGGTACCGCGGCATGCTGAAGACGCAACTGGCGATCCGCCTGCTGCTCCTGACGGGTGTCCGAACGGGCGAACTGCGGCTGGCCACGCCCGATCAGTTCGATCTGGATCGGGGGTTGTGGATCATCCCGGTCATGTCGCTCAAGCAGCGCAAGATGCTCACCCGCAAGAAGCGCAAGCGCGTCACCGACATCCCGCCGTACATCGTCCCGCTGTCCGTCCAGGCGATGGAGATCGTCCGCTACATGCTCGACGACTTCAAACCGGCGCAGAAGTACCTGTTCGCCGGGGTCAAGCGCATCACCGACCGCATGAGCGAGAACACGCTCAACGCGGCCCTCAAGCGCATGGGCTACGAGGACCGCCTGACCGGCCACGGCATTCGCGCGACGCTCTCGACGGCCCTCAACGAGCTGGGCTATCCGAAGGTATGGGTGGACGCCCAGCTGTCGCACGCCGACCCCAATCGCATCAGTGCCACTTACAACCACGCGGAGTACGTCGAGCAGCGCCGCGTGATGATGCAGGACTGGGCCGACCGCCTGGACCTCTTCGAGCAGAACCAGGTGCAGGTCGCCAGCATGCACCTGACCATCCACCTGCAGGGCCTGCCGACGATCGCCGGGCAGCAGACCACCCCGCTGCCGACACCTGGCCAGCACGCGCCTATCCTGCTCGTCGCGCCCCCCGAGCAGAGCATGCCGACGATGGCACCGGCGACACAGCGCCTGTCGGCCGTGGAGATGCCCGAATACGCGCAGCCAAAGCTCTCCGATCTGCAGCGCGAGCGCCTGAAGCTGCTGGAAATCTTCGAGGGGCCGGACAACCTGGTGGTGGCCGACTACGCCAAGCTGGCCGGCAAGTCGCGCCGCTGGATCACCTACGAGATCCAGGCCGGCAACCTGCTGTCGATTCAACTGGGGAACAAGGGCCAACGTGTTCCGGTGTGGCAGCTCGATCCGCTCAAGCGCCAATTGGTTCAGACCATCCTCAAGCAGACGCCCCGTGGGGTCGATACCTGGGACATCTATCACGCCCTGCTACGACCGCATGACGCCCTGGGCAGCCGGCCGCCTATCGAGGCGGTGACGCCCGAGAACATGAAGATCGCTGTGCGGGTGGTCGTGGAGCGGTGTTCGCAACAAGAGGAACCACTGGCTCCGATGCCATACCCGATCGAGGTGCGGCAGAGCGTGCAGCGATTGGTTCAAAACGCTAACGCGGCTGATGCGGCGCTGCCTATGGTGAGCGATTGAAGGGCATATAGCCGATTGATGAACTGCCGGGAATACCCGAACGGGCGATGGATACCGGGGTCACGATGGTTCAGTAGCCGCCACCTTCGCCGCCCGTTCGGCAAACCTCTCGACAGCCGGCAGACACTCGCGCGACGGTTGCAGTAACTGGGTTCTGACGACATAGGAACCGTCGGCCAGAGGGCGCATGGCCACACCCCAGCCACGAACCTGTGTGATTTGTGAGCGGGGCGCTATACCGACAGCGTAGCCTGCCGCCACCAGTACCGCCAAGAGATCAAAGGACGTGACCTCCTGGGCAGAGTGCTTTTCTGGTCCGAGGCGCGCATCCACCTGCTGGCTCAGTGTTTCACATGCCCAAAGGCACCATTGAAGCAACGGATAGTGCAGCAAGGCGTCCAATGGAACTTCGGGGTACGCAAGCAACGGCGAGCGCAGCGGAACAGCCAGGGCTAGTTCGTCTGCCCAAAGCGACTGTGCGTTCATGGCGAAGACTGTTGTTGTGGCCGCCAGTGCTATACCGGCGTCGTAGGTGCCCTCCTCGAGTCCACGGATCAAATCCTTGGCTGCAATTTCCTGCAGCAGGATGATGGTCTCCGGCTCCTCTGCGCGTTGCAGGGCAAGCAGACTCGCGAGCCGTGGCGACAGTGTGTCGGCCGAAACGGCGAGCCTCAGAATCGGTGATTGGTCGGGAGCACTCAAGGGAGTATAAGCGGCGGTGCAAAATTAGGCCACGGTAGCGGCGGGATTGTCCCGCTT
>CALMMQ010000075.1 GCA_937868725.1 uncultured Pleomorphomonas sp.
TGCCCCCGCAACCAACAGTCAGACAGCTTCGATCCAGCCGGATCGAAGCTGTTTTGCTATGGGCGAAGGCGCAAGCTGATCTGCCCAAGCTCGCCCATCGCTGCAGACGTATTCGCAAAGCGGATCCTGCCGGCCTGATCGTCTCGCCGGCCAGTCCGGCTGCCCCGATCTTGACGCGCCAGCGCTCGTAGTCCTGGCGCCAATGTCCACGCCACCGGCCTATAACATCCGCCGATCAGGGTGCACCAACCTGATCGACAAGCGGCCGCTCAGACCTTTGAATCTGGTGCGGGTTCTTTTCGACCTGACGATTCAGTCAGGTCGGAAAGCGCTCCTAGCGGTAGATCTTGCAGATGGCTTCCGCTGCCGTCCGGGCGGCTTCCTTCACGTCGCGTACCTGGTCGCTACCATAGAGCAGCGGCTCGGCGACGCCCGATTCCAGCAGCCCCTTGAACAAGATGGCCGCCAGTTCGGGCGAATCGACGAGGATATCGCCGGCGTCGCGCCGCTTGGCAAAGAATGCCGTCAGCGCGTCCAGCACCTGCCGCGGGCCGAGCTTGTAGACCTCCGATCCAAGCCCGCTGGCGAAGCCATCGTTCATCACGGTGCGCTGGAGGGCCAGGATTTCCGGCTGGGTCAGGAACTTGAGATGCCAGACGCCAAAGTCGGACAGCGTCTCGACGACGCTTTTCGACGATGACAGCAGATCAAGAACCAGACGCCCGCGCTCGGCCAGTGCGTGGGTCACGGCAGCGGCAAACAGCGCTTCCTTGGATTGGAAGTAGTTGTAGAGCGTCGCTTTCGAACCGCCCACCTTGGCGGCGATCGCCGACATGCTGGCGCGCTCAAAGCCGACCTGTTCGAACACCGCCACCGCAGCCTCGATGATCGCACATCGTTTCTCGTCAGTCTTGGTGCGCACCACGATCTCCCACTTGTGATCGAACAGATAGAATTATGACTTGCCGCCGACAAGCCACATATATAACTGAACAGTACAGTTTGCATTTGGGGCCACAATGGGGCATTGGTATATCGGCCAGACGACAACCAAGCGGCAGTCGGCCGCCCCGCAGTCGACGACCTGCCGCTCGGATGCCGCCGGGCGTCGACCGCTTTCCCATCCCCGCGAACCGGGATCGGCGCCAGAGCGCCGCAGCCACCGACGGAGCCCGTTGATGCCTGACGACGCAACGCAGCTACACGGCAAGAGCCACTGCCGCCTCCGCCTGATCATTGAGCGCAGCGACGACGCCCATCCCTGGCGGCTTGTCGAGCGCACCGTGGTGCTCGAGCTCAACGAGCCACAGGATATCGACGGCGATCGCAGCATCGGACGCCAACTCGGCGCCAAGAAGTGGGCGGAGATCAACCGCGACATCGCTGACGAAATCCTGCGAATCATCAGAAGCCACACTGCCGGCTGAGCCCGGCGCCGCGTCCGGATTGGCATATTGCCGGTTGACGCCAGTCAAGGCCGTTACCACGACGATTATAGCGGCCTCGCCAGTCTTGGTTAATTCGGAGTTAACACATTGCAGCACTAAATGACGCGGCGGGGCAAGGGCTCCAACGGCGCACGGCGGCACCTGCCCCGGCCCGGCAACGCGGGAAGTCAGATGCGGGTCCTGTCCACAATCTCGGCGGCAATCCTGATCACGCTGGTGGCCGGTTGTGCCAACCGGCCCGGTCTCGACCGATTGGGAACGGCCGAGGCGGTGCCGGCGACCCAAGCCATGGTCTTTCCTGCGCCCGGCGGTCCGGCGATCACCGCGGTCGTCGGTCAGCACAACATCGACGGGGCCCAGCAGACCATTGCGCTCGCCACTCACGCAGCGACGGTCGGCGAGAACTACATCAAGGTTCGCCTCATCACCCGCGCCGGCGGCGCCATTGACAACTCTCCCGGCGATCCGCCTGCCGATCTCCGGCTTGAAGACGTACGCCGCGCCCTCGTCAGCGAGTTTCCCGGCGTTGCCATGACCATGTCCGACGCCTTCGTGCAGAACAGCTTCGGCCCCTTCGGCTATGCCACCGGCACCAGCCCGCACGGTGATGGCTGCGTCTACGCCTGGCAGCAGATCCGGGCCGCTTCCAGCGATCAGTCCATTCTCAGCAACACCGGCCGCATCGCCCTGCGTCTTCGCCTCTGCGCCGCCGGACAAACACCGCATCAGCTGATCATGACCATGTATGGTCTCACCATCGTCGCCGCCCTCGACGGCCACGACTGGAACCCCTACGGCACGCCGGCACCGGCCGATCCGCGCCTCGCTGCCGGCAGCGGCCCCATCCTGCCGCCGCACGACCGGCTGGTCTGCGCGACCACCGGCGTCTGCGTCGACGCCAGCCCGGCCGATCAGGGCCTCGCCGCCCTCGGCACCAGCCCATCCCCGGCGCCGGTTGCCCGTTTCGCCGCCGCCCCCCAGCCGATCGCCCCCCAGCCCACCGCCTTGCCGGCGAACCCGCTGCCGCCGCCCCCAGCGGCCACCTCGACCATGCCCGCCATTCCGGCACCGACGACGGCGGCCGCCAACGCGGCGCCGATCGCCATCCCCGCCCCCACCGCTGTTGCGGCCGACCACCCTGCCCCGGCGGCCGCCCTGACGGCCATCGCCCCAATATTGCCGTTAACAAGTTCTTGCACTGACACCGCAGTTTTTAGCTGTGCCCGTAATGACGATCATAACTCGCCGGTGCCATGAATGAGTGGACGCACAGGCGGAGACGATGAATGAGTTCTGGCAAGTTCGCGACCGTGATGTTCTGGCTGGTGGTGATGGCGGGCTTCCTGGTGCTGGCGACGCTGCCCGTTTCCATGCAGGCCCAGCTCGTCACCGGCGTCTTCGTCGTCGTCATCATGATCGTCATCAAGGAACTCAAGGCCGAGGGACCCTGGCGGCAGCTGGCGCTGGCGCTTGGCTTGACCGTCGTCGGCCGCTACGTCTACTGGCGCACCACCCAGACCCTGCCGCCGACCAACCAGTTGCAGAACTTCATCCCCGGCGTGCTGCTCTACGGCGCCGAAATGTACAACGTGCTGATGCTGCTGCTCAGCCTGTTCGTCGTGGCAAGCCCGCTCAAGCCGCGCGAGGCGCCAAAGCCGACGCGCTGGCCGAGCGTCGACATCTTCGTGCCGACCTACAACGAAGACGCTGGCCTGCTTGCCAACACGCTCGCCGCCGCCAAGGCGCTCGACTACCCCGGCGACAGGCTGAACGTCTGGCTGCTCGACGACGGCGGCACCGACCAGAAATGCCAGTCCGCCGACCTGCTGGTCTCGCGCACCGCCATCGCCCGGCGCGCCGAACTATCCGCGCTCTGCCAGGAGCTCGGCGTCCATTATCTTGCCCGGCCGCGCAACGAGCACGCCAAGGCTGGCAACCTCAACTACGGCCTTGAGCACTCGTCCGGCGAACTGATCGCCGTCTTCGATGCCGACCATGCCCCAGCCCGCGAGTTCCTGCGCGAGACCACCGGCTATTTCGAACAGGACGACAAGCTGTTCCTGGTCCAGACGCCACACTTCTTCATCAATCCCGACCCGCTCGAACGCAACCTCAGAACCTTCGACTTCATGCCGAGCGAGAACGAGATGTTCTACGGCATCATCCAGCGCGGCCTCGACAAATGGAACGCCGCCTTCTTCTGCGGTTCGGCCGCCGTGCTGCGCCGGGCGGCGTTGGCCACCACCCATGGCTTCAAGGGCTCGTCGATCACCGAGGACTGCGAGACGGCGCTGGCGCTGCACGCCGCCGGCGGCACCTCCGTCTACGTCGACAAGCCGCTGATCGCCGGCCTGCAGCCAGCCACCTTCGCCAGCTTCATCGGCCAGCGCAGCCGTTGGGCGCAGGGCATGATGCAGATCCTGATGTTCCACTTCCCGCCACTGAAGCGCGGCCTGACGCTGGCCCAGCGTCTCTGCTACATGTCGTCGACGCTGTTCTGGCTGTTCCCGCTGTCGCGGATGATCTTCCTGCTGGCGCCGCTCTGCTATCTGTTCCTCGGTCTCGAGATCTTCTCGGCCTCCGGCACCGAGTTCTTGGCCTACATCATGACCTACATGATGGCCAACCTGATGCTGCAGAACTACCTCTATGGTTCGTTCCGCTGGCCGTGGATCTCCGAGCTCTACGAATATGCCCAGTCGCCGCACCTGTTGCCGGCCATCGTCTCGGTGTGGTTCAACCCGCGCAAGCCGACCTTCCGCGTCACCGCCAAGGACGAAGCCATCGATTCAAGCCGGCTGTCGGAAATCGGCACGCCGTTCTTCGTCATCTTCGCCCTGCTGGTCGGCGGTGTCATCGCCACCGTCTGGCGGCTTTACACCGAACCCTACAACGCCGACGTGGCCGTGGTGGTCGGCGGCTGGAACCTCCTCAATCTGGTGCTGGCCGGCTGCGCCCTCGGCGTCGTCTCCGAACGCGCCGACCGTCAGGCGTCGCGCCGCGTCGCCGTCAACCGCCGCTGCGAGTTCCGCCTCGGCGACATCTGGTACGAGGCCTCGCTCGCCAACGTCTCGACCATGGGCGCCGGTCTGCACGTCTTCCATCAGGGCGCCTTCGAGGCGCCGGCCGGCTCGACCGGCGAAATCCGCTTCCGCGTCCACGACGGCGCCGACGACATCAGCGTGCCGGTGGCGGTGCGCCGCTGCCACGCCCAGGGCAACAACCTGTTCATCGTCGGCTGTGAGTACAAGCCGACCGAGCCGCAGCACCGCCGCGCCATCGCCGACCTGATCTTCGCCAATTCGGAGCTGTGGACCAGCTTCCAGGCCAGCCGGCGGCACAACCCCGGCGTGGTGCGCGGTACCATCTGGTTCGTATCGCTGGCCCTCTACCAGATGCTGCGCGGCCTCGGCTACCAGATCAGCCGGCGTGGTGGCGAACCGTCCCGACCGCGGCCTTTCGGGGGGAAGTCGCCATGAAGCGCCTGGCCCTGCTGCTGCCGCTCCTCCTGGTGCCGAGCATCGCCCTCGCCGAGACCGCCCCCTTCGACATGAGCGGCGAACGCCAGTCGGTAACGCCCGAGGCCACCGCGCCGGCAAGGCCCGTCACCATCGCCACCCCCGTCGAGACGCCACCGCCGAGCCGGCACTACATCCTGCCGACCGGAGAGACGACGTTGTCCGGCGAGACCGACCGGCGCGTCTGGTCGCTCAACCTCGACGCCGCCACTGCCGCCTCGGCGACGGTGCTGTCGCTCGGCTACAGCAACGCCGTCATGGTGGCACCGGAGCTGTCGACGCTCACCGTCACCGTCAACGACCAGCAACTGGCCAGCGAGGCCATCCAGGCCGTCGAAAAGCCGGCGACGCTGCGTCTCACCCTGCCGCCCGGCCTGCTCAAGTCCGGACCCAACCGCTTCGCCGTCACGGCAAAGCAGCGCCACCGCACCGATTGCACCATCGCCTCGACGTACGAACTCTGGACCCGCCTCGACCCGGCAACGTCGTTCCTTGAGCCGGCCAACGGCGGCGCCGACAACAGCCTCGACGCCATCAGGGCCGTCGGCGTCGACGCGAACGGTGTCAGCCGCTTCACCATCCTGGCGCCCGCCCTCGATCAGCCCGCCGCCGTCGCGCCGCTGCTGCGCCTGTCGCAGGCGCTCAGCCTTGCCGCCGCCATGCCGCGCCAGGCGGTGAGCTTCGTCAAGGACACGCTGCCGCCGGCCGCGCCGGGTCAACTGGCGCTCGTCGTTGGCACGCCGGCCGAGGTGGCCGCGCTGCTGCCGAACCTCCCGGCCTCGAGCGCCGACAAGCCGTTCATCGGCCTGGTGCCCCACGGCGGCGCCATGGTGCTGGCCATCGTCGGACCGGACTGGGGCGCCATCGCCAGCCTGGTGAGCGGTCTGTTGCCGGCGTCGGCACAGGGCGATGCCGCCTCCCTCGCAACCGCCGCCTGGCAGGCGCCCGACGCGCCGCTGGTGACCGGCGACCGCCAATTGTCGCTGGCCGAGCTCGGCTTGCGGACGGAAGAGTTCTCCGGCCGCCAGTTCCACGCCGATGTCGCCTTCGCGCTGCCAGGCGACTTCTACGCCAACGCCTACGGCGAAATGATCGTGCGCCTCGACGCCGCCTTCTCTCCGGAGGTGCGCGCCGGCAGCCGGTTCAACATCTACGTCAACGGCCACATCGCCTCGTCGGTGCCCATCAACGCCGTCGGCGGTTCGATCCTCAAAAGCCTGCCGGTGCGCGTCACCATGCGTCACCTGCGCCCCGGCCTCAATCGCCTGACCTTCGAGGCCGACCTCGCCACCGCCGCCGACGCCGCCTGCCTGCCCGGCGCCACCGCCACCGCCGCGCCGCGTTTCGCCCTGTTCGACACCACCAGCATCGACATTCCGCGTTTTGCCCGCGCCGGCCAACGGCCCGACCTCGCCGCGCTGACCGCCATCGGCTATCCCCTTGCCACTGGCGATCGGCCGGTGGCGCTCTACCTCGATCACATCGGCACCGACACGCTGTCGGCGGCCGGCACGCTCCTCGGCAAACTGGCGCTCAAGGCCGGTCGTCCCATCGATGTGCAGCCGACTACGGCGCTGACTGGCATCGCCGCCGGCCCGGCCGTGCTGATCGCGGCCGCCGACCACCTGCCGCCCGACGTGCTGGTTCGGTTCAACATCGCCGCCGATGTCGCCAGCCGCTGGCCGTCCGGGGCCCCCACCGGCGCGACGACGCCAGCCGCCACCCTCAACGGCTGGCGCGACCGCCTCGCCGCCGACAACGGCAATCCGCTGATGCGGGCTGTTGCCTGGGTGCGATCGAACTTCGACCTGTCATCGACCGGCTGGCATCTGGCTGCCGGCGTGCCGCCGGCCTTCCTGCCCGATCCCTCGACCAGCGTACTGGCCGCCGCCGGCGACAACCCGGCCGGCGACGCCGACTGGCTGCTGGTCACCACGCCCGACGGCGCCCATCTCGTCGACGGCGTCGAAACGCTGACGCGCGAGGCCAACTGGCAGCGCCTGTCCGGCTATGTCTCGGCCTACGCTCCCGCCGCCGATCGCATGGACAGCGCCAGCTTGCCGACGCGCTTTGTCGGCGTCGGCACGTCGGGGCTGGCCAATCTACGCCTCATCGCCGCCAACTGGCTGTCGTCGAACCTGCTTGCCTTCGTCGGTCTGGTGCTGGTCTTCGCCGTACTGCTGGCCGCCACCACCACCGCGATGCACAACCGCTTCGGGAGGCGCGACTGATGCCCCTGAAACTCCGGCCATTCCTGCTTGCCGCCACCGCCGCGCTGGCCCTGACGGTCGCCGCCCGCGCCGACGACAGCGCCGCCGATCTGCTACAGATCGCCGAGGCCACCACCCCGCCGCCGGCCGTCAAGGCCCCGGCGGAGGAGCCGAACGTCGACCTCAGCGCCCTGCGCTACTTCGCCCGTCAGGGCGACACCGAACGCCTCAAGACCGAAATCGCCCGTCTCAAGGCGCTCTATCCATCGTGGGTGCCCCCCGCCGATCCGCTGACCGCCGGCACTGCCGACAAGGCGCTCGACGCCATGTGGCAGCTTTACGGCGACGGCAAGTACAGCGAACTGCGCCAGGCCATCGCCAAGCGCCAGGCCGCCGAGCCGGGCTGGCAGGTGCCGGCCAATCTCCTCGCCCAGCTCACCGACGCCGAGGCCCGCCAGCGCCTGCTCGCCGCATTCGGCGGCAAGCAATATGCCACCGTCGTCGAGATCGCCGCGACGAGCCCGGGCCTGTTGACCTGCGCCGAACCGGAAGTGCTGTGGGACGTCGCCGAATCGTTCATCCGCAGCGACCGTGGCGACCGTGGCGGTGACGTCTACGGCTACCTCCTCAAGAACTGCGATGACGCCGCCGTGCGCAAGGCAACGGTGCAGAAGGCAGCCGGCCTGCTCTCCTATGGCGCCATGCAACCCCTGCTCGCCCTCGAACGCAACGGCGAGTTCGACAGCCTGCGCGACGATCTCGCCCGCCGCTACGTCGGCGCCGCCGATGCCGACACCTCGCTGGTGATCGATCCGGCCTACGTCGATCGGGCGCACCGGCTGGCCGACAGCTCCGGCAAGGCCGAGGACGCGCTGCTCTACGGCTGGTATCTCTGGCTGCGCGACAAGTCGCCCGACGCCGGCCGCTATTTCGCCGCCGCCCGGGCCCGCGCCGATTCGGCGTCGGCCTCGCAAGGACTGGCGCTCGTTCGCATCGCCGAGGGCAAGTTCCTCGAGGCCGAAGCCATCATGTATGGCTGGCGCGACACCTCGGCCGACGCCATGGCCACCTATCTCGCCGCCACGGCCAGCCTCATCGCCAAGACACCGGTCGAAGCCATCGACGCCAACGTGCTGAAGCGCATCGCCGATGTCGTCCTCGCCCGTCGCGACGCCGCCACGGCCCAGCAGTTCGGCTGGTACGCCCGCGCCTTCGGCGCCATGCCGCTGGCCCGACAATGGTTTGAAACAGCGCTGACCTTCAAGCCGGACGATGAACCGTCGGCCTATGGCCTCGCCGTCACCGACCTCGATCTCAAGGACAAGGGGGGCCTTGCCAGCGTGCAGGCCGCCTGGGCCAGCCGTTCACCGCGCATCGCCGCCGTCGGCCACGCCGTCGCCGCCCAGCCGCCGCCACCACGGCCGGCCCCGCTTCCCACGGCCACGCCGCCCGTCGCCGCGCCCCTCGCCTACGGCCCGATCACCACGCCGACCGTGGCGCCGCCGCGACCGGCCACCGCGCAGACGCCCCGCCTTGCCGCCGCGGCGCCGGGTTGCGCCCACGCCGCCGTCGGGGGCAAGGCCGCCTCGGCCCTCAGCCAGGGCTGGTGCCTCATGGAGCTCAAGCGTCCCGCTGCCGCCATCGCCAGCTTCGAGGCGGCGGCGGCAAGCCCGCACCTCGGCGATCGCCAGCAGGCGGCACGCGGCAAGGCGCTTGCCTACCTGCGGCTGGGTCTGATCAACGAAGCGGCGCTCGCCGCCACCGGCACGCCGCTGCCACCCGCCCAGGCGGCCGAGCTGCAGATTGCCATCCTCGGCGACCGCGCCGTCGCCGCCTTCAACGGCAAGCGCTTCCGCGAAACCATCCTCTACCTCGACCAGCGCGCCGCCCTCAGGGACGAACCTGTCGACCTCATGGTGTTGCGCGGCTATGCTTACTTCCGGCTCGGCCGCACGTCCGACGCCGAACGCATCTTCCGAGCGGTGGCGGCAACCGGCAACCGCGATGCCACGCGCGGCCTCAACGAGGTGATGCAATCGGCGGCCCGCTAGCGGCGGCCGCCGGATCGAGGAGAAGGCAGGCATGGCCGAAGACGACGCAGCAGCGCTTCCCCCGCGCGCATTCCGCGAACTGCGCGACCTCATCGTCACCAATCGTTCCAAGCTGCCCAAGCGGCTGGCGCAGGTTGCCGCCTACGCCATCGACTACCCCGACGACATGGCCTTCGGCACCGTGGCCCGCATCGCCGAGGCAGCCGAAGTCCAGCCGTCGACGCTGATTCGCTTCGCCAAGGCGCTCGGCTACGATGGTTTCAGCGACCTGCAGGCGGTCTTTCAGGAGCGGCTGCGCAACCGGCCGGCCAACTACGACGAACGTCTCACCTCCCTCGACAGCCACGCCGCCGGCATACCGTCGCCGGGCGCGCTCATCGAAGGCTTCTGCGGTGCCGCCCGCCGTTCGCTCGAACGGCTGGTCGAACGGGTCGACATCGTCAAGATGGACGCCGCCGCCCGGCTGCTCGCCCAAGCCGACACCGTCTATCTCGTCGGCCAGCGCCGTTCCCACCCCATTTCCGCCTACCTCAACTACGTGTTCGGCAAGCTGCGTGTCCGCTCGGTGCTGATCGGCTCGCCCGGCGGCACCGATCGCGAAACGCTGAGTTTCGCCGGCCCGCGCGATGCCGCCGTCGTTGTCAGCTTCACGCCTTATGCCCCAACCACCGTCGAGTACAGCCGCCAACTGACGCGTCAGGGCACGCCGTTGATCATCATCACCGACAGCCCGTTCAGCCCGCTGGTCTCGGAAAACGGTGTCTGGTTCGAGATCGTCGAAAATGACTTCGAGGGCTTCCGCACCATGGCCGCCACCATGACGCTGGTCATGGCACTGGCCGTGGCCGTGGCCGAGGAGCGGCGCGGCAGCGACCGAAACGCCACGCCCGGCTGAATTCGGCAGGCCTCGCCACGCCCGCGATTGGTATCCAATGGTGCATTGTCAGGCAATTCAAGCCTTTGTCGCCTCGTGTCCGTAGCGATGCGGTTGCCGCCCCCTGACAGAATGTCTATTGCCCTAGCTTCGGTCGATCCGCACAATGCCGCGCCATCGAACGTTCGCCGTGGCCTAGCGACCGCCAGCCGGTCGGCAATCAACGAAAGGGCATCTCCGTGCTGATGCGACACACCACGCTCAAGCAACTGCGGTTTCTCTCCGCAGTCATCAAGACGGGCACGGTGACCGCCGCATCGCAAGCGATGAACGTCACGCCGCCGGCCATCACCGCCCAGGTGAAGGCGCTCGAAGATCTGGTTGGCCTGCCGCTGCTCGAACGCGTCGGCGACCGCTACATCGCCACCTCGGCCGGCGCCGAGATCGCCGACACACTGGCCCGCATCGAAGCCCTGCTCAACGAGTGCTCCAGCGCCCTCGCCGAGATGCGCGAAGCCGGCTCGGGCCGCATCGCCATCGGCGTCGTTTCCACTGCCCGCTATTTCGCCCCCACCGCCATCGCCGCCTTCCGCAAGGAACGGCCCAAGGTCGACATCGACCTCAAGGTCGGCAACCGTGACGAAACAATTCTCGCCTTGCGCAACTACGAGATCGACCTGGCCATCATGGGCTCGCCCCCGACCGAGTTCGAGGTCGAAGCCATGGCCATCGGCAGCCATCCGCAGGTGATGATCGCCTCGCCCGACCATCCGCTCGCCCACGTCCGCAACATCGACCCGCGCTCGCTGGTCGGCGAGACCTTCCTGGTGCGCGAGCTCAACTCGGGCACGCGCAACAGCTTCAACAAGCTGATGGCCCAGTACACCGGCGGCCGCGAGCTGCGCGAGTTCGAAATGGGCTCCAACGAGACCATCAAGCAGGCCGTCATGGCCGGTCTCGGCATCTCCTTCATTTCCTCGCACACCATCGCCAACGAACTGGCGGCCGGCCGTCTGGTCATCCTCGACGTTACCGGCTTGCCGATTATCAAGACGTGGTACGTGGTGCGGCGCAAGGACAAGCGGCTGATGCCCTCTTCCGAGGCGCTGTTCGCCTTCTGGCAGAAGCACGGCGCCGAATTCCTGCCCAAGATTTCCGGCAAGGCAAACTGACGGCGCCCAGCCGTCGCTGCGCCGACCCGCCAGGGCGGAGGCTCAAGCCCTCGCGAGGAGATTTGTCATGTCCGCCGTCCAGCCGTACCGCATCGTCGAAGCGCTCTGTGCCTCCGGCAAGGGCTCTGAAGCGCTCAAGGAAGACCGGCTGGTGACCACCGCCGACTTCGTGGCGGTGATCGACGGTGCCACCTCCTCCGGACCGATCGATGGCCGGCCGGGTGGCATCGTCGCCGCCGAGACGGTGGAGACCGTCGTCCGCACCCTGCCCGCCGATACGACGGCCGGCGACTTCGCCCGCCGCGCCTCCGAGGCGCTGGCGGCCCGCATCGGCGCCTGGCCCGACGACAGCCGCATGCGCCCGTCGGCGGCCGTGGTCGTCTGGAGCGTCGCCCGGCAGGAGGTCTGGCGCATCGGCGACTGCCACTTCCGTCTCGACGACCGCGTCTTTGCCGGCGAAAAGGACGTCGACAAGGTGTCCTACGCCTTCCGCTGCGCCGTGGTGAAGGCGCGCCTCAGGCTGGGTCTGAGTTCGGTCGAGGCGGAGCGACGTATCAAGACGCTGGAACAGCCGTTCATGCCGCTCGTCAGCCTGCAGCACGCGTTTCTCAACGTCGACAGCGCCGATCCGCTGGCCTACGGCGCCCTTTGCGGCAAGCCGGTGCCGTCCCGCTTCGTCGAAGTGCAGTCCACCGTCGGCGTCCGCACCGTCGTGCTGTGCTCGGACGGTTTTCTCGATCCGGCCGCCACGCTCGATCAGGGCCTAGAGGCCATCGACACCGTCCGCCGCGACGATCCGCTGATGATCGAGCGCGTCACGGGATCGCGGCCGTTCCCGCCCGATGCCCGCTTCTTCGACGACACCACCTATATCCGCCTGGCGCTCGCCTGAGCTCAGCTGCCCCAGCGACTGAGATAGGTGTCGAACAACGTCCAGGTGTCGGTCGGCGTGCCGATGTAGCGATCGACGCCGGCGACGTTGCGGTCGACGGCGATGCCGAAGCCGCCGAGTTCGCGTGCCGCCGCGAAGGCCGGCGCATCCGGCATGTCGTCGCCGATGTGCACCGGCACGCGACCGAGGAACGGGCTTTCGCTCATGAACGCCTTGAGCGCCACGCCCTTGTTGGCATCGGCCGGGCCGATGTCGATGCAGCCGCGACCGGCGATGGCCGTCAGCGAGGGGGCGAGCAGGCTGTCGACAAGCGCGTGCAAGCCGTCGAACACCGACTGGTCTTCGCCCCGGTGCACCAGCGCCATGGCACCGACCTTCCAGTAGACGTGCACGGCCGGATAAGCGGTGCTCACCGCCTCGGCCACCTCTTCCAGCGACCGGCGCTCGTCCGGCGTCTGGACCGGCGACACGCGCCGGCCGTCGCCATAGCGGCGATCGGCGCCCTGAATGCCGGCCATCGGCAGCACCAGCGAGCCGAATTCCATGTCGCCGGTCTCTATCGACCGGCCGGTGATGACGGCCAGGGCACCGCCAAGCAGATCGTGCAATCGCGACAGCACCGCCAGCCGGTCCTCGTCAAGCCCGCGCCGCCGCTCGCCGAAATGCGCCTCGATCAGCGTGCCGTCGATGTCGAGAAACAGCGCCAGTCGCTCGGGGGATGGCAGCCGCAGCGCCAGTTCGGAAGGATCACTCAACGGATAACCTCGGATTTTCGGACGGGACCGGGCGATCCGCGAGAGACCGTCCGGTTGGGCATGTAGATAAGCGTGTGGCCAAACTCAACAGCGGCCACGTTGAATCGTTCCATTCCACCATTCGTGACCGGCGAACGCAAGTCCTGGCCGCTTCAACTCGGCGGCTGGCCGCGCAACGGCCGCTCTTCCAGCCCCAGCAACAGCACCAGCGTGCCGATCTGGATGGCCGCCGCTGTCAGGTACAGCCAGCGGAAAGCGGCGACGATGTCGGCTCGCGCCACATCCGGCAAGCCGCCGCCACCGTTCATGTGTGCGCCAAGTCCGGCGGTGGCCAGGATGGCGCCAAAGATAGCGATGGCGATGACGCCGCCCAGCGAGCGGACGAAGGCCAGCGCCGCCGTTGCCGTGCCGAGATCGCGCGGCTGCGCCGCGTTCTGCACCGCCACCATGGCCACGGGAAACAGCGTGCCAAAGCCGAAGCCGGCGATGGCGATGATCGCTTCGCCGACGGCGAACGGTGCCGTGTCGAAGACGAAGGCCAGAAGCGTCAGGCAAACGATGGACAGCACCGCGCCGGCCACCGGCGCTGGCTTGTAGCGCTTGCCGCGGCGCAGGATGCGGCCCGACAGGTTCGATCCCACCACCGAACCGGCCATCAGCGCCACCATGGAGAAGCCGGCCGCCGACGGATTGAGGCCCCCGACGAACTGCAGCGCCATCGGATAGAAGACGGTGATGCCGAGAAAACTCGCCGACGCCAGGAAGCTGGCGCCGCCGGCCCGGGCGATGACGCCGTCGGTCGTAACGCGCGGCGGCAGCAAGGGCTCGGGCAGCCTGGCCTGCGACCAGACGAAGCCGGCGTAGAGCCCCGCCGAGGCGACGATCAGCCCGATGATCAGCGGCGACGCCCAGGGGTAGCTCGCCCCGCCCAGCGTCAGCGCCAGCAGAAAGGCCACGGTGGCCAGCGAAATGAGCGCCGAACCGGTCATGTCGAGCCGGTGCGGCTGGCGTCGGAACGGCAGCTTGCCAAGCGGCTTCAGCGACAGGACGATGGCCACGGCACCGATCGGCAGGTTGATCCAGAAGATCGCCGACCAGTGGACGTATTCGGCGAGCAGACCGCCGACCACTGGTCCGCCGAGGCTCGACGTCGCCCAGACGCTGGCGATGTAGACCATGTACTTGCTGCGCTCGCGCGGCGGCGCCACATCGCCGATGATGGTCTGGACGATGGACAGCAGGCCGCCGCCGCCAACGCCCTGCACCGCCCGGCCAACGATCAGCACCGCCATCGACGGGGCGAGCGCCGCCACCACCGACCCGATCAGGAACACCGCCACGGCGATGTACAGCATCCGCCGCCGCCCCCGCAGGTCGGCGAGCTTGCCGTAAAGCGGGGTCACCGTCGTCGAGGTCAGGAGATAGGCCGAAATCACCCAGGAAACCCAGCCGGCATCGCCAAGCTGACGGCCGATCACCGGCAGCGCCGGGGCAACGATCGTCTGGTCGAGTGCCGCCAGGAACATGGCGAGCAGCGCGGCGATGACGATGCGGCGCTTGTCGTCTTCCCCCAGCGCGGCGGGCGTCTGTAGCACGGTCATGAGTGGGTCTTTCGCGTAGGTCGCGGGGCGTGAAACCGATCGGCACGATAAGTCGTCCGGCCGGCGAATTCCAGCCACCCCGGTCGCGGCATCACGGCAACCGTTGACCGCCGCGGCGCCGGCGGCTACCTCTTGCTCATCCAGCCAGCCTGCGGCGTCTGCCGCCACGCTGACATCGACCGGCCGCACGGCTCGGAAATCTCTCGCAGCGGCAAGGGGCAATCCATTGATCCAACCGGTTTTTGACGGGCACAACGACGTCCTGCTGCGTCTGTGGCAGCATGCCCGCAGCGGCACCGACCCGGTGCAAGAATTCGTGAGCGGCGTGCCCGTCGGCCATATCGACGGTCCGCGCGCCAAGGCGGGCGGCCTCGTCGGCGGCCTCTGCGCCATCTTCCTGCCGTCGGCGCACATCGGTCCGCCGCCCGAACGCCAGCCGCCGTTCCGCCTGCCGTTGCCAAACCCGCTCGATCCCGCCGCGGCGCTGCAGGCGGCGCTGGCCATAGCCGCCATTGCACTCCGGCTCGACCGGGCTGGGGCCTGGCGTCTTTGCCGCTCCGTCGCCGACATCGAAGCCGCCTGCGCCGCCGAGCTGTTCGCCGCCGTCCTCCACATGGAGGGCTGCGAGGCACTCGACCCCGACCTCGACGCCCTGACGGTGCTTCACGCCGCTGGCCTGCGCTCGCTCGGCCCGGTTTGGAGCCGGCCCAACGCCTTCGGCCACGGCGTGCCCTTCGCCTTTCCCTCGAGCCCCGACACCGGTCCCGGCCTCACCGAGGCCGGTTTCCGCCTGGTGCGGCAGTGCAACCGCCTCGGCATCGTCGTTGACGTCTCGCACATCACCGAGGCGGGCTTCTGGGACATCGCTGGCGTCACCGACCAGCCGATCGTCGCCAGCCATTCCAACGTCCATGCCCTGACGCCCGCGTCCCGCAACCTGACCGACCGCCAGCTCGATGCCATCGCCGAGAGCGGCGGCATCGTCGGGCTCAACTATGCCACCGTCTTCCTGCGCGCCGACGGTCTCGACGACGCCCGCACACCGCTCGCCGACATGGTCCGCCATATCGACTATCTGGTTGAACGCGTGGGCATCGACGGCGTCGGTCTTGGCTCGGACTTCGACGGCGCCACCGTGCCCGAGGGCATCGGCGATGCCGCCGGCACGCAAAATCTCGTCGCCGCGCTGCGCAACGCCGGCTATGGTGACGAGGAACTGGACAAGATCTGCCGCCGCAACTGGCTGCGCGTGCTGGCGCAAACCTGGGCCAAGCCAACCTGACGCCGGCCTGTCCCAAAGGGGCTTTGATGTCGCCGTTCCGTTTTGCCATCCGTCTCGGCCTCGCCGCGCTCGCCGTATGCGCCGGATTCTCCGCCAGCGCCATCGAGCTCCGGCGTGGCGTCAACTTCGAGCTCTGGCAGCACTGGACGAGCCGCAGCGCCTTCGTCGCCGCCGACTACGACCGGACGAACTTCCCCGACTGGTCGAAGGCGATCACCGACACCCAGCTCGCCCGTCTGCGCGCCCAGGGCTTCGATTTCGTCCGCCTCAACGTCGATCCCTCGCCGTTCTTCTGGATCGAGGCCGACGGCAACAAACTGCTCGATGCTGTCCTTACCGCCACGCGTCGCCTCCAGGCGGCCGACTTCAAAGTCATCGTCGATCTCCATCTCGTGCCCGACATGGATGACCGGCCGAACGGCCTGCACTGGGTGCTCGGCACCGGCGACGTCAAGAAACCCGAAGGCTTTGCCCGCTACACGGCACTGGTCGGCAAGGTCGCCGGCCGCCTCGCCACGCTGCCGGCCGACCGTACCGCGCTCGAAGTGATGAACGAACCCGATCAGGACTGGTTCTCGCATCTCGCCCTGACCGACCGCTGGCCGGAACAGCTCAGGACGCTGCACGCCGCCGCCCGCGCCGCCGCGCCGCAGTTGCCACTGATTCTGTCCGGCGCTCGCGGTGGCGACATCGACGGCCTCATGCGCCTCGATCCCGGCAAGATCACCGACGACGCCAACGTCATCTGGTCCTTCCACTATTACGAACCCTACGAGATCACCCATTCCGGCCTGCCGTGGGAAAGCGACGCCCGCCACTTCCTCGTCGGTCTGCCCTTCCCCGCCTATCGCCTCGACTTCGGCCTCGAAGAGCGGCTGCGCCTGCGCGCCCGCGCGGCCATCGACGCCGAGGTGAGCGCGGCCAGCGCCCGGGCGGCGCTCTACGCCAAGGTCGACGAGACCATGACCGCCTTCCGGGCCGCCAAGTACGGTCCAGATACCATCGACGCCGCCTTCGGTCGCGCCGCCGGCTGGGCGACCGACCATGGCATCGCGGCGAACCGCCTGCTGCTTGGCGAGTTCGGCGTCTTCCAGGACCACGTTGCCCTCGATACGCGGGCGGCCATCCTGGCGGCGATGCGTCAGGCCGCCGAGGCGCACGGCTTTGCCTGGGCCGTCTACACCGCCGGCCTCACCCAGCCGAACCAGTCGTTCTCGATCATCGGCGATCCTGCCACGCTCGCCGTCGAGCCGGAGATCGCCACCGCCCTCGGCCTGCGCTGAAGCCGGCGCTCATACATCGGCAACCCATTGTTGGTATGCTGCGTACAGATTGGACCCCGCGACCGATGAGAGCACGATGGCGGCAGCAAGACTGGCCTATCTCGATGACGCTCGTGCCCTTGGCATAGCCCTGGTGGTGTTCGGCCATGCCTTCGGCTCGATCGAGCATGATGGCGGCGGCCCGTCCGGCACGTCCATCGACACCACGCTATCGGCCATCTACACCTTTCATATCCCGCTGTTCTTCTTTCTGGCCGGCATGTCGCAGCGCCTGAGTTCGGCGCATGCGCCGCAGGCCATGACCCGGTCGCTGATCCGCACCGTCCTCTACCCCTACGTCGTCTGGACGCTGATCATCGTCGGCCTCAAGAGCCTGTTCTCGGGGGTCGCCAACCACGTGCCGCACCTCGGCGACATCGCCGCCATCCTGCTGTTCAACCCGGTCGACCACCTGTGGTTCCTGCATGTGCTGCTGGTGATCCGGCTGATCTGGCTGCTGGTCGAGCTCGCCAACCGACCGTTCGTGCGCCCGCTCGTCGTCGTGGTGCCGCTGGTCGTCATCGTCGTGCAGAGTTTTGCCGGCCTGACCAACTTCCTGGTCTGGACCTGCTTCTGGGGCAG
This sequence comes from uncultured Pleomorphomonas sp., assembly GCA_937868725.1. GTDB lineage: Bacteria > Pseudomonadota > Alphaproteobacteria > Rhizobiales > Pleomorphomonadaceae > Pleomorphomonas. The sequence continues at coordinate 17,708 of CALMMQ010000075.1, forward strand.
CTTCTATGGTCTCGGCACCTGTCTGGCCGCCGACCGCCTGCCGGCGATGGGCAAGGCCCCGCGCCTCGGCCTCGCCGCCCTCGGCGCCGTGGTCTGGGTGACCATTCTCTACCGCGTGCCGACCGTCAACGAGCAGGCCCCGAACCTGTTGCGCTTCCTGGTGGCGCTGGCGCCCATCGTCACGGTCATGACGCTGACCTCCTTCGCCCCACCGGCTCGCAGCCTGCCGCAGCGTCTCATCGCCTTCCTGGGCGAAGCCTCGCTCGCCATCTATCTCGCCCACACCGTCGTCGGCACCATCGTCCGCCTGGCGCTCGCCGCTGCCGGCTCGACCAGCATGACCGCCATGGTGATGGCCTACACGCTGTGCGGCCTCGCCCTGCCGGCCCTCGCCTACGCCCTGCTCGTCACGCTCGGCCGTCGCCACAACCTGCCGCTGGCCGCGCTCGCCGGCTTCGGCAGCGCCCGCCGGCTCGTCTATTTCCCCTGAACGGCGCCCTATTCGACCCAGTCGAAGGTCCGCGTCACCGCCTTCTTCCAGAAATGGATCAGCCGCGACCGTTCCGCCGCCGCCATGGCCGGCGTCCAGCGGCGATCCTCGGCCCAGTTGGCGACCAGTTCGTCGGTGTCGGAGAAGAAGCCGACGGCCAGCCCCGCCGCGTAAGCGGCACCCAGCGCCGTCGTCTCCTGCACCACTGGCCGCACCACCGGCTTGTCGAGAATGTCGGCCTGGAACTGCATCAGCAGCTGATTGTGCACCATGCCGCCATCGGTGCGCAAATTGGCGAGCGCGATGCCGCTGTCGGTCTCCATGGCCTCCAGCGCCTCGGCCACCTGAAAGGCCGTCGCCTCCAGCACGGCGCGGGCGATGTGCCCCTTGTTGACGAAGCGCGTCAGCCCGGCGATGACGCCGCGGGCGCTGTCCTTCCAGTAGGGGGCGTAAAGGCCGGAGAACGCCGGCACGAAATAGACGCCGCCGTTGTCGTCGACGCTGAGGGCCAGGGTCTCGATGTCGGCCGACGTCTCGATCAGGTTGAGATTGTCACGCAGCCACTGCACCAGCGCGCCGGTGATGGCCACCGAACCTTCAAGCGCGTACACCGCCGGCCGGTCACCGAGCTTGTAGGCAAGTGTCGTCAGCAGGCCGCACTTGGACGGTACGATTTTTTCGCCGGTGTTCATCAGCAGGAAGCAGCCGGTACCGTAGGTGTTCTTGGCCTCGCCCGCCCGGAAGCAGGCCTGACCGAACAGCGCCGCCTGCTGGTCGCCGAGAATACCGGCCAGCGGCACGCCGGCTACCGCCGGCAACACCGCCGGACCGTAGACCTCGGAACTCGACCGGATTTCGGGCAGCATCGACCGGGGAATGTCGAACTCGGCCAGAATATCGTCGTCCCAGTCGAGACTGGCGAGGTTCATGAGCTGGGTGCGGCTGGCGTTGGTGACGTCGGTGACGTGCCGGCCGCCGGCCAGACCGCCGGTGAGGTGCCAGACGAGAAAACTGTCCATGGTGCCGAACAGCAGCTCGCCCGCCGCGGCGGCGGCGCGCGCGCCCTCGACGTTGTCGAGAATCCAGCGGATCTTGAGGCCGGAGAAATAGGTGGCGAGCGGCAGACCGGTCTTGACGCGATAGCGGTCCTGACCACCGTCGGCGGCGAACGCCGTCACCAGCTCGGCGACGCGGGTATCCTGCCAGACGATGGCGTTGCTGACCGGCTTGCCGGTGCTCCGGCTCCACACCACGGCGGTTTCGCGCTGGTTGGTGATGCCGATGGCGGCGAGATCTTCGGCCCGCAGCCCCTTGGCTGCCATGGCCGTGCCGATCACCTCTTCGACGCGGCGCAGGATCTCGGCCGGATCGTGTTCCACCCAGCCCGGCCGCGGATAGATCTGCTCGTGCTCCTTCTGGGCGACGCTGACGACGCGCGCCCACTTGTCGAACACGATGAAGCGGGTGCTGGTCGTGCCCTGATCGAGCGCGCCGACGTAATCCGACATGTCTCCTCCCCTTCCCCGACCGCCACGCCCGCGACGCCTCCTCCCGGCGTCGCAGCAGCAATCAGCTCGCCTGACTGGCGTTTGCCGCCGGTATATCGCGTGTGGCGATGAAGTCGACCCCGAGGCCCAGCGCGTTGGCAACGATGACATCGCCCTCAACCACCGGTGCCCGCACAGCCACAGACCGCAGCAGCGCGATGCAGTCGAAGATCGCCGCCTTGGGTACGGCCGTCGCCGACATGATCGGCAGCAGCGGCAGCGCGCCGCCGACGACCCGCACCGTCGTCGTCACCATGCGCCGGGGCGACACCACTTCCTCGGCGGCGTAGGCCTGGCCCTTGGCGCAGGTGAAGCCGGTCATGTCGACCACCGCGCCGTCCTCGACTACGACGTCGCCGCCGCAGCCGACCGGACAGCCGATGCACTGGATGGCGTGGACCTGCCTCAGCATGACGCTTCCTCCTCGTCAGCTGCCGCGGCCACCTCGTCGGGCGCCGCCACGATGGCGAACGCGAGCTGCGCCGCCGTGCCGATCAGCTTCAGCGGTACGTCGGCGACGATCATTTCCGAGGGCTTGACCACCCTGAGCTTGCGCTCGAACACGCGTTCGCCGTCGGCGAAGACCTGCAGGATCGACGGCCCCATCGGCCGCGAAGCGCGGAAATAGAAGCGTTCGCTCTTCTTGGTCCCGAGCGACGGCGACAGCCGTTGCGGCACCACGGTACGGATGCCGTCGCCCGTCGTCACCGGCCGTTGCGCCTGGGATGACGGCAGTTCGCCCCTGGCGTAGAGCGCCGCCGAGCGACCGGCGATTTCCGCTTCCTGCGACACCCAGTCGACGAGGTCGTGGACGTGCAGCACGTTGCCGGCGGCGAAGAAGCCGGGGATCGACGTCTGGCGGTACTGGTCGACCAGCGCCCCGCCGGTGATGGGATCGAGGACGAGACCGGCGGCCCGGCCGAGTTCGTTTTCGGGAATGAGACCGACCGACAGCAGCACGCAGTCGCAGGCCACGTCGAAGGCGGTGTCGGCAATGATCTCCAGCCGCTCGTTGACACGCGACACGGTGACGCCGGTCACCCGGTCCCTGCCGTGGATGGCGGTGACGGAATGGCCGAGGTAGAGCGGGATGCCGAAATCCTCGAGGCACTGCACGATGTTGCGCGTCAGGCCGTTGGAATAGGGCATGATCTCGAACACCGCCTTGACCTTGACGCCTTCGAAGGTCATGCGGCGGGCCATGATCAGGCCGATGTCACCCGAGCCGACGATCACCACCTCGCGCCCCGGCAGGTAACCTTCCATGTTGACCATGCGCTGGGCGGCGCCGGCCGTGAACACGCCGGCCGGCCGGCTGCCCGGCGTCCGGATGGCGCCGCGCGTCCGCTCGCGGCAGCCCATGGTGTAGCAGACGGCCTTGGCCCGCACGACCTGCAGCCCAGCCTCGGGGCTGACGGCGGTGATGACGCCGCCCGGCTCGGCCGCCAGCACCGTCGTATCGAGCCAGACGTCGATGCCGGCGTCCTCGACCATGCGGATGTAACGGTGGGCGTAGCCGGGGCCGGTCAGCTCTTCCTCGAAACGGCGGAGGCCGAAGCCGTTGTGGATGCACTGCTGCAGGATGCCACCGAGCTCGCGGTCGCGCTCGATGATCAGCACCCGCTCGGCACCGGCGGCGCGGGCGCCAAGAGCGGCGGCCATGCCGGCCGGCCCGCCGCCGATGGTGACGACGTCATAGGCAAGCTCACGCATCGGCCTTCTCCTCGCTGCCGGCCAGGGGGCGCGGGAAGAACAGCCAGGATTGCGCCGAATCCTTGCGTACGTCGGTGATGGCGATCCCGAGTTCCCGCGCCAGGATGGCGGTGACGCGCGGGCCGCAGAAGCCGCCCTGGCAGCGGCCGGAGCCGGCCCGCACCCGCCGTTTGACGCCGTCGACGGTGCGCGCGCCGCAGGGCGAGGCGATGGCGGCGACGATCTCGCCCTCGGTGATGGTCTCGCAGCGGCAGATGACGCGGCCGTAGAGCGGGTTGCTGGCAATCAGCGCCGCCTGACCGGCCCGGTCGAGCTCATGGAAGCGCGGCCGCGCCGGATTGACCGGCACGAAATCCGCCTTGGGCGTCAGCCGGAGCCCCATTTCGCCCAGCATCGCGACGATCACCTCACCAATGGCCGGCGCCGACGTCAGGCCGGGCGACTGGATGCCGGCGGCGTGGACGAGGCCGGCCGCCGCCGGCGACGGGCCGATGACGAAGTCCTTGCCGGCCGCTGCTCTGAGACCGGCAAACTCGGTGATGGCCGTGTTGAGCGGCAGGCCCGGCACGATGCGGCGGGCACCGGCAATGATGCCCGAGAGCCCCTCGGGCGTCGTCTCGAGGTCACCCGGATCGTCGATGTCGAGGGCGTTGGGGCCGATGAAGGTGTTGCCGTGCACGGTGGGCGACACCAGGATGCCTTTCGACACCTTGTCGGGGGCCGGAAACAGCACCGTGTTGACCAGCGGCCCGACCGAGCGGTCGAACAGGATGTATTCGCCCCGACGCGGCCGGATGGTGAAGCTGTCGTCGCCAGCGAAGCGGGCGATCTCGCCCGAATAGAGGCCGGCGGCGTTGACGACGAAGCGCGTGGCGATGCGGCCGCGCGTAGTCCGCACCGCCCGGATGGCCTTGTCGGCCAGCTCGAAACCGGTGACGGCGCATTCGGTGACGATGCGAGCCCCGTTGCGGATGGCATTCTCGGCAAAGCCGATGGTGGCCAGGAACGGACAGGCCACGGCACCGGTCGGCGCCCACAGCGCCCCTTGCGCCTCCGGCGACACGTTCGGCTCGTGGGTGAGCAACTGCTCGCGGCTCCACAGTTCCAGCCCTGGCACGCCGTTGTCGACGCCGCGCCGCCGCAGCGCTTCGAGCGTGGCACGATCGGCCTCGGTCCGGGCCACCACCAGCGATCCGGTCTCCCGGCGGGCGATGCCCAGCCCCTCGGCGATGTCCTTGTAGAGCGCCGCGCCGCGCACATTGAGGCGGGCCTTCCACGTGCCGGCATCGGCGTCGAAACCGGCGTGCAGAATACCGCTGTTGGCCTTGGAGGTGCCGGTGGCAACATCCGGGGCACTTTCGATCACCACGATCGACAGCGCGTGACGCGACAGTTCGCGGGCGATGGCACAGCCGACGACCCCGCCACCGATGACCACGACGTCGGCGCTGGCCGGCAGGGGCGTCATTCCGAAATGATCCGTCATGCCGGGACTCCTCGATGGGCGTGCGCGGGATCGAAGCCGTCCGGCATCGATGGCAAACGTTTTCGCTTGTAGTTCGTTTATGATCGATTTGCCAGCCATTACCATTCGATTGCCAGCGATGAAATCGGTATAATAGCGTAAGAACCGGTCAGAAATGTTCGGTCCATGTTCGCTGTACCGTTCGCTCACGGCAAAAGCGCCGCCAGCCGCCGGTGCGAACCTGTTCGCTTGGCGTCGTCATGGCTCCCGGAACGAACAATTTCGTTGCACCAAACGCCAGAGTATGATGGCTCGACGTCGTCATCCTGCCCGCGCCGCCGGCCCCGATCTGGAACAATGCCATGCCGCAAGTGCCATCGCCCATCCTGCCGACGCCAGACCCCGCCGAGACCGGACCGGCCGGCCTCAACCCCCGGCAATCGGCAATCGTCGAGCGGGCCCGGGCCGAGGGCTTCGTGGCGGTCGAAGCGCTCACCGCCGCCTTCGACGTGACGCCGCAGACCATCCGCCGCGACATCAAGCTGCTGTGCGACCTCGGCATTCTGCGCCGCTACTACGGCGGCGCCAGTCTGGTCACCAACACGCACAACATGGAATACGAGACGCGGCGCAACCTGATGGCAGCCGAAAAGGCGGCTATCGGCCGCCTGGTGGCCGAACACATCCCCGACGGCGCCTCGCTGTTCCTCAACGTCGGCACCACCACCGAGGCGGTCGCCCGTGCCCTGCTCGGCCATCGCGGCCTCAAAGTGATCACCAACAACATCAACCTCGCCATCCTGCTGTCGCAGGGGCAGGACTTCGAAGTTTCGATCGCCGGCGGCCGCATCCGTCCCGACGACCTTGCCGTGGTCGGCGAGGCAACGGTGGACTTCATCAACAACTTCCGCGTCGATTTCGGCATCATCGGCATTTCTGGCATCGACTTCGACGGCACGCTGCTCGACTTCGACTTCCGCGAGGTCAAGGTGGCGCAAACGATCATCGCCAATGCCCGCACCGTGTTCCTGGCCACCGACCATTCCAAGTTCGGCCGCCGCGCCATGGTCAAGCTCGGCCACGTCTCAATGCTCGACGCCGTGTTCGTCGACCACGCGCCGCCGCAGCCGATGGCCGACCTGCTCGAACGCGAGCAGGTCTCCGTCCACGTCGCTTTTCCCGGCCGCGGCTGACGCCTCTCAGGACGCCGACGGCGCCTCGACCGCCGGCGTTTCCACCGGCCGGCGCGACAGCAGCGTCCGTAGCCGCTCGAACCCGATGAAGATCGTCGGCGTGATAAACAGCGTCAGCACCTGACTGACCATCAGCCCGCCAACCACGGCGATACCCAGGGGCTGGCGCAGCTCGGCGCTGGCGCCGTGGCCGATGGCGATCGGCAGCGTGCCGAGCAAGGCGCAGAAAGTGGTCATCATGATCGGCCGGAAGCGTCGCACCGCCGCCTCGTGAATGGCCTCGCGCGCCACCTTGCCGTCCTCGCGCATCAGCTGCAGCGCCACGTCGACCATCATGATGGCGTTCTTCTTGACGATGCCGATCAGCATCAGGATGCCGATGAGGGCGATGATCGAGAAATCCATGCCGGAGAATTTCAACGCCAGCAGGGCACCGAGTGCCGCCGACGGCAGGCCCGACAGGATGGTCAGCGGGTGGATGAAGCTCTCGTAGAGCACGCCCAAGACGACATAGATGGTGAGAATGGCGGCAAGAATGAGCAGCGGCATGTTGGCCGTCGACTGGGCGAACACCTGCGCCGTGCCCGAATAGGAGGTGAACACCGTCGCCGGCAGGCCGATCTCCTGTTTGATGGCGTCGATGCGGGCCGAGGCATCGCCCAGCGACACGTTTGGCGGCAGATTGAACGACACGGTGATCGAGGTGAGCTGACCGGTCTGGTTGACCGTCACCGGGCCGGCGCGCCGTTCGATGTGGGCGAACGCCGACAGCGGCACCAGCGTGCCCGAAGACGAACGGAAGCGCAGCGAGGTTAGTGCGTCGTTGGACCAGTCGATGTTGGGATCATATTCGAGAATGACCGAGTAGCTGTCGCCGGTCGACTGGATGGTGGCCACCGACTGCTCGCCGAAGCCGTCGCCGAGCGTCTTGCGCAGCGCCTGCGCCGTGATGCCGAGCGCCTCGGCCCGATCACGATCGACAACGATGCGGGCCTGCAGGGCGTTGTTCTGCAGGTCCGACGCCACGTCGGTGAACAGCGCCGGCTCGGCGGCCAGCGCGTCTCGCAGCCGTCCGGCCCAGTCGCGCAGCAGCCCGGCGTCGAGCGCCTGAACCACCAGCTGATACTGGCTCTGCGTCGAACGACCGCCGAGGCGCAAGCTCTGGACGGCGTTGACGTAGCTCGTCAGGCCGACGATCTGGCCAAGCGACTTGCGCAGCCGCGGAATGACCACGTCGAGCGGTTCGCGCTTGGCGGCCGGCTTCAACTGCACGAACATGCTGCCGGCGTTCATCGACGAGTTGCCACCACCGCCGGCCATGGCGGCGACGTGGGCGATGGCCGGGTCCTTGGCCACCACGGCGGCGGCGCGGGTCTGCAGCGCCGCCATCGCTTCGTAGGAAATGTCCTGGCGCGCCTGAGTGGAGATCGACAGCTGACCGGTGTCCTCCTGCGGCAGGAAGCTCTTGGGCAGGTCGACGAAGAGGTAGGCCGAACCGGCCACCGTGCCCAGGAACAGCAGGCCGATCAGCAGCGGGTGGCGGATGGTCCAGCCAAGGCAGCGGCCATAGCCGGCGGTCACGGCGGCAAAACCGCGATCGAACAGTCCGGCCGGACTCCAGCGCGCCGTCGGTGCCCCGATGTCGGCCGGCAGGCGGGCGGCGAAGGCCGGCGTTACCGTCAGCGACACCAGCGCCGAGGCGGCAATGGCCAGCGACACCACCATGCCGAACTCGGTGAACAATCGGCCGATGACGCCGCCCATCAGCAGGATGGGCAGGAACACGGCAATCAGCGATAGCGACATCGACACGATGGTCGAGGTCACTTCGGACGATCCCTTGAGTGCCGCTTCGAACGGCTTTTCACCCTGCTCGATATGGTGGACGATGTTTTCGAGCATGACGATGGCGTCGTCGACCACCAGCCCCACCGACAGCGTCAGCGCCAGGAGCGACATGTTGTCGATCGAATAGCCGAGCGCGTACATGGCGCCGAAGGCGATCAGGATCGACAGCGGCACGGCCACCGCCGGAATGGCCGTGGTGACCAGCTTGCCGAGGAACAGGTAGATCACCAGGATGACAAGGCCGATGGTCAGCAGCAGCGAGAACTGCACGTCGGCGACGGCGGCGCGGATCGGCACTGAGTTGTCGTTCATCATCGACACCGTCACCGACGGCGGCAACTGCCCCATGATCGACGGCAAGGCTGCCTTGATGGCGTCGACCACCGCCACGGTGTTGGCGTCGGGCTGACGCTGCACGGCCAGCGTGATGGCCCGCGTGCCATCGTACCAGCTGGCCTGACGGTTGTTCTCGACGCCGTCGTTGACGCGCGCCACGTCGGAAAGGCGCACGGCGCCGCCCTTGGGATTGGCGATGATCAGCGTCTGGAAGCCGGACGCCGCCGTCAGCTGCGTCGGCATGTCGAGCGTGATGGTCTGGCTGGCGTTCTCCATCGTGCCGATCGGCGACTGATCGTTGGCGGCGGCGAGCGCACTGGCCAGCTGGTCGAGGCCGATGCCGCGCGACGCCAGCCGGTCAGGATCGGCCTCGACGCGCACGGCAAATTTCTGCGAGCCGAAGATCTGCGCCTGCGCCACGCCGGAAATGGTCGAGATGGCCGGCGACAGAATGTTCTGGGCGATCGAGTCGAGCTCGGTCATCGGCAGCGTCGGGCTAGTGATCGACAGCATCAGAATGGGCGCATCGGCCGGATTGACCTTCCGATACGACGGATCGGTGGTCATGTTGTCGGGCAGACGGCGCTTGGCGACGTCGATGGCCGACTGAACGTCGGCGGCGGCGCTGTCGATGTTGCGCGTCAGATCGAATTGCAGGGTGATCGACGTCGAGCCGAGCGCCGAACGCGCCGAAATGGTGTCGATGCCGGCGATGGTCTGGAACTGCTTGATGAGCGGCGTCGCCACCGCCGTCGCCATGGTGTCGGGCGAGGCGCCGGACAGCTGGGCGCTGACCGAAATGGTGGGAAAGTCGACGCGCGGCAGCGCCGCCACCGGCAACAGGCGATAGGCGAAGAACCCGGCCAACGACAGGCCGAGCGCCAGCAGCGTCACCGCCACCGGCCGCCGGATGAACAGGGCGGGCAGGCTCATGGCTGCACCTCCGCCTTGGCCTCGGCCGCCGGCTGACCGCCGCCCAGGGCGGCCTGCGCCGCGTCGATCACCTTGAGGCCGGCCGACAGGTTGGCCTGGCCCTCGACGACGACGCGATCGCCGGCCGCCAGGCCGCTGGCGATACCGGACCGGTCGCCCGCCGCCAGCGCCACCGTCACTGGCGCCACCTTGACCTTGCCGTCGCCGTCGACGACGTAGACGATCGTGCCCCCCTGCGAGGGCTGCAGCGCCACCGAGGGCACTCCCACCACCGGCTTGTTGCCGAGGATCGCCGTCACGGCCAGCGACTGACCGGGAAACAGGCGGCCATCGACGTTGGCCAGCGTCGCCTTGACGATGAACGTGCCGGAGGGACCGTCGACGTTGGCGTCGACGAAATCGACCTTGGCATCATAGGTCTTGTCGCCACCGAGCGGCGTTGCCGTCACCTCGACCGCGCCGCCGCCAGCGAGCGTATCCTGCACCAGCGCCACGTCGGACTCGGCCAGCGTCAGAGAAACCTGCAACGGATCGAGGCTGGTGAGGCGGACCACCGTGGCGCCCGGCTGGACCAGGCTGCCGACCACCACGCCGACCGAACCGAGGCGACCGTCGAACGGCGCCCGGATTTCCTTCTGGGCCAGCGTCACGACGTCGCCATCCACCGTCGCCTGATCGAGGGCCACCGTCGCCTGCGCCGTCTCGACCGTCGTCACCGCGTCCTCGAGCGATTGCTTCGATACGGCATCGGTGCTGAGCAGCAGCTGCTGGCGCTTCTGGACGTTGACGGCGTGCTCGAGCGAGGCCTGATCGCGGGCGAGCGCCGCCTTGTCCTTGGCAAGATTGGCGGCGGCGATGCGACTGTCGAGGCGCACGAGCACGTCGCCCTTCCGGACGTCGGCGCCATCGTTCACCAGCACCTCGGTGACGAGCCCCTGCGTTTCCGAAGTCACCATCAGGCTGGCCGGCGACACCACCGTGCCGATGGTCTTGCGCAGAATGGGCATCTTCTCGTCCACCGCCGCCACCGTGGCAACGTGCGGCGTGTCGCCACGGCGCCGACCGACGGACGCTCCGGCGGCGGCCGAGTCGGTCTTGCCCGGCTTGCCGGCCTTCTGTCCCGTGCTGTCGATCGCCGGGCCGCCGGGGTTGAGCTCGGCCGCCGATGTCTTCTGGCTGAAGCCGACCTTGGCCATGGCGTCGGTGACATAGGGCGAGGCGACAACCATCAGGTCATCCCGCCAATAGGCGCCGCCGGCCGCCACGGCCAGAACCAGACACAAGACGAGACCCTTGTTCATCGACCGCAATCCTTCAGGAACGTATCCATCGCCCGAGGTCGAACCGCCGACGCTGTCTCCGGTCCGGCTTCTTTTCCCGTTTGTTTTGGCCGGCCAATTGTGGCGGATCGGAGAAGGTTCCGTCGCAATTACATTTTGTTGCAATTTCGGCCGCCGGGCCTACTGCGGGTTCTCCAGACTGAACAGTTCGGCATTCTCATCATAAGCGAACAGCTCGGCATAGCGGGCCCAGGCGATGACGGCATCCAGCGTCTCCTCGGCATACTCTTCCGACATGTAGTCCTCGAGTTCCTGACGGAAACGCGCCGTTGGCGCCGTGTGCGTCGGCCGTTCGTCGAGCACGCGGCGGATGAGACCGATGATCGGCACGTAGGCGAGCAGATGCTGCGAGAACAGCTTCTTGCGGTCGTCGGTGCCGAAACCGGCGAAGGTCTTGCCGGCCTCGCTCAGGATGAGATCGCCTTCCGACAGGCTGGCCAGGCGCAGCAGTTGCAGCGCCTCGGCGAGGTGGAACAGTTCGTCCGCCTCCATCTGCAGCCGGTCGGCCAGGATCGGCAGGTCGGCCTTGCCGTGGAACGGTTCGGCGGCCAGCGCCTCGATGAGGCCGGCCATCTCGTTGGTCGAGACCGGCTTCAGCTCCATGCCGACGCCGGTGCCGGGAATGCCGTCAGGGGCACTGGCCGGCTCGGGCTGGCGCTGCGTCATGCGGGCGTAGATACTGTCGACCAGCTTGCGGAAGGCCGGATCGAGGCGGTTGCGTGGGTGCGGCAGCTCGACGCGAATCTCGGTGGCGATGCGGCCGGGGTTGGACGAGAACACCAGAATGCGGTCGCACATCAGCACCGCTTCCTCGATGTTGTGGGTGACGATCAGCACCGACTTCATCGGCAGCCGCCCCTCGACCCAGAGGTCGATGATGTCGGTGCGCAGCGTTTCGGCGGTCAGCACGTCGAGGGCCGAGAACGGCTCGTCCATCAGCATGACGTCGGGGTGGACGACGAGAGCCCGGGCGAAACCGACGCGCTGGCGCATGCCGCCCGACAGCTCCTTGGGATAGGCGCTCTCGAAGCCGTCGAGACCGATGAGGTCGATGGCCGCCAGCGCCCGCTTGCGCCGCTCGTCGGCGTCGATGCCGAGGGCCTCCAGCCCGAGCTCGACGTTCTGGAGCACGGTCAGCCAGGGGAAGAGCGCGAACGACTGGAACACCATCGCCAGTCCCTTGGGCGGCCCCTCGATGGGCTGGCCGCCGTAGAGCGCCTCGCCCGATGACGGCGCCGACAGGCCGGCGATGATGCGCAGCAGCGTCGACTTGCCCGACCCGGACCGGCCGAGCAGCCCGACGATCTCGCCGGAGCGAATGGCCAGATCGACGTTCTGCAGCACGACCAGATCGTCACCGTTGGCCTTGGGGAAGACGCGGCTGACCGCGCGGATGTCGATCAGCGTCTCGTTGACGGAAGAAACGGTGGTCATGGCCACTCCTTTCCGGAAATCAGGCAATGCGGAGGCGGCGTTCAGCGAACCCGTAGAGCGGGCGCCAGACGAGGCGATTGGTCAGCGTCACGAACAGCGACATGACGACGATGCCCAGGACCACGCGGGGAAAATCACCGTCCGCCGTTGCCGCGGCGATGTAGGAGCCGAGGCCGGTGGCAGTCAGCGACTTGTCGCCCCAGCTCGCCGCCTCGGCGACGATCGAAGCGTTCCACGAGCCGCCCGAGGCGGTGATGGCGCCGGTGACATAGTAGGGAAATATGCCCGGCAGCATGATGTTCTTCCACCAGCGCCAGCCGGTGATGTGCAGGCTGGCGGCGGCATCGCGCAGGTCGGAGGGGAAGGCCGAGGCGCCGGCGATGACGTTGAACAGGATGTACCACTGTGTCCCCAGGATCATCAGCGGGCTCAGCCAGATGTCGGGATCGAGATGCAGCCGCACGATCGCCACCACCACTACCGGGAAGGCGATGTTGGCGGGAAAGGCCGCCAGGAACTGCGCCAGCGGCTGCACGCGTTCGGCGACGCGCGGCCGGAGGCCGATCCACACCCCGACCGGCACCCACAGCAGCGTGGCGAGGGCGATCAGCACGGCGACGCGCAGGGCCGTGACGCAGCCCTTGCCGATGGCCTCGGCGAAATCGACCCAGCCGAGCGTGGCGCCGATGAAGCTGACCACGCGGTAGCCGATGAGCAGCGTGCCGCCGACCACCAGCACCAGCCACAGGCCGTCGACGAGGCGGACCGGCAGCGCGATATGGAGATGCAGCCGCCGCGGCCGCCAGCTGGGCAAAGCCAGCCGCCCCAGCCGGCCGAGCTGCCCGGCCACCATCGCCGTCATCGTCCGCAAGGCCCGTGTCTTGCGGAAGAAGTCGAGCACCCACGAGGTCGGCACATCGGCCGAGGCCGTCTGCTCGAAGCGGAACTTGTCGGCCCAGGCGACGATCGGCCGGAACAGCAGCTGGTCGTAGGCAAGGATGATGACCAGCATGACCGCCACCGCCCAGCCGACGGCGGCGAGATTGCGTTCGTGGATGGCCACGGCGACGTAGGAGCCAATGCCCGGCAGCGTCACGGTGGTGTCGCCGACGGTGATCGCCTCCGAGGCCACGACGAAGAACCAGCCGCCGGACATCGACATCATGGCGTTCCACACCAGCCCCGGCATGGCGAACGGCACATCGAGGTGCCAGAAGCGTTGCCACCAGGTGAGGTGGAAGCTGGCCGAGGCGTCCTCAAGGTCCTTGGGCAGGTTGCGCAGCGACTGGTACATGGAAAAGGTCATGTTCCAGGCTTGGCTCGTGAAGATGGCGAACACCGACGCCAGTTCCGCTCCCAGCACCTTGCCGGGAAACAGGCCGAGGAAGAACACCACCGTAAAGGTGAGGAAGCCGAGGATCGGCACGGATTGCAGCACGTCGAGCAGCGGGATCAACACCATCTCGGCCCGCCGGCTCTTGGCGGCCAGCGTGGCATAGCCAAAGGTGAAGATCAGCGACCAGAGGATGGCCGCCAGCATGCGCGCCGTCGTCCGGAGGGCGTAGCCCGGCAGATGCGCCGGATCGAGATCGATCGACGGCCCGGCAATGGCGCTGAGCGGCTGGTTGGCGACGTCGACGCCGTAGACCACCAGCACCAGCAGGCCGATGACCAGCAGGAAGGCGGCAACGTCGAACAGGTTTGGCACCAGCCGGCGACCGACGGCGGCCGGGGCAATACGGTGAAAGACCATGACAAGACCCTTGACGAACGCGAGTGGCAACAGGACCGGGCGCCAGAGCACGGCGCCGGCCCGGAACTGCGGGCGGTCAGAACAACGGTCTTCGAGACGGGAACGGGCCGGCGCCGAACGGCCGGTATCCCCTCACCGGGCCGGCGATCCCATCAAATGGCTTGGATTTCTTTGACATTTGGGCCCATCCTTTCGCGCCAACGCGCCGGGATGGGCCAGAGGACGGCTCACACGACGACGCGATTGGCAAAGCTGCTAGGTCGACTGTGACTGTCCATCATCATTCTGAAGGTTGGTGCGGCGGCGAACACCGGCGCTGAGAGCCTGATGATCCCGGCGGCTGTCATTGTCAAGCGCGCCAGGCATGCAGCGACGGCAGGCGAGACCCGTTAAAAACGACAGGGCGCCCGACATCCTCTCGGATGGGGCGCCAACAGCGTCGTTGTGGGGCGGCGCGTTGCCGCCGGCCGGTCAGAAGCCGAAGTTGCGGTTCAGCACGCCACGGCTGAGGTTGCGCTCGCGCGCCTCAAGGTCGTAGCGGTCACCGGCTTCGTTGAGGTAGGCCATCTCGCGCTCGACCTGGCTCGGGGTGCGGATCAGCTTGGCGGCGCGCTTGAGGGTGTTGAACATCTGAGGTTCCTTTCGTCTCTCGCCGAGGGCTCTCGGCTTTCGTCTTTCGTCTTTTTCTCTACGCCCCGAATATAATGCGAATCCCGCAGAGGACAAAAACGTATCTTGTGAAAGCCGCGTTCAGTTTTTCTGCAAGCGTCAGGCATCCGGCCCCGGCCGGGCCGGCCTGCCGGCATCAGGACGACGAACGGTGGAACAGACGTCAGGGAGGATGAGCGGCGGCCCAGAATCAGAAAGTCCGGCACGAGGGCCGGACTTTCAAGAAACTTTGGTGGGCGCGTACGGGATCGAACCGTAGACCCGCTGATTAAGAGTCAGCTGCTCTACCAACTGAGCTACGCGCCCCTTCTGCTGAGCGGCGTTGAGCGCCGTTCCGGAGAAGATGGCGGCTTATAACCAGCACAATTTCGTTGCGCAAGCCCCTTTGTGCAAAGAATGCAGAAAAAAGTGATAGCCTTTTATTTTCATATGGATACAAGCATCCCGCGCTGACTTCTTCCGCCAAACGCGTTGCAGACGGCCGCGCGGTCGGTCGGACAGGCCGTATCCGAACCAGGCTCAGCAACCCCCACGAGCGATGCGCGGACGACACCAGCAAATGCCCGAATCTTGGTACGTTTGCCGCAAAAACCGGCAAATTCATAGGCGGTTAACGACTGCCAACTATATTGGCGGCAGCTTTATGGGGAAAGCGACAAGCTGATTGCCGGTTGCGGCAAAATTATATGTCGGAGACATGCATGTTCGGTAAGCTCCTTTCCCGTCGGCAGGACAAGGTCCTGGCCGAAGCCCCCCAGTCCGCGTCCTCCACCGCGCCAGCCGACAGCGCCGTCGCGGCCCCGGCCGTCGTGCCGGTCCGCACCCTCAAGAGCGATGATCGGTTGACCGGCCTCTCGTCCGAGGACTTCCGCTTTGCCGGCGCGAGCGCCAGTCTGGTGCTGGCCTTCGTTTCCCCGCACGCCGATTTCGATGCCACCGTGCGCCGCATTTCCGCCCTCGCCGCCCCGGCCCAGGTCGTCGCCACCACCACGGCAGGCGAACTCTGTTCCAACGGTGCCGACAAGCTCTATTGCGAGGCGTCCGGCTCCTGGCGGTCGGTGGTGCTGCAGGTGTTCTCGCCCAAGCTCGTCGCCGGCGTCGAAGTCTTCGCCGTGCCGCTCTACTCCGAAGACCTGCGCTCCGGCCGCTCGTCGATGTCGCCCGACACCCGCATCGACAAGATCGCCACCGCGCTGTCGAGCGTGCGGCCGACGCTGCGGCTCGATGCTCACACCACGTTCGCCCTGACCCTGGTCGATGGCCTTTCCATGTCGGAAAGCTACTTCATGGAGGCCATCTACCGTACCGGCCGCTTCCCCTGCCTGTTCGTCGGCGGGTCGGCCGGCGATGCCCTGACCTTCTCGCGCACGCTGCTCTATGACGGCCGCCGCGTGCTGCAGGACCACGCCATCGTCGCCTTCATCAAGCTGGCCGAGGGCCAGCGCTACGGCGTCATGAAGAGCCAGAACTTCCGCAAGATCGGTCCGAGCTTCGTCGTCGTCGACGCCAATCCCGACATGCGCACCGTCTCCGCCGTCACCGACGCCAAGTCGGGCAAGGTGGTGTCGCTGGTCAAGGCGCTCTGCGACGCGCTGCACGTCGAGCCGCGCGGCCTTGAGGCCGCCCTCAAAGGCAAGGCCTTCGGCATCGAACTCGGCTCGGAGCTGTTCGTGCGGTCGGTGTCGAAGATCGACCTCGACAAGGAGCGCTTCTATTTCTACTGCGACATCGGCGCCGGCGACACGCTGACCCTGCTCGAGGAGACCGATTTCGTCGAGCAGACGCGCAACGACATCGCCGCCTACCTGCGGGGCAAGCCGAAGCCGACGGCGATCTTGATGAACGACTGCATCCTGCGGCGCCTGTCCAACGCCGGCGTGCTCGGCCGCACCGGTGGCGTCAGCCCGGCACCGGTGGCCGGCTTCTCGACCTACGGTGAACTGTTCGGCATCAACGTCAATCAGACGCTGTCGGCCGTCGTCTTCTTCGCCGACGTCGCCACCGACTACGCCGATGACTACATCGACAACTTCCCGATCCATTACGCCAGCTTCGTCAACTACTTCACCCACCGCCGGCTCAACCGCGTCGAGATTCTCAACAAGCTGCGCACCGGCGTCATCGACAAGATCTCCGAGCACCTCGACCTGACCTCGCGCGTCGACGACGTGCTGCGTGAGGTCTCCGGTGTCGGCAACGTCATCAACGGCATCCGCTCGGCCATGGGGTCGTCGAAGGAACAGCGGCGCGAAACATCGTCCAACACCGACGCCCTCGCCGCCCGCTTCACCGGCCTCAGCGAGGCACTCGCCACTCTCCGACAGGTGCTGGCGGTCATCGACAACATCACCGGTCAGACCAACCTCTTGGCCCTCAACGCCACCATCGAGGCGGCACGGGCCGGCGAGGCCGGACGCGGCTTCGGCGTCGTTGCCGGCGAGGTCAAGAAGCTTGCCAACGACACCAAGGCGACGCTCGGCCAGACCCAGTCGGCCATCGCCGGCATCGAGGGCTCGCTGCGCGAGCTCGGCGCCATCATCGAGGCGACCAAGAAAGAATTTTCCGAAGAAGGGGAGCGCTACAAGCAGGTCATCGACAACGTCGAGGAAATCTTCGCCCAGAGCGGCAACTTCGAGCGCTCGATCGCCAGCCTGTCGTCGATCGTCGACACCCATCGCGACGGCGTCGCCCAGGCCAAGGCCCGCATCGACTTCCTGAAGCACCTCGACAACGGCCGCACCGAAGCGGCCTGACCGGCTGCCTCGCCAAAGCGCAGATCACGGCCGCTCCGTCAGCGACGGGGCGGCCGTTTGCTGTCAGACCAGAAGCTCGCCACGCGCCACGATGACGGCCTGGCCACCGATGCGGCCGCCGGTCAGCTTGCCCTTGTCGATGATGATCTCGAGCTCGATGAGGCTCGGCCGCCCCATCTCGTAGCCCTGCTCGATCAGTACCGTGTGGACGCCGTCGGACGGCCGATCGAAACGGCGGATGACCGCCGAAAAGGCGCTGGCCGCCGAACCGGTGGCCGGGTCCTCGCCGATGCCGAGATCGGGCGCGAACATGCGGGCGTGCACGTGGTTGGCCTTGTTCACGACCTCGCGGCTGTAGGCGAAGACGTTGAGCTCCGCCTCGCCGAAGGCACCGGCCCACACCGACTTGTCGATGCGGATGCGCCGCATAGCATCAAGCCCGGACAGCGGCAGGAAGACGAACTCCGGCCCGCCGGCGTGGAAGCACGACGGCACGTGGTTCTCGAAGCCGATATCGCCGCGATTGAGCCCCAGCGCCGAGGCAGCCAGTCCGACGTCGCCGTGGAAAGCCCGCTCTTCCGGCAGCTTGGGCAGGTCGAACACGGCCTTGCCGGTCTGGTTGGGGCTGATGACGGCGCCGCAGCGGACGAGGCCCACCTGCTCTTCCAGCACCACCATGGCGTCGGTTTCGCGCTCTATGCCCTGCAGGCGCTCGTGGGCGAGCAGCACCGCCGTGCCGACGGTGGGATGGCCGGCAAACGGCAGTTCCTTGCCGGGGGTGAAGATGCGCACGCGTGCCGAAACGCCCGGTCGCGACGGCGGCTCGATGAACACGGTTTCGGAGAGGTTGAACTCCCGGGCGATGGCCAACATGGCAGCCGTATCAAGCCCTTGAGAATCAAGCACGACCGCCAGTGGGTTGCCGGCCAGCGCCCGCCCCGTGAACACATCGACAATTGCATAACGACGAGCCACCCGCATCCCCCTTCCAAAGCCACGCGAGGAGAGCGGTCACAATAGTTGTCGGCCTGCCTTAAGTCCACGTCCGAATTGACCCGAATTTCTCCATCGAACGTCCCCAATGCCAACAAAATCGCTGTGTAGTTAAGGGTCGAAGAAAAACCGGACCATCGTTCCGAGAGGTAGATGAAGATGTCCAGGATCGCCGCGGCCGTCATCGCAATTCCCATGGCCGTTGCCGCGCCGCTGCCGGCGCTTGCCGATGGCTACTACCCGTACCCGCCGCCGTACGTCCACCACCACAACAACAGTGGGGCCAACATGCTGGCCGCCGGGGCGCTCGGTCTCATCGGCGGCGCGCTGATCGCCGGGGCCATGACCTCGCCGCCACCACCGGCCGTCGTCTACGCGCCGCCGCCACCCGTCGTCTATGGGCCGCCGCCGGTCGTCTATGCCGCGCCGCCACCGCCGCCCGTCGTCTATGCCCGGCCGCCGGTCTACGTCGCCAATCCGCCCGTCTACGCCGCCCCGCCCCAGGTACCGGCGCGCGTCGCCTGGTGCCAGGCGCGCTACCGCACCTACAACCCCTATAACAACACCTGGGTCGACAATTACGGCCAGCTGCGCGTCTGCGTTTCGCCCTACGGCTGACCGCCGGCCCATCGCCGACAAAGAACGACGCCCGCCGGACAGCCATCCGGCGGGCGTCGCGCTATCTGACTGACGGACAACGGGCCTCAGCCGAGCCCGAAGGCCCGGGCCCCGTCGCCGACCAGACTGGCGGCGAAGGTGCGGGCGTAGGGCATCAGCATCGGCGAATCGAGATCGTCGCCCGGCCGGAATGCCACCACCCGCGCCAGCTCGCGTTCTTCCTGGCGTTCGAGGTTGGCCATGATCTCGTCGACGAGGTCGCTAGCACGCGCGGCGAAGCGGAACAGCCGGCCGATCGCCACGCGCGGGCCGTCGAAAGCGGCCAGCATGCCCTCGCAGCGGGCGTCGGTGGCGATGAGGCCGGTCTCCTCGTTCAGTTCGCGTTCGATCGACGCCACCAGCCCGACCCGCCCCTCGGCGTCGCAATCGGACGGCTCCAGACTGCCGCCGGGCGGATAGATCTTGCCGGCGTTGGCGGTGGTATCGGCCATGACGCCGAAGATGATGGCGCCATCGGTGCTCAGCACCAGCGCCGACCCGAACAGGTTGCGAATGCCGACCTCCGGGAAGCCCCAGTCGCGCCAGGCGATGAAGCTGGCGAAATCGCCTTCGACGACATGGGCCGAGATGACGCCGTCCTTGATGGCGACGCCGCCCGGCAGCCCTGGCGCCAGCGCCCCCAGTACCTTGCCGTTCCAGAGGTGCGGATTGGCCGCCACCTGGGCGCGCCAGTGCTCATCCACCCGCCCCCGGATCTCGTCCGTCAGCGGCCACGCCCCCGGAACCAGTTGCAATCGAACGTCATCAACAGCCTGCAGCATGAACGGTCACCTCATCGACGAGCCGTCCGTCATGGGACCACAAGGCGGCGCAATGGTGGCCGCGACTCGTCCGGTGCTCCAGTCTTGACCAACGGCGCCGGCTCGACAAGGCAGGACCGGAGAACGGTTGCCCATCCCCCGGTCCTGAGCCGTGATCGTCCAGTGCCGTCAGGCGGCGCGGATGCGACCGACGAAGGCGCCCACCTTGGTCTCGAGCTGCTGGGCGCTGCTGGCCAGGCGCTCCATGGCGCCCAGGAGATCGCGCGAGGCGTGACCGCTGCGCTCGGCCGTGGCCCGCACCTCGACGATGGTCGAAGCCACCGATGACGCCCCGACCGCCGCCTCGCTGATATTGCGGGCGATCTCGCCGGTGGCGGCGTTCTGCTGCACGGCCGCCGACGCGATCGTCGAGGTGATCTCGTCGAGGTCGGCGATGCGCCGGGAAATGTCGGCGATCTTTTCGACCGACTGCTGCGTCGACGTCTGGATCGTGCTCATCTGCGCTTCGATATCCTGCGTCGCCTTGCCGGTCTGGCTGGCCAGCGCCTTGACCTCGGAGGCGACGACGGCGAAACCGCGTCCCGCGTCGCCGGCCCGCGCCGCCTCGATGGTGGCGTTGAGGGCGAGCAGGTTGGTCTGCTCGGCGATCGCCTGGATCATGGCGACGATGGAGCCGACCTTGGCGGCGCTGTCGGACAGCAGGCGCACATCCTGGTCGGTGCGGCGCGTCTGCTCGACGGTGGCGCCGATCAGCCCCGCCGCTTCGGAAATCTGCCGGCCAATCTCGGCGATCGACGACGACAGCTCTTCCGAAGCTCCGGCCACCGCCTGGACGTTGGCCGACGTCTGTTCCGAGGTGGCCGCCACCGAGGTCGAACGATGGGCCGTCTCCTCGGCGTCGCGCACCATGGCTTCGGCCGCCGCCAGCGTTTTGCCGGCCGTCTGGGTGACGTTGCGGATCAGCTCGCCGACTTCGGTCTCGAACTGCAGCGCCACCTCGTTCATCATGGTCTGGCGCTGGACTGCCTGCTCGGCTTCGAGCGCCGCCTGCCGTTCCTTGAGGCGTGCTCCTTCCACCAGCGTGTCGCGGAACGTGCCCACCACCTGCCAGAGCCGACCGACCTCGTCGCTGCCCACCTTGTCCGGCAGCGACACCGACAGGTTGCCGGCCGTGAGATGACCGAGCGCGCCCGCCACCCTCAGCAGCGGCCGGGTGATGGTGGCAACGCCGATCCAGCTTGCCACGGCAGTGCCGACGATCAAACCGGCGACGGCGAGACCGATCAGCCAGTCGAAGCCGGTCTGGTAGTAGGCATCGATCGACACCCGCACCTCGTCGAGATTCTTCTTGTCGAGACCGACGAGCACGTCGACGTCGGCCTGCAACTGCTTGCGGTTGGCCCGGTTCTCGTCGTTGTTGCCTTGCGTGTTGGCGGCCTGCGGCGACACCTCGGTGCCGAGGCGCGCCGTCTCGGTGCGGAAGGCCATGAAGTCCTTGGCCTTGGCCACCACGGCGTCGAATTCGGCCCGGCGATCGGCCGGCACTTTCGGCGACCACGTCGCCATCAGGGCGTCGATGTCCTTGAGCCCCTTCACGATGCCATCGGCGAACGGCTTGGCCTTGGTGGTATCGGGCGCAGCATAGACGCCGCGCGATTCCATCACCACGGCAGTGATCAACCGGTTGAGATGCTCGCCGTAATAAACCCGCTCAGAGGCGACGGCAAACTCGTCGACGTGCGTGTTGTAGCCCTGCATGAAGCGGATGCCCATGACGGCAATGGCGATGGCCACCAGGCCGAGCACGGCCACGATGGCATAGAGTTTGGTCTGGATCTTCATCGGCGCCCCCAAGCTGCGCGATTCTCTGTCTCGTCGATAGGCGAGCCGGTTGGAACTCTTATAAAAGACAATAATTTACATTGGTTTCCGAGGCGTTAAGTACTGTTGGCAGAAAAAGTTGAAGCACTGGGCAGTCCATCTTTTTGTCAAAGATGCCGAGAAAACTAACGAAATCTTGACGAAAAGACGGGGCGCCAGGCGATTGGCTGCCGGAGGCGGCGCGAGTTCAGTAAACCGCTTAGTTCATCCCAACGTACTAAAGAAAAAGGCTCCGCCGTGGCGGAGCCTTCCCGTTCTGCCTGCCGAGGCGGGCAATGGTGTTGCGGCCGGTCGGCCGCCGGCCTCAGTTGCGGGTCTTGTCGACCAGCTTGTTCTTGCCGATCCACGGCATCATGGCGCGCAGCTTCTCGCCGACCGCCTCGATCTGGTGGGCGTCGTTGTTGCGGCGGATGCCCTTGAAGCGGGCGGCGCCGGCCTTGTATTCCTGCATCCATTCGGACGTGAACTTGCCGGTCTGGATGTCCTTCAGCACGCGCTTCATTTCGGCCTTGGTATCGGCGGTGATGATGCGCGGACCCGACACGTACTCGCCCCACTCGGCGGTGTTGGAGATCGAGTAGTTCATGTTGGCGATGCCGCCCTCGTAGATGAGGTCGACGATCA
>CALMMQ010000076.1 GCA_937868725.1 uncultured Pleomorphomonas sp.
TGTGCCGGCAGATGTAGTTCATCGAGCGGTAGCAGTGGATGAGGTTGAGCTTGGCCTTGGGGGCGCGCTCCATCTCGGCCAGCGTGGCGTCACCCGACCAGGAGCCGCAGACGCGCAGACCGATTTCCTCAAGCAGCCGGCGCGAGGCCCAGGCGTCGCCGCCGATGTTGTAGTCGCCGATGATGTTGATGTCGTAGGGGCTTTCCTCCCAGACGACGTCCTTCTTGTCGAGCACCCAGTCACGGATGGCGTCGTTGGCGATGTGGTGGCCGAGCGACTGGGAGACGCCGCGGAAGCCCTCGCAACGCACGGGAACGATGGTCTTGCCGATTTCCTTGCCCTTGCGGCGGGCGACGGCTTCGATATCGTCGCCGATGAGGCCGATCGGGCATTCGGACTGCACCGACAGGCCGCCGGAGAGCGGGAACATCACCTCGATCTCGTCGATGACCTTGTCGAGCTTCTTGTCGCCACCGAAGACGATGTCCTTCTCCTGGAAGTCGGAGGTGATCTGCATGGTGCCGAAGGCGTCGATGCCGGTGGTGCCGACGTAGTAGTTGCGGCGCTGCGACCAGGAATACTGGCCGCAACCGACCGGACCGTGGGAGATGTGGACCATGTCCTTGACAGGGCCCCAGACCACGCCCTTCGAGCCGGCGTAGGCGCAGCCGCGGATGGTCATGACGCCCGGAATGGACTTGATGTTGGACTTGACCTCGCACTCGGTGAGCAGCGGGCCTTCTTCGCCGGCCGGCTCCTGCGGTTCGGTCACCGCCTTGGCGACGGCAAGGTGCTTCTTGCGCCGCTTGGCGAACTTGTCGGGGTACTGGGCGAGGACTTCGGTGATGTAGCGCTCATGCGCCTCGCCGTCGTTCTGGTAGCTGTCGCTCATGGCGGATTCCTCGAGGTCGGGGGAGGGGAGGGCCGGGCGGGCCGTTGCGGCGTGCCGGCCAGGCAGGGCCGGCGTTGCCACGCTCGGCCTGCCCGGTGCCGGCGGCCGCTCAGGGATGGGCGCTGGGGTCGGCGCCCATCCGGGACGCCAGCGGTGGCTGTCCGCTGGGATCAGGCCTTGGCCGCCGCCGCCTTGGCGGCTTCCTTGGCGGCCAGTTCGGCCAGCATCTGTTCGTCGGTCTTCATGATGCCGAAGGCCAGCAGCATGTCCTCGAGCTCTTCCATGGTGATCGGCGTCGGGATGGTGCCCTTGCCGCCGTTGGCGTGGATCTTGTTGGCCAGCTGGCGGTATTCCTCGGCCTGCTGGGAGTCGGGGGCGTACTGGATGACCGTCTGCTTGCGCAGCTCGGCGTGCTGGACGATGTTGTCGCGCGGCACGAAGTGGATGAGCTTGGTGTTGAGCCGCTTGGCCAGGGCTTCGGCGAGATCGAGCTCGCGGTCGGTCTGACGCTCGTTGCAGATCAGGCCGCCGAGGCGCACGCCGCCGGAATTGGCGTACTTGAGAATGCCGCGCGAGATGTTGTTGGCAGCGTAGAGGGCCATCATCTCGCCGGACATGACGATGTAGATTTCCTGGGCCTTGTTCTCGCGGATCGGCATGGCGAAGCCGCCGCAGACGACGTCGCCGAGCACGTCGTAGGAGACGTAATCGACATCGTCATAGGCGCCGTTCTCTTCGAGGAAGTTGATCGAGGTGATGACGCCGCGACCGGCGCAGCCGACGCCCGGCTCCGGACCGCCGGATTCCACGCACTTGATGCCCTTGTAGCCGACCTTGAGCACGTCCTCGAGCTCGAGGTCTTCGACCGAGCCGTGCTCGGCGGCCAGATGCAGCACGGTGTCCTGGGCCTTGGCGTTGAGGATCAGGCGGGTGGAGTCGGCCTTGGGATCGCAGCCGACGATCAGGATGCGCTGACCGAGTTCGACGAGCGCGGCGAGTGTGTTCTGGGAGGTGGTCGACTTGCCGATACCACCCTTGCCATAGAAGGCGATCTGACGGAGAGCCATGGGTCTTTCCCTTTCGTATCCGAGCCTCGCAAGGAGGATGAGATTTCGGTCGGCAGCGACCTCGCCGCCTCACGCCGACTATCATTTCAAGCGGCGTGCCAAATGCGAAAAACGGCGAAAGAATTTTTATATCATAATAATATCAAATAGATGAAGTCATGCTACTAGCCGGCTGCCGGCCAACATGGTCTTGTCGCGGGTCCGACAAATCCTGACAGACCCTGTCGGATGGCGGTGTCGGACCGGCGCCTGCCGGCCGTAGCGGCGCTTTGGCACGCCGGCTGCAACCTGACCGGTCGGCGCCGTCGTCGGACCGCTGTTGCGACAGGAATTGTCGGGTTTGCGACGGACAGCATGCAAGGAGACAGGAATTGGCGACGCATCTCATCAAGGTGGCCTACGAGGGCCTGGTGACCACCGCCGCGAAGACGGCCGACCCGGGCGTCACGTCGGGGGGCGCCACCATCTACGAAGTGCAGGGGGTGCCCGGTCACCTCGGCATCGACGACGTCATCGCCGCCTTCAAGGCGCTGGGCCGGCCACCGCGGCACACCGACTATGAGGTGGCCTGGAGCGAGCTGTCGGCGGGCTGATCGATGCAAAACCCCCGCCGGCCGGCTGGTGACCAGCCGATCGACGGGGGAAGGCCGCAGGCGGGAGTCAGAGGACGGCGAGCCGGGCCGCCGCCTCGGCGAGCGGCAGGTCGATGAGGGTGATGGCCTCGGCGGCGAGGAACTTGCGCTCGTTGACGGTCAGTCCATCGGCGGCGGCGACGGCGTAGTGCGGACCGGCCGAGCGCTTGATGATCTGACGGGCGTAGGTCCGCAGCATCTGGTCGTGGAAGCGGCAGCCGAGGAACAGGAAGCCGACCGTCGCGCGGCGGTCGCGGACGATGGCCGGAATCGGCGTCTGGATGTCGATTTCCGTCAGCACCTCGACATAGTCGCTGTCGGCCACCAGCACGTTGCCGCTGGGCAGGATGCCGCCGTGCGGGCTGTAGAGCACCAGCGGCGCTTCGGCCGGGGCCGGGCGGCCGTCGGGGCCGTAGGCTTCGAACCAGTCCTCGGCGGCGATGGCGGCGCGGCTGACGCCCTGGAGGTCGACGAAGTCGCGCCGGCCGGCTTCCAGGAGGGCGGCGCGCATGGTGCCGTCGTACCAGCTGTCGACGATCATGGTGAGTGGCCGGGCAGCCAGCGCCCGGTGCAGCGCCGTCGGTCGGCGCGGCTGATCGAAGATGTCGGCCATGAAGGCGCGCAGCGTCTTGCGATGGCGGCGGCTCTCGATGTACTGGGCCACCGCCCACATGTTGGTGCGGATGCGCGATGGCGTCGGACTGCGACGATAGAGTTCGCGCGCCACCTGTTCGGGCAACACCGGCACGGCCGCCGGTCCCTCGATCTCCAAGAGGCCGGGGCCGAGATAGGGCACGAGGCGATCGGCGGCAAGGGCCTCGGCGACCGCGTCGAGCGCCGTCCAAGCCGCGTCGCCCACGAGATGCCGCAGCGTGCCGCCGGCGAGCAGGGCGCTCATCAGTCGTCCTCGCCGAGCTTCTTGGCGTTGACGGTGATCGGCAGGCGCGTGTCGGCCGGCATGTCGGGCAGGATCAGCGTCCAGCCGTTCTTGAGCTTCACCGAGCCGCCCCAGAGTTCGGGTTTCTCCGTTTCGATGATCGGCTGCTCGAGGTCCTTCTTGGCGACGTAGGCCGATAGCGCGCCCCTGGCGTCCCGGCGGATCATGACCTTCATGCTGTTTCTCCCTGGTCGGCCGACATGGCCTGGTGGTCGAGGCTCTGCAATTCCCGCGCCCGCATGCCGACCAGCACGCCGCGATCAACCCAGTCGACGGCGTAGATGTAGAACTGCTGCAGGAAGGTGCCGATGTCGCGCACGTAGCCGACGTCGCCCTTGTAGACGAGGCGGTCGCCGATCTCGCGGCCGGGATAGGTGCCGTCGTTCTTGACGTGGCGGTTGGCCATCACCTTCTCACCTGGTTGGAAGACCGGCGGCGCCGTGGTTTCGACGATCTCTTCGCGACCAAGACCCATGTCAGTTCTCCTCAGCAGCGGCAACGCGGCGGCGCGCCAGTTCGCGCACCAGTTCGTCCTCGTCGTCGGCAAGCCGGCCGACGTCCCCGGACGGCAGGCGTTCGGCCAGGGTATGGCGCACGCGGAAGTCGGGATCGGCCAGCATCAGCACGAGCCGGGCCGGCGGCAGGCGGTTGGCCACCTCGATGCGCACCAGCGGTTCGGCGTCGGCGATCATGGCGGGAAGGTGGTTGGTGTCGATGCGACGGGCCACCAGGCGGCGGACCGACGGATCGGCATCAGCGATAAGCCGGACAAGCAGGGCCGGCGGCGCCCGGCGGGCGGCGACGAGACGGACGGTGCTGTCGGGGTCGGCGAACATGGCGGCCAGCGCTTCACCCTCCAGACGGTCGGTGAGGGCGGCGCGGACGCGGGGATCGGTGTCGCGGGAGAGTTGCTCGACGCGGGCGAGCGGCAGGCGCAGGGCGGCGATGGCCCGCACTTCCGGTTCGGGGTCGTTGACGGCGGCGAGGAGGCGAAACGGCGTGATGACCTGAGCGGCGGCGGCCCGCACGGCGAAATAGCCGTGGTCGAGGTAGGCGCCGGCGGCCTCCGGATTGTCGGCGAAGAAGCGGCCGATGCGGCGCGACAGACGATCGGCGACGCAGGCCTCGCCGACACGGCAGCGACCGGCGGCGGCGCGCGCCTGCTCGGGGCAGGTGGCACAATCGACCGGTTTGCCGTCGAAGGTCAGGGGGCCGTCGTCGCCGTCGTGCATGCCGTCCTCACGCTGCCTTGGCGATGGCCCCGGACGGGCAGGCGGCGTCGCACTGCGGCGCATCGGCGACGCCGGCGCATTCGGTGCACTTCTTGGGATCGATGACGCAGACGGCGCCCTTCATGCGGATGGCGTGCGAGGGGCATTCGGCTTCGCAGGCGCCGCAGCCGGTGCAATCGTCGGCGAGGATGGTCATGGCCATGGGAGAGGTCCTTTCTGGTTGGGATCAGGCGACGGCCGATACGGCGGAGGCGAACCGCGCCTCGTAGTACCTGCCGATGGCGGTCTCGATGTAGTCGAAGGCGTAGGCGTCGCTGGCATCGATGCCGGCGGCGGTCAGCGCCTCGCGCGGGCAATCGCCGATCTTGGCGGTCAGCACGGCGTCGACGCCGTCGAGCAGGGCGAGCGTCGCCTCAAGCGTGGCGTCAACGCCGAAGCCGCCCTGGCAATAGGCGTTCGCCTTGCGGTGGCCGACAAAGCGGATGCCGCGGCCGTCGGCTTCGTAGACGAGAAATTCGCTGGCGTGGCCGAAGTGCTCGTTGACGCGGCCGCCGCCCTTGCTGGCCACGGCGACGAGCAGAGTGGCGCCGGCCGCCGTCTCGCGCACCGCCGCGCTGGCCGACGCCTTGGCGGCGCCGTGATCGCCGCGCTCCTCGGCGACGAAGGCCTTGTAGGCCTGGCGCTGGGTGCCGTCGTAGAGCAGCGTGGTCGGCAGCTTGTCGAGGGTGAATTCCTGGCCGCGATCCTCACCGAGCAGACCAACGGCGTCGGCGCGGCACTGGCGGCAATGACGCATCAGCTTGACGCCGCCTTCGAGCTTGTCCTGTAGCGCCTTGAGCTCGGCTGGCGTCGGGCCGCGCTGACCGGTGAGGCCGAAATGGGTGCCGTGCTCGGCGGCGGAGATCAGCGGCATGACGTTGTGCAGGAAGGCGCCGCGCGCCCGCACCCATTTGTTGACCTCAATGAGGTGTTCGTCGTTGACGCCGGGGATCATCACCGAATTGATCTTGGTCAGGATGCCGCGCGCCGTCAGCATTTCAAGGCCGAGCATCTGGCGCTCGTGCAGCAGGCGCGAGGCCTCGACGCCGGTCCAGCGCTTGTGGTCGTGGTAGATCCACGGGTAAATCTTGGCGCCGATTTCGGGATCGACCATGTTGACGGTGATGGTGACGTGGTCGATGGCCATGTCGGCGATCTCATCGACGTGGTCGGGCAGGGCGAGACCGTTGGTGGAGATGCAGAACTTGACGTCGGGAATGACGGCGCGCACCGCCTCGAAGGTGGCGCGGGTGTTCTTCCAGTCGTAGAGGGCATCGCCGGGGCCGGCAACGCCGAGCACCGAGAACTGCGGCCCGGCGTTGGCCACCGCCACCACCTTGCGCAGCGCCTCCTCCGGCGTCAGGCGCTCGGAGACGACGCCGGGGCGGCTCTCGTTGGAGCAGTCGTATTTGCGATTGCAGTAGTTGCACTGGATGTTGCAGGCCGGCGCCACGGCGACGTGCATGCGGGCGAAATAGTGGTGAGCGTCTTCCGAGTAGCAGGGATGATCCTTGATCTTGTCCCAGACCGCCGGGTCGATGTCGTCGGGGCGGGGCGACGAGCCGCAGGCGGACGACGCACAGCCGCCGGCGCGCGCCTTGTCGAAATCGAACGGCTCGGAAAGGCTGTCGAGCGAGATCATCGGCTTAATCATCGGCGGCGCTCCGTAGTGGTGTCCGAGGGGAGCATCGCAAGCGACGTGCCAAACACTAGAGTTGTTATGAATCAATGAGATGAGGCGATATCGCTGGTGCGGTCGTTGGGCATGCGACACGCCGTTGTCGGACATGCGACACGACAGGCCTAGAGCACTTTCCGAGCTGACGGAATCGTCAGGTCGACAAGAATCGCTCCAGATTCGATAGGTTGAGCAGCCGCTTGTCGGTCAGGTCGTTGCAACCTGATCGGCGGGTGCTCCAAGGCCCGAAAGAGCGACGCCGGCCACGGGGGCCGGCGTCATCACGAGGCGACGATGGGCGGGCTCAGAACCGCTTCATCTCGATGTGGTATTTCTTGAGGGCATAGCCGATCTGGCGTGGCGTCAGGCCGAGGATGCGCGCCGCCTTGGCCTGGACCCAGCCCGAACGCTCCATGGCGTCGATCAGCCGCTCCTTCTCGGTGAGGCGGACGTTGACGGCCGGACAGTCGGGGCCGCCGTGGTCGCAGCGGCGGCTGTCGTCGCAATCGTGCGCGGGGCTGGCGGGCGGCGGAGCGACGGGCATCGACCGGCCGGCGGCGGGCGAGACGGCGTTGCCGCTGGCCAGCGCCGCCACCTGATCTTCGGCCTCGAGATGACCGCCGGCCCACAGCGTCGCCGACAGGCACTGACCGTGGGCGCAGGCGAAGTCGTCGCGGCCGATGGTCGGCGAGCGGGCCAACGTCGCCGTGCGGCGGATGCAGTTCTCGAGCTCGCGGACGTTGCCGGGGAAGTAGCAGGCCGACAGCAGATCGAGGGCCGGTGTGGTGATGGCCAGCTGGCGGTCGTTCTCGCTGTTGAAGCGGTCGAGGAAGGCGCGGGCCAGCAGCGGGATGTCGCCGGGCCGCTCGCGCAGCGGCGGCAGCATCACCGGCACGACGTTGATGCGGTAGTAGAGGTCGGCGCGGAAGTCGCCCTTGGCGACGGCTTCCTCGAGGTTGCGGTTGGTGGCGCAGATGAGCCGGACGTCGACCTTGAGCGTGCGGGTGCCGCCGACGCGCTCGAACTCGCCTTCCTGCAGCACGCGCAGCAGCTTGGACTGGAAGGCCGGCGAAATCTCGCCGATCTCGTCGAGCAGCAGCGTGCCGCCGTGTGCCAGTTCGAAGCGGCCGGGCTTCTGGGCCACGGCGCCGGTGAAGGCGCCCTTCTCATGGCCGAACAGTTCGGATTCCAGCACGCTCTCGCTCATGGCGGCGCAGTTGAGCTTGACGAACGGCTTGTGCTTGCGGTTCGAGAGTTCGTGGATGGCGCGGGCGAACATTTCCTTGCCGGTGCCGCTCTCACCGCGCAGCAGCACCGTCGAGTTGGACGGAGCGACGATGGCGATGGTTTCAAGCACCCGCCGCACCGGCCGGCTGTCGCCGACGATGCCAGCGGTCTTGGGCACCACCTTGCGCGGCCGGTCCTGCAGCACCTTCTCAAGCCGCTGCTGCTCGTCGATGAGGCGCTGACGGTCGGCGGCGACGACGCGATGCAGGCGCACCGCCTGGCCGACCAGGTTGGCCACCATCGACAGGAAGCGCAGGTCCTCGTCGAGACGGATGGCGGTGCCGTCCCAGGCCCGGTCGATGCTGAGCGTGCCGACCACCTTGCGGTCGTCCTTGATGGGTACACCGATGAACGAGACGCGCGTCGCTCCCGGCGCCGGCGCGCCGGCGAACAGGGGATCGGCGGCGATGTCCTGGACGACCAGCGGCGTGGTGGTGGCGACGATGCGGTCGATCACCTTCTGCGGCAGGCTGTCGCGCGGCCGGTCCTTGGCCTCGCCGGCCCAGCCGGCGGTGGCGACGATTTCCGGTTCGCCATCGGCGTCGACGACGACGATCATGCCGCGCCGCATCAGCAGGAACGACGTCAGGATGTTGACGACGTTGCCGAGCATCACCTCAAGGCGCATGGGCGTGTTGAGGATCTTGGAAATCTCGTAGATGCCGAACAGGGCCATGTCGGCCGAGATGCGGCCGGAGCGCGGTTCGTTGGTGACGGAGGATCCGGTGGGTTCGCCTGGCTTCACTTTGCGTACGGCAAGGTTCATGGCGCCATTCCTCGTTTACCGCCCACCGGCTCGGGCAAGGGGATCGACGGCAGGCGGCGATCGAACCTGCGTTACGAAAACCGGCGGGCGCTTGTCACACTGGCAAGGATGGGAAGAAGGGCGGACAAATGTCACGCATGAATATCGGTCAGTGATGGCGCCGCATGCATAATACCAAGGCATATAAGTGGTATTATCTATGACCTGAGGAGAATATTTTTCTGCCGGCGCGTTAACCGCTGACCTAACCGTTTGAAATACGGTCGGGCGCTGGGCCGGCGACCGGCTACCGCGGCGCACGATTTGGGGCAGGCGCCTGCCGAATGGCGCGCATGCGGTGCCGTCATGGCTCCGGCGCGCCGCGGCCGTGCGACGATCCGACGGGGCGGCGATCAAGCCGCACTGACGTTTGCTTGACCGGGCGTGGGGAGCGCTTGTCTTTCTCGAGCCGCGCTCCGATAGTGCCGGTTCTCGATCCGCTCTCCCAACACAGGGCCAGGACCATGCTCGGTATCGGCGACAAGCTGCCCGCTTTCCAGGTGATGGGCGTCAAGCCCGGCTTCAACAACCACGTCGAAGCCGGTCAATCGGCCTTCGAGGCGATCACGGAAACATCGTTTCCTGGCAAATGGAAGGTGATCTTCTTCTATCCCAAGGACTTTACTTTCGTCTGTCCGACGGAGATCGCCGAGTTTGCCCGTCTCAGTCGCGATTTCACCGATCGCGACGCCGTGGTGCTCGGCGGTTCGTCCGACAACGAGTTCGTCAAGCTGGCCTGGCGGCGCGAGCACAAGGACCTGGACCGGCTGGCGATCTGGTCGTTCGCCGACTGCAACGGCTCGCTGATCGACGGCCTCGGCGTACGGTCGCCGGCCGGCGTCGCCTACCGCGTCACGGTGATCGTCGATCCCGACAACGTCATCCAGCATATCTACGCCACCAACCTCAACGTCGGCCGCAATCCCAAGGACACGCTGCGCGTCCTCGATGCGCTGCAGACCGACGAGCTCTGCGCGTGCAACCGCGACATCGGTGGTGCCACGCTCAAGCCGGACGAGCTGGAACTGGCGATCGAGGCCGGCTGAAGCCGCCTCACCAGTCGCTGGACGGCTCGGCGCCGTCGAACAGTTCGGCCAGCCGCGCCCGCGTGGCGGCGGTGATCGTCGCCGGCAGGGCGTCGAGGGGAAAGAAGCGCGCCTCGGCGATCTCGTGGTTGGGCACGAAGGCGGACGCTTCGTGCCAGGCGTCGGCCCGATAGAGCAGCACATGATCGCGCCGGGCCATCTGGCGATTGAAGAAGATGCCGTGGAGGCGTGGCGGACCGGCGAGCGCCCGGCCGGTTTCCTCGCGCAACTCACGCCCCACCGCCTCCAGCACCGTCTCGCCGGGGTTGACGCCGCCACCGGGGAAGTACCAGCCCGGAACGTAGGTGTGGCGCACCAGCAGCACGGTCTTGCCGTCGCTGACGACGACACGCACCCCCAGCGTCGTGCCGCGCAACAGCCGGATGGCCAAGGATTGCACATGCAGCACAAGTGGTTGAAGGACTGTCAGGATTCGGTCACTCATGCTGTCGTACTCCTTAACCGAACTTATACCTTAGAATAATGACTTGCGACAAAAGTTGTGCTTAGGGTTTGATCTGATGGATTAAAAAATAAACATTTGCTATAACTCTGATGTCGGAGCGGAGCCGCAGTGGTTTTCGCCGACAAACCCAAAAGAAGGCTATCATGTTTTCCCTCTTCCGCCGTCGCCAGAACCGGGCCCGCAAGTATACTTGGGTGCCGGCTGTCGATGCCAACAATCCCCACGTGGTCGCAGCCTTGCTGACCTTCTGGGGACGATAGGTCCGGCCTCGGACCGGCGCGTGGTCGCCTAGGAACTTGATCAGATAACTTCATTCGAATCCCATTCGAGCGGATCGCCCTCCGGGGCGGTCCGCTCTGGCGTTTGGGGGCGGCGGCCAGCCGGAACCCCGATCAGGAGAATTGAAGATATCATATTGATTCCAAAGAGTTCTAGTCTTTCCCGCTCGGGGCGTCTGGTCAAGGTCGCCTGAGTGTGCTCTAGCTAGCGACAATGTTCCGTCTCGTCCATCTTTCCGATCCTCACCTCGGTCCGCTGCCCGCCGTCGGGGTGGCCGACCTCCTGTCCAAACGCGTGCTCGGCTACGTCAACTGGCGGCGCCACCGGGGGCGGGCGATGGGCGACTTCGAGGCGCCGCTGATGGCGGCCATCGACGCCGCCGGTGCCGACCATGTGGCGGTGACGGGCGATCTCACCAACCTAGGCCTGTCGGCGGAGTTCGTCGGGGCCCGCCGCTTTCTCGAGCGGCTCGGTCCGCCGGAGGACGTGTCGGCGGTGCCGGGCAACCACGACGCCTATGTGCCCGGCGCCTCGGCGCGGGCCTTTGCCGCCTGGGCGCCCTACATGTGTGGCGATGCGGCGGACACCGGCTGGCCGTTCGTGCGCCGGCGCGGCGCCGTGGCACTGGTCGGCCTGACGACGGCGCGGGCCAGCGGGCCGTTCATGGCCACCGGCAGCCTCGGACACGACCAGCTGACGGGTCTTGCCGCCGTCCTCGCCGCGCTCGGCGAGGAGGGGCTCTGCCGGGTGGTGCTGATCCATCATCAACCGGTGCGGGGGGCGACGCGCTGGCACAAGCGGCTGGCGGACGCCGGCGCCTTCGCCCGGCTCATCGGCGAGCACGGCGCCGAGCTGATCCTGCACGGCCACACGCATCTGCCGACCCGGCTGCTGCTCGACGGTCCACGCGGGAGTCGGGTGCCGGTGGTGGGTGTGCCGGCGGCCAACCAGCGGACCGGCGGCCATCGTCCGGCTTCCGGCTTCAACGTCATCGACATCGATCGGCGCGGCGACAGCTGGCGCATCGACGTGCGGCTGCGGCAGTTCGACGCTCCCAGCGGTGATTATCGCGAGCGGGCGCGCGACGTGTTCGCGGTGTGAATGCCGCGCCGGTCAGTGACCGACGACGAACCAGGCGTAGGCGACGAGGCCGAGCGCCCCGACGGTGAAGCCGGCCAGGAACAGCACGCTCGACCATAGCCAGGACGTGGCGCCACGCTCGCCATCGGCGAGGAGCGGCTTGTCGCCGGCGCGACGGCCGCCACGGCGGGCCGGCAGGGCGGCGAGACGCAGGCGGCTCATCAGGTAGTCGCTTTCCTCGGCGCGCTCGCGGTCGACCAGCCGTTCGGCGATATAGTCGGTGACGGCATCGGCGATGGCCTGGGGATCGCTCGATTCCATCAGCACCACCCGGCCGAGGCGGGTGTCCTTGAGGAAACGGTAGGAGCGGCGGTCGCGGCCGATGGACACGTGGCTGGTCGGGTCGATCCACAGGCGCGGCGGCGTCGAACCGGCGAGCTCGCAGATGAAGTAGTCGTCGGTTTCCGGCAGCTCGGCGAACACGCCGGCCAGTTCCTCGGCCACCAGCCCGAGGCGAGCCCGGTCGGCTTCGTGCAGATCGACGAAGGCGTCGGCGCGTTCGGCCTCGGCCACACGAATGCGGCGGACGGCATCGGACAGACGCCGGACGTTGCTTTCGTTCGATCGGTTGTCGCCGGCGGAATTGCTGGTCATGCGTCACCCTGGCGGCGATCGTTTCGCCGTTCGACTTGCCAATAGCCCGCAGATCCCCAAAAGGGCGCGGCCCGTCATTCTGAGGCTCTAGGGATACACGAGTTTGACCGTTAACACTAGGTTCACCATTTGCGAGGGCGGAGAATCCTGGGGGTGACGGCTCCAGTCGGGCGGTGGTACCGGCGTGGGGCGATGATGAGTTACCTTGCCTTTTCTGACGTTCTGTCCTTAGTTTGGGGAACTGTTGCCATGGAGTCGGAAGACCACCGCTGAGGGACGCGGCTATGCCGCCGCCTGGGCTGCAGAGGGAGAGAGGGATGTCGGTTCGTTCGCAACGCCCCGGACAGGGATCGAATTCGATACAGGTCCGGCAGTTCAACGAGCGGATCGTGCTCAGGGTGCTGCGGCGCCTCGGCGAGGCTTCCAAGGCCGATCTCGCGCGGGCAGCCGGCCTCACCAACAACGCCATCGGCGACATCATCCGCGAACTGATCGCCATGGGGCTGGTGGGCGAGGTGGGCAAGCGCCGCGAGGGGCAGCGCGGCCAGCCGGCCACCATGCTGGCCATCGAGGCGCAGGGCGCCTATTCCATCGGCGTGCGCATCGATCGCGTGGCCACAGAAGTGATCTGCATCGACTTCGACGGCCAGGTGGTGGCCCAGCGGCTGCACGACTTCACCCTGCCGGTGCCGGAGAAGCTGCTGCCGGTGGTGGCCGAGGACATCCGCGCCATTCTCGACGACAATCCGTTCGTCAGCGAGCGGCTGACCGGCATCGGGCTCGGCCAGCCCTATCATCTCGGCAGCTGGCTCAGGGAGCTTGAGCTGCCGGCCAGTTCCTTCAAACGCTGGGACGATTTCGATTTCGCCACGGCGCTGGCCAACGCCACCGGTCTGCCGGTCTTCTCCGAGAACGACGGCAACGCCGCCGCCATCGCCGAGCTGTTCTACGGCTGCGGCCGGGAAATCGACGATTATCTCTACATCTTCGTCGGCGGTGCCGTCGGTGGCGGCGTGGTGCTGGCCGGCGACTGTCTGCACGGGGTGACGGGCAACGCCGGCGACGTTGCCATGCTGCCGGTGCCCGGCTCCAAGCTGCCTTCGGCGCCCAAACCGGAGCGGCCGTTCGACGTGCTGCTGACCCGCTGTTCGCTGACGGCGCTGAAGCGGCATCTGCGCTGGCACGGCGAGGCACCGGAATCGCTGGCCGATGTCGTGGCCCTGCTCGACCGGCAACCGCGCCCGACGGCTTTCGACGAGTGGATCGACGACGCCGTCGCCGCCTTGGTGCCGGCGGTCATGGCCGCCTCGGCGGTGCTCGACGTGTCGCACGTGGTGCTGGATGGCGATCTGCCGGGGCTGGTCGGCGAGATTATCGACCGGCTGGAGACGGCCATCGCCGCCGCCTGCCCCGAAAGCGTGCGGCCACCGCAGCTGATCCGCGGCACGTTCGGACCGGCGGCGGGCGCCATCGGCGCGGCTACCTTGCCGCTGTTCTTCAATTTCTCGCCGCGCCCGACCATCCTGACCGGGGCCGCCGATCCGGTGGCCGAGCCACGCGGTCCGGAAACCGAATGAACCGAACGGCTTGCCGTGTCGCCGTTCCTGTGCTAGAGGGCGGCCATCCAAATGGGGTGAACGAGCCGATGCTGAGCCGGGCCGACCTGCGACGACGAATGAACGATCGCGCTTTTGCGCGCCGTCGTCGTTGTTTGTGCGCCTGACGCTTTCCCCGTCGTCACGGGATCCGAAGCGAGTTGCGGCGCCGTCGTAGTCTCAGTTCTTCCGGGTCCCTCACATGATCTCCGCCTCCAAGTCCGCCGCGCCGATGGGTCTTGCCCTCGACCAGCTGGTGTTCCGTGCCGAAACCGCCGCCGATGACGCGGCCATCGAAGCCATTCACGCCACAGCGTTCGGCCCCGGTCGCTATGCCCGGACGGCCTTCCGCATCCGCGAAGGCGTGGCGGCCGATGCCCGTACCTCCATGGTGGCCACCTTCGGCAATGAGGTCGTCGGCTCGGTGCGGCTGACGCGCATCGACATCGGCGACACGCCGGCGCTGTTGCTGGGACCGCTCGCCGTGCTGGCCGATCTGCGCGGCCAGGGCATCGGCAAGGCGCTGATGCGGCTCTCCCTGGACGCGGCGCGGCGGTGCAATCACAAACTGGTGCTGCTGGTCGGCGATCTGCCGTTCTATTGGCAGTTCGGCTTCCGCGTCGTGCCGGCCGATGTCGTCGCCATGCCCGGGCCGGTCGATCCGGGGCGGCTTCTCTGGGCCGAACTGGTGCCGGGCGCCGCCGAGGGCGTGAGGGGCGCCGTGCGGGCACACCGCGCCTGAGCGCTCTCTGCCCGTTCTTGCCGCCGGCCTTCAGCGGCCCTCGCGCCACCACAGGCCGCCGAGGGCGGCGAGCAGCATGGCCATGCCGATGAGGCCGACGAACAGGTCGACGCGCTCGACCCCGGTCACCTCGTGGGCGTCGGTTGCCTTGACGCCGATCCAGCCGTTGCCGGCGTGGTGACTGGACCGGCTCTGGACGATCACATCGGGAACAGTGAGTGCGCTGCCCGGCGTCGGGTGCAGGCGGGTAACGCTGCCGGCGGTGGCGTCGGCGATCGGTTGCAGCACCGCCGCGGTCGAAATGAGGGCACTGAACTCCCTGGCATCGGTCGGTCCGACGTGGGCGATGGCAACGTGCTCGCCGTCGGTTGCCTTGTAGAGGCCGGGCGTCGGGGCCGGCAGGCGGACGGCGAAGCGGCCGGGCGCCTCCTGCTTGAGTTCGATCGGCTGCGACCGTGTGCCGTCGGGGTAGGTAACGGTAACCGGCGCGGCACTGGTGCCCAGGCTCTGGCGCTCGACCACGAGCGCGCCGGGGGCGGCCTTGAGGCGCAACGCTTCTTCCTCGAGGTCCGGTTCCTTCATCAGCCAGTGGGCCAGGTTGCGCAAGAGTTCGACATAGGGGCCGCCGCCCTCGAAGCCGCGCGCCCACAACCAGACCTGATCGGACATCAGCATGGCGACGCGGCCCTTGCCCTGACGGGCCAGCGTCAGCAGCGGACCGCCACCGGGGCCGGTGAGCAGCGTGTCGCCACGCACCGCGTCGGCCTCGATCAGGCGGAACCAGCGCCCCCAGGCCGGGGCGGGGCCGTCGATGCCGTCGAGATCGCGCGTCACCGGATGGCGACGGCCGAGGTCGGAAGGCAGCGGCTTGAATGGCGTCTCCACCGTCTGACCGGTGGGAGCGAGCGGCAGCACCGGGCCGAGCGGACTGTCGTAGACCGAATCGTCACCGCCCTGATCGGGCCCGGCGGCGATGAGCAGTCCGCCGCCGCCGGCGACGAAACGGGCGATGTTGTCGAAGTAGATCAGCGGCAGCACGCCGCGCTTCTGGTAGCGGTCGAAGATGATCAGGTCGAAATCGTTGATCTTCTCGTCGAACAGCTCGCGGGTCGGGAAGGCAATCAGCGACAGCTCGTTGATCGGCGTGCCGTCCTGCTTTTCCGGTGGCCGCAGGATGGTGAAGTGGATGAGGTCGACGGCGGCGTCGGACTTGAGGAGGTTGCGCCAGGTGCGCTCGCCGGGGTGGGGTTCGCCGGAGACCAGCAGCACCTTGAGCGCCTGGCGAATGCCGTCGACGATGACCACGGCGGCGTTGTTGACGGGCGACAGCTCGCCCGGCACGGCCGGCGTCTCGATCTCGAAGATGTTTTCACCGGCATGGGCGATCTCGACGTCGACCGTCAGGGTCTCGCCCGGGCTGGCGAGGCGGCTGTCGACGGTTTCGCCGTCGCGGCGGATGGTTACCGGCACAGGGTGGCGAGGCGGAGCGGCACCGTCGTCGTCGAGGCGGATGGTCAGGGTCTGGCGCGACTTGACGAGGCCGAACTTCGGTGCCGAGACGACGGTGACGCGGCGGTCGAACTCGGCGGTGTCACCGGTGATGAGGGCGTGGACCGGGGCGGCGAAGCCGAGGCTGGCGGCGTTGGCCGGCACGTCGTGCACCTGGCCGTCGGTAACGAGAACGACGCCCGACACCCGCTCGGGCGGCACGTCGGACAGCGCCCGGCCGGCGGCGGCGAACAGCTCGGTGCCGCCGCTGCCGTTGCCGTCGTAGCGGACGGGGCGCACCTCAATGTTGGGTTGGCGGGCGAGCGAGGCGGCGATGGCCGCCGCCGCCCGGTCGGTGTCGGCGGCCCGTTCGGCAAGGCCCTGCGAGGCGGAATGGTCGGCGACGACGGCGACGATGCCCGGCAGCGGCAGCCGGCTTTCGGCCACCACCGACGGCTTGAACAAGGCGGCAAAGACCAGGAGCAGCACGCCGGCGCGCAGCAGCGCGCCGCGCTGACGTCGCCACACCGACACGGCAACCAGCAGGGCGGCGGCAAGGCCGGCCAATGCCAGCAGAACCGGGCTCAGAAGGGGGGCGAAGGCGAGGGAAAGGTTCATGGCTGTCCCTCAGCGTCCGAGGCGCTGGATGAGCGCGGGAACGTGCACCTGATCGGCCTTGTAGTTGCCGGTCAGCACGTACATGACGATGTTGACGCCGGCGCGGAAGGCATAGTCGCGCTGTTCCGGTGTGCCGGGTACCAGCGGGAAGCGGAAGGTGCCCACCGTGTCGGCCGCCCAGGCGCCGGCAAAATCGTTGCCGGTGATCAGGATGGGCGACACGCCGTCGCCGAGGCGTACCGGCCGATCGGCGGTGTCGCTGTCCGGTGCCGTTGCCTCGACCCAGAGCGGCGAGCTGGCGTAGCGGCCGGGGAAGGCGTTGATGAGATAGAACGACTTGGTGAGCACGTGGCGGGCCGGCACCGGTTCGAGCGGCGGCACGTCGATCTGGGCCAGCATGGCCGACAGGCGCTGCTGCTCCGGTGTCGATCCGCCGGGGGTGGCCGACAGCGCGTCGCGGGTGTCGAACAGCACGGTGCCGCCCGACCGCATGAAGGTGTCGATGGCCCGCATGGCCTCGCGGTTCGGTGGTGGCGCGGCGGCGTCGATCGGCCAGTAGATGAGGCTCTGCAGGGCGAGATCGTCGTGTTCGGGATCGACGGCCACCGGATCCCCCGGTTCCAGCGACGAGCGCGAGGCGATGAAGTCGGTGAGCGAGCGCAGGCCGGTGCGCGTCACGTCGTCGATGGTCGGGTCGCCGGTTTCGACATAGGCGAGGCGCGTGGTCGCCAGCATGGCGGCGATCGCCTCATCGTCGGCGGCGCGGGCGGCGTCGACATGGCTCAACAGGCCGGCAGCCAGCAGCAGGGCCGCGACGAACGGAGTGATGTGGCGGCGGCCGAGGCGGCCGGTCAGGGTCAGCACGATCAGGCCGTCGACCAGCAACAGGGCGAAGGCCATGGCGAACAACCAGGGCTCCAGCGCCACGCCGTTGTCGCCGGCAAGCGGCAGGTGGACGGCCCTGGCCCCGAAGGCGTCGGCGGCGGTGGCGACGTAGCGGCTCTCCGGCCGCATCAGGTTGAGGGCGGCGAAGGCGTCGTCGTTGCCATAGAGGCCGGCGGGATTGGCGCGCGAGGGCGTCAGCCTGGCCCGCTCGGCCAGCGGCAGGCCGTGGGTCTCGGCCGGCGTTTCGCCGGGGCGTCCCCAGCCGTCGAGCAGGGCGAGGGGCGGCAGGCTGGCGTCGGAGCGGACTTCGCCCGCCGCGTGGCCGTCGGCGCTGCGGCCGAGGCCGACGGTCCGGCGCAGCATCTCGACGAAGGTGCCGGAGATCGGCAGGTTGGACCAGCGGGTATCGGCGGCGACGTGGAACAGCACCAGCCAGCCGGCGCCCATCGGCCGGGCGGTGACCAGCGGCGTACCATCGGCCAGCGACGCCCAGGTGTGGGCGGACAGATCGACGGACGGTTCGGCCAGCACCTGCCGCGTCACCGCCACGTCGTCGGGCACCTTGAGGCCGCCGAACGGACCGTCGACCGGGAAGGCGTCGAGCTTGCGCGGGCTTTCCCATGACAGCGCGCCGCCGAGGATGCGGTCGCCGTGGCGCAGCGCCACCGGCACCAGCGGATCGTCGGCGGCGGCGAAATGCGGTCCGGCAAAGCGGATGAGCACGCCGCCCCTGGCCATGAAGGCGCGGGCGGCGGCGCTCTCGTCGGGGTCGAGCCGGCCGTAGTCGGCGAGGATGATGGCCGACACGCCATCGTCGGCGAAGGCCTTGAGGGCGGTGGCGGTGTCGGTGGAGCGGGCCGGCCGCACGTCGGCGAACGGCGCCAGCGCCCGCTCGAGAAAATAGCCGGGTGACAGCAGCGGCTGGGCGTCGTCATAGCCGCTGGCGGCCAGAATGCCGACGGCGCGTCGGCGCCAGGCATCGTCGACGAGATGGACGGCGGCGGCGCTGGCCACGTCGGCCAGCTCCGCGCGGGCCACCAGGTTCTTGAGTTCGAGCGGCAGATCGAGGCGCACCGTCGTCTCGGTGGCATCGCCGTCGAAGGAGAAGGCGCGCTCGTCGAGGCTGCGCCCCCGGCGATCGACGAGGCGCAGCAGGCCGCTGGCCGGAGCGTCGGGACCTGTGCGGCGGACAAGGGCGGCGACACCGGTCGCGTCCTGACCAAGATCGGCCAGCGCCAGCGGTGGCGGCAGGCGATCGCCACTGACGAACATGGGCGCCGCGCCGGCGATGGCGGCCAGACGGCCGGCGAAGTCGGTGGCCGAACCGTCGTCGCCAGGGGCCAGCAGCACCATGACCGTGGCGGGCGGCGTACGGGCGGCGAGTTTGGCGAGCGGGCCGAGCAACTCGTCGCGGGCCGGGAACCAGGCGCGCGGGGCCAACGCCTTGAGGCGGCGGCGGGCCTCATCGGCCGAAACCAAGGTGAAGTCGCGGGCGGGGCCGTCAGCGGTGGCGGCCAGCAGCACCGGCTGGTCATTGTCGGCGAGCCAGGCGTCGGCGGTGGCAAGCCGGGTCGACCAGTCGGGGGCGGCGGCAAACCCGTTGTCGACAATCAGCCATAACGGTCCCGGCGCCAGTTGCGGCCGGGCGGCCGGCGACAGCACCGGGCCGGCGGCGGCGAGGATGAGGGCGGCGGCGATGGCAAGACGCAGCGCCATCAGCCACCAGGGCAGACGGGCCGGCGTCTGGTCGGGGCGGCGGATGCCGAACAGCAGGGCGAGCGGCGGGAAGGTGACGCGCTCAGGGCGCGGCGGACTGAGGCGCAGCAGCCAGTAGAGCGCCGGCAACACCAGGAGGCCGATGAGGGCGGCGGGGGCAAGAAAGGCAACGGCCGGCATGGCTCACTCCCGCCCGGAAAGCTGGGTCGCGGCAGGACCACCGCGCAAGGCGAGCGCTGCGGCAAGGCCGGTCAGGGGCTCGACCGCCGGCCGGTCGGTGACGTGCAGGCGGAAGGTCCAGCCGGCGCCCTCGGCCAGCGCCCTGAGACCGGCGCGATGGCGGCCAAGGCGGTCGAGATAGGGTTCGCGCCAGGTCTCGGCCCGGCCGGCGATGAGGCTTTCGCCGGTCTCCGGATCGACGAAGCGCAACCGGCCGGCGAACGGGAAGTCGTTCTCGACCGGGTCGGCGATGGCAACGAGATGGGCACGGGCACCGGCGGCGACAATCGGTTCGAGATCGGCGGCGATGGCTTCGGCCGGGGCGATGAGGTCGGAGAGCACGATGACATCGTGGTGACGGCGGATGTCGGCGCTGGCCAGCGCCTCGCGACCGTCCCCGGCGCAGCGCGACAGCTTCTCGGCGATGGCTTCGGCGCCGAGGCGGCTCAGCACCGGTTGCGGATCGCCGACGAGGCCGATGCGTTCTCCGGCCCGCGACAGCAGTTCGGCCAGCGCCAGCGCCAGCACGACGGCGCGGTCGCACTTGCTGGCGGCGGCGCCATCGGAGCGGAAAGCCATGGAGGCGCTGACGTCGACGGCCAGCCAGACGGTGTGGGCGTTCTGCCGCTCGTGCTCGCGGACATAGAGCGTGTCGCCGCGTGCCGATCGCCGCCAGTCGATGCCGCGCACCGGCTCGCCGCTTTCGAAGGGGCGAAACTGCCAGAAGTCCTCGCCGATGCCGGCCTGCCGGCGACCGTGCCAGCCAGCGGCGACCGCCCCGGCCACCTCGCGTGCCTCGACCAGCAGACCAGGCAGACGGGCGGCCAGCGATCGGCTCTCGGCGATGGTGGCCGGAGCAAGGCGCCCGAGCAGGGAGCGGAGGCGCGCGGCCACGGTCAGCCGATCCGGCCGACGAGGTCGGCAATCACCTCGCCGACGCCGATGCCGCGGGCGCGGGCCTCGAAGCTCATGGCCATGCGGTGCTTGAGCACGGGTTCGGCCAGGGCCGCCACGTCGTCGAGCGAGGGGGCGAGGCGACCGTCGATGAGGGCGCGGGCGCGCACGGTGAGCATCAGCGCCTGAGCGGCGCGCGGGCCGGGGCCCCAGGCGATGTCGGTGGCGAAGCGGCTGCCGGTCTTGGCCGGTCGGGCACCGCGCACCAGATCGAGAATGGCTTCGACGACGCCGGTGCCCACCGGAAACAGCCGGACAAGGCGCTGCAGCCGGGCAAGCTCGCCGGGCTCCAGCACCGCCACCGGCTTCTCTTCCTCGGCGCCGGTGGTGGCGAACAGGATGGCGCGTTCGGTGTCGCGATCGGGATAGGCGACGTCGATCTGCATCAGGAAGCGGTCGAGCTGCGCTTCGGGCAGCGGATAGGTGCCTTCCTGCTCGAGGGGGTTCTGCGTCGCCAGCACGTGGAAGGGGGCCGGCAGGTCGTGGCGGATGCCGGCGATGGTGACATGATGCTCCTGCATGGCCTGCAGCAGCGCCGACTGGGTGCGCGGCGAGGCGCGGTTGATCTCGTCGGCCATCACCAGCTGCGAGAACACCGGCCCCTTGATGAAGCGGAAGGCGCGGCCGCCGTCGGCGGCCTGATCGAGCACTTCCGAGCCGAGGATGTCGGACGGCATCAGGTCGGGCGTGAACTGGATGCGGCTTTCGCTGAGGCCGAGCACGGTGGACAGCGTCTCGACCAGCTTGGTCTTGGCGAGGCCAGGGACGCCGACCAGGAGACCGTGACCGCCCGACAGCAGCGTGGCCAGCGTTTCGGCGACGACGCGCTCCTGGCCGAACACCACGCGGGCGATGGCCTGCCGCACGGCGCCGATGCGCGCGGCCGCCGCTTCGGCCTCGGCCACCAGCTGGGCCGCATCTGCGTTAACAAGGCTGTCGGCCATGGCGTCGTCCCGTTCCTTGGCTGGTTGCGGCGTGCGCCGAGTTTGACATCTCGGACGCGCCGGCGCATCTCATTTCGCTGTGTCTGCCGTCAGGCGCCTCGGCGGAGGCGAGCAGCACCGAGCGGTTTCATCGCATGAGGCGGGCAAAATCAAGACGGGATCGCAAATGGCCGGGGATGAGGCCGAGGGCAGGGTGAACGGAACCATCGGGCGGGCCGATCTCCTGGCTCGGCGGCGTCGCCTCGGACCGCTCGACGGCGCGACGGTCGCCGATCGTTTCGTCGCCGAGATCGACGCCGGTCCGCCGGAGCGGGCCGACGGTCTGCTGCGGCCGGCGGCGGTGTTGCTGCCGCTGATCGAACGCGGCCATGGCCTCAATCTGGTGCTGACCCGCCGCACCGATCATCTGCGCACCCATTCCGGCCAGGTGGCCCTGCCCGGCGGCAAGATCGACCGGGCTGATGGCGGCTCGCCGCTGCGGGCGGCGTTGCGCGAGGCGCAAGAGGAGATCGGCCTGCCGCCGCCGGCGGTGGAGCCGGTGGGGCTGCTGACGCCGTTCGTCTCCAACTCCGGCTACCGCATTCATCCCGTGGTCGGCCTCGTCGCCGGCGCACCGATCCTGACGCCCAACCCGGGCGAGGTGGCGGAAGTGTTCGAAGTGCCGCTGGCCTTTCTCATGAATCCGGCCAACCATCGGGTTGGCAGCCGTACGGTCGGCGGCGCCGTCCGGACGTTCTACGTCATGGACTACGACGGCCATCACATCTGGGGGGTGACGGCCGGCATTCTCCGTGTGTTCTACGACGAGGTGTTCCGATGACATCCGAGGCGATCACCGCGCCCTTCCTCGC
Organism: uncultured Pleomorphomonas sp.; assembly: GCA_937868725.1. GTDB lineage: Bacteria > Pseudomonadota > Alphaproteobacteria > Rhizobiales > Pleomorphomonadaceae > Pleomorphomonas. Next base: position 22,146 of record CALMMQ010000076.1, read on the forward strand.
CGACGCTGGGCTCAAGCGGGTGCTCGATGCCATCGAGGGCGGCGGTGACGCGGCGCGGGTGGTCGGCGGCGCCGTGCGCAACAGTCTGATGGGCGTGGCGGTCACCGATCTCGACATTGCCACCACGGCCCGGCCGGAGGCGGTGAGCGAGCGGGCGCGGGCGGCCGGCCTCAAGGTGGTGCCGACCGGCATCGACCACGGCACGGTGACGGTGGTGGTGGAGGGGCGGCCGTTCGAGGTGACGACGTTGCGCGCCGACGTCGAGACCGACGGTCGCCGGGCGGTGGTGGCCTTCACCGACGACTGGGAGGAGGACGCCCGCCGCCGCGACTTCACCATGAACGCCATCTACGTCGATCGCCACGGTCACCTCTACGACCCGGTCGCTGGCGTCGGCGACGCCCGGGCCCGCCGCGTCCGCTTCATCGGCGAACCGGAGGCGCGCATCCGCGAGGACTATCTGCGCATTCTGCGCTTCTACCGCTTCCACGCCCAGTATGGGCACGGACCACTCGATGCCGCCGGGGCGGCGGCGGCGCAGCGACTGGCCGCCGGCATGGCGCAGCTGTCGCGCGAGCGGGTTGGCGCCGAGTTGGGCAAGATTTTGCTGGCGCCCGGTCGGCGCGCGGCGGTGGCGGCGATGGCGGCGGCCGGCGTGCTCGAACAGGCCATCCGCCGCGCGGCTCTTCCCGAGCGCTATGCCGCCGTCGAGCATCTGGCGGCGGCGGTCGGCCTCGCTCCTGACCTTGAACGGGCGCTGGCGGCCCTTTGCGACGATGTCGAGGGCGTCGGTGAGGATCTGCGCCTTGCCAATCGGCAACGGCGGCGGCTTGCCGCCATTGCCGGGCGCGCCGCCACGCTGGCCGAGGGGCTGGACGAGGCGGCCGTGCGTCTCGCCGTCTATCGCGACGGCAACGACGTCGCCGAGGCGGCGCTGGTGTTGGCGACGGCGCTTGCGGGGGCGGCGGTCGTCGATCCGGCCCTGCTCGACCTCGCCGGCCATTGGTCGGCGCCGCGCCTGCCCTTTCGCGCCGCCGACCTGATGGCCGAGGGGCTGAAGGCCGGGCCGGAGCTTGGCGCCGAACTGCGCCGACGCGAACGGGCGTGGATCGCGGCCGGCTATCCGCCGGGGCGCTGACGGCGGCAGCCGGTCTTCGCTCTTCTGCTGGTGCGCCCTCCCTCGTGCTCGGTCATTAGCGTTTGTGGTTGGCGGTGGGTTGGCCGCTGGCGTGGGTCCGCCGGGCTTGGTCG
>CALMMQ010000077.1 GCA_937868725.1 uncultured Pleomorphomonas sp.
GGGCGGCCGTTGCCGTTCGGGCTTGGTCGCCCCTCGGGGGTCAGTCGAGGCCGGAACGCAGCGCCGCCGCCGTGGCCAGCGGCGACACCGCCGCCGCCACCAGCGATACGGCGGCGAGCAGCAGGAACGGCGTGCGAAAGCCGGCCGGATCGAAGACGACGGCGGTGGCGGCCGAGACGCCGAAGATCAGGACCGGGATGGCGAAGGGCAGGATCAGGATCGGCACCAGCAGGCCGCCGCGGCGCAGCGGCAAGGTCAGACCGGCGCCGATGACGCCGAGGAAGGTGAGAGCCGGCGTGCCGACGGCCAGCGTCAGCGTCGTTGACGCCAACGTCACCGGCTCCATGGCCAGGAACAGCCCGAGGAAGGGGGCGGCAACGACCAGCGGCAGACCGGTGGTCGTCCAGTGGGCCAACGTCTTGACCAGCACCAGCAACTCCAGCGACTGGCCGCTGCCGACCAGCAGGTCGAGCGTGCCGTCCTCGCGATCGGCCTCGAACAGGCGATCGAGGCCAAGCAGGGTGGAGAGCAGGGCGCCGAGCCACAGGATGGCCGGGCCGATGCGGCGCAGCAGGTTGAGGTCGGGGCCGACGGCGAACGGAAAGACGGTGACAACGATCAGGAAGAACAGGACACCCATCAGGGCGCCGCCGCCGACGCGCACGGCCAGCGTCACGTCGCGCAGGTAGAGCGCGCGCCAGCTCACCATGGCAGCACCTCCTCAACGGGGATCGGGCGCAGTTCGAGCCGGCGGCTGGCGGCGAGCGCCAGCGGCAGGTGGGTGGCGGCGAGGATGGCGCCACCGTCGCCGAGGTGGCGATCCATCAGGGCGATCAGCCGGGCTTCGGAGGCGGTATCGAGCGCCGACGTCGGCTCGTCGAGCAGCCAGATGGGGCGGTGGGCGACCAGCAGGCGGGCGATGGCCAGGCGCCGGCGCTGGCCGGCCGACAGGTAGGCGGCCGGCAGGTCGGCGAGCGCGGCGAGATCGACGGCGGCAAGAGCGGCCATGGGATCAAGGCCGCCGTCGCGGCCGAGATGGCGCTGCCAGAAGGCAAGATTCTCGGCGAGCGTCAGGGCGGTCTTCACCCCGTCGCGATGGCCGAGGTAATGGCAATGGCGGCCGACGTCCTCCGGATCGGCGGCGGCGACGGCGATGGTTCCCGAGGCCGGTGCCACCAGCCCGATCAGGGTGCGCAGCAGCGTCGACTTGCCGGCGCCGTTGGGGCCGGTGACCAGCAGCGCTTCGCCGGCGTCGAGGGTGAAGTCGAGCCCGGCGATGACGCGACGACCCCCGCGATCGACGGCGAGGGCCTGCACCACGAGGCGCGGCGCTGGGCGAAATCCGTTGTTTTCCACGTCCTCCGCCACCTTGCGGGCTCCATTTCGACGGCCTGATGTTCAGGCAATAGCCGGCCCGCCGGCCCGGCGCAACGCCATGGTCGCGGCCGATCCGTCTTTACACCTATGATATGGTATTAGTCCCGATGAGAGTTCTTTGCAGATGGCGCCAAATTCTTTATAAGGCGCCGGGGAACCCGGTCAATAAATTGACCATTACGTAAACGTCAGTTCGCAGGCTCTCTGGCCGCGCCATGCCTCCCCATCCTGATGATCCGAGCCGCGGGTTCCCCCGCGATCCCCGGGTTACCGCGATGTTGGCGCCGCCAGGAACGGGGCGGACACCATGACAAAGGGACCAGCCATATGCCGTCGCTCGACAGCTTCAATTGCCGCAAGGAACTCAAGGTCGGCTCCAAGGTCTACACCTATTTCGATCTCAAGGTGGCCGAGGGCAACGGTCTTTCGGGCGTGTCGCGCCTGCCGTTCTCCCTCAAGGTCATCCTGGAGAACCTGTTGCGCTTCGAGGACGGCCGGTCGGTAACCGCCGACGACATCCGCGCCATGGCCGACTGGCTGGACAACCGCGGCAAGCTCGACAAGGAAATTGCCTACCGTCCGGCCCGTGTGCTGATGCAGGACTTCACCGGCGTGCCGGCGGTTGTCGATCTCGCGGCCATGCGCGATGCCATGGTGGCGCTGGGCGGCGATCCGGAGAAGATCAACCCGCTGGTGCCGGTCGATCTGGTCATCGACCATTCGGTGGTCGTCGACTACTTCGGCTCGACCTCGTCGCTGGCCCAGAACGTGGCGCGCGAGTACGAACAGAACATCGAACGCTACAACTTCCTCAAGTGGGGCCAGAACGCCTTCGACAACTTCCGTGTCGTGCCGCCGGGCACCGGCATCTGCCATCAGGTCAACGTCGAGTACCTGGCTCAGACGGTGTGGACCAAGGATGAGGACGGCGTCACCATCGCCTACCCCGATACCTGCGTCGGCACCGATTCGCACACCACGATGGTCAATGGTCTCGCCGTGCTCGGTTGGGGCGTCGGCGGCATCGAGGCCGAAGCGGCGATGCTCGGTCAGCCGGTGTCGATGCTGATCCCCGAGGTGGTCGGCTTCAAGCTGACCGGCAAGACCGCCGAGGGCGTCACGGCCACCGACGTGGTGCTGACGGTGACGCAGATGCTGCGCAAGAAGGGCGTGGTCGGCAAGTTCGTCGAGTACTTCGGTCCCGGCCTCGAGGCGCTGTCCCTGGCCGACCGTTCGACGATTGCCAACATGGGGCCGGAATACGGCGCCACCTGTGGCTTCTTCCCCGTCGACGCCGAGACCATCCGCTATCTCAGGTTCTCCGGCCGCACCGACGAGCGCATCGCCCTTGTCGAGGCCTACGCCAAGGCCCAGGGCATGTTCCGTGGTCCCGAGGCGCTCGACCCGATCTTCACCGACGTGCTCGAGCTTGACCTTGCCACCGTGGTGCCGTCGCTGGCCGGTCCCAAGCGTCCGGAAGGCCGCGTGTCGCTCACCGACGCCAGCGCCGGTTTCGCCGCCGCCATGGAAGGCGAGTACAAGAAGGCTGCCGACATTGCCAAGCGCTACGCCGTCGAGGGCAAGGCCTTCGATATCGGCCATGGCGACGTGGTGATCGCCGCCATCACCTCGTGCACCAACACCTCCAACCCGTCGGTGCTGATCGGCGCCGGTCTCCTCGCCCGCAAGGCGCGCGAGAAGGGGCTCGCCACCAAGCCGTGGGTCAAGACGTCGCTGGCGCCCGGCAGCCAGGTGGTGGCCGAATATCTCGCCAAGAGCGGCCTGCAGGCCGATCTCGACGCCCTCGGCTTCAACCTCGTCGGCTTCGGCTGCACCACCTGCATCGGCAACTCCGGTCCGCTGCCGGCCCCGATCTCCAAGGCGATCAACGACAATGGCGTCGTCGCCGCCGCCGTGCTCTCCGGCAACCGCAACTTCGAAGGGCGCGTGTCGCCCGACGTGCAGGCCAACTACCTGGCGTCGCCGCCGCTGGTCGTCGCCTACGCGCTGGCCGGTTCGGTGCAGAAGGACCTGTCGCAGGAGCCGATCGGCAGCGGCAGCGACGGCCAACCGGTCTACCTCAAGGACATCTGGCCGACCGACAAGGAGGTGGCCGACGCCGTTGCCGCCTTCATCAGCCCGGAGATGTTCAAGGAAAAGTACGCCGACGTTTTCAAGGGCGACGAGCGCTGGCGCGCTGTCGAAGCCGGCGAAGGCCAGACCTACGGCTGGGACATGGGCTCGACCTACGTGCAGAACCCGCCGTATTTCGCCGGCATGACCAAGACGCCGCCGCCGGTCACCGACATCAAGGCCGCCCGTATCCTCGGCCTGTTCGGCGACAAGATCACCACCGACCACATCTCGCCGGCCGGCTCGATCAAGGCGGCCAGCCCGGCGGGCCAGTATCTGACGGCCCATCAGGTGCGTCCGGCCGACTTCAACCAGTACGGCACGCGGCGCGGCAACCATGAAGTGATGATGCGCGGCACCTTTGCCAACATCCGCATCAAGAACAACATGGTCAAGGACGCGGCCGGTACCGTCGTCGAAGGCGGCTGGACCATCCATCAGCCGACGGGCGAGCGGATGTACATCTATGACGCCGCCATGCGCTATCGCGACGAAGGCGTGCCGCTGGTGGTGTTCGCCGGTGTCGAATATGGCAACGGCTCATCGCGCGACTGGGCGGCCAAGGGCACCAACCTCCTCGGCGTCCGGGCGGTGATCGCCCAGAGCTTCGAGCGCATCCATCGCTCCAACCTCGTCGGCATGGGCATCGTGCCGCTGACCTTCGAGGCGGGCACCAGCTGGCAGGGCCTCGGGCTCAAGGGCGACGAGACGGTGAGCCTCGAAGGCATTGCCGAGATCAAGCCGCGCCAGACGGTGGTGGCCAAGGTGACGCGCGCTGACGGTTCGCAGTTCGATCTGCCGCTGCTCTGCCGCATCGATACGCTCGACGAGCTCGACTACTACAACAACGGCGGCATCCTGCAGTATGTGCTCCGGAGCCTGACTGTATAAGTTAAGTTACGGCGTCATTCGGTCGGCCGCCGGGGCAACTCGGCGGCCGATTTTATTTTTGCTGTAGAAGCAAATCTCTCAACCGATCGCCAGACCTTTGGAGCGTCACCAAGCGAGCCATTGGTCTAAACGCGGGGCCTGCCAACTGATCTTGCGGCTATGTTGACCATTGTCCTGCCGGCGGCCTAGGTTCAGCGCCGGAATGGCCGCCGTCAGGTTTGTCCATTCTTGTTTGATCGTCTCTGTGGGGAGGGACGGTTCAGGCCAAGTGGCCGTTCCGCCAGCCAACCCTTGCCGGCTTTCGCGTGCGAACCGGCATATGGAGACAAGACAATGAAACACTGGATTTACGCCGCCGTCGCCAGCTTTGCCCTCACCGGAGCTGCCGCCGCCGCTGACGCGTCCAAGCTGGTCCTGGCCGGGGACATCACCCTGGAGCAGGCTGCCAAGGTCATCGACGCCGCCGAGGCCAAGGCCAAGACGCAGGGCACGCTGATGAACATCGCCGTCGTCGACGCCGGCGGCAATCTCAAGGCCTTCGCCCGCATGGACGGCGCCTTCCTCGGCAGCGTTGACATCTCGATCAAGAAGGCCAAGACGGCGCGGCTGTTCAACATGTCGTCGGCCGAACTCGGCGCCATCTCGCAGGTCGGTCAGCCGCTCTACGGCATCGAAGTGACCAATGAGGGGCTGGTGGTGTTCGGCGGTGGCGAGCTCATCCACGACGCCAATGGCGTGATCATCGGCGCCGTCGGCGTGTCGGGCTCGTCGGTCGAGAACGACATGGCCGTCGCTCAGGCTGGCTCGGCCGCCATCAAGTAAGACAACAAGCGGTCACGGCTGGCCAACGTCATTTTGGGGGGACGGTGCGCGGCGCATTGCGGCAACCGCCGATGCTGCGGCGGAAGGGCTGCTCCTGACGGGGCAGCCCTTCTTGTTGCGGTTCAGGCGCAAGCGGCTCAGGCGTTGTGGACGCTCTTCAGGAAGTGGTCGACGGTGCCGCGCAAGCTGCCGGTCTGGGTGGTCAGCGCCTTGGCCGACGTGAGCACCTGGCCAGCGGCGTTGCGCGTTGCCACCGACGCCTTGGAGACGCCGTTGGTGTTGGACGACACCTCGCGCGTGGCGGCGGAGGCCTGCTGGATGTTGCTGGCGATCTCGGCGGTGGCGCGCGACTGCTCCTCGACGGCGGCGGCGATGGCGGCGGCGATTTCGTTGATTTCGCTGATGCGCCCGGCAATACCGCCGATGGCGCCGACCGCCTGCGAGGTGGCCGCCTGCACGGCGCCGATCTGGGCCCCGATCTCGTCGGTGGCCTTGGTCGTCTGGTTGGCCAGCGCCTTGACCTCGGCGGCGACGACGGCAAAGCCCTTGCCGGCTTCGCCCGCCCGGGCCGCCTCGATGGTGGCGTTGAGGGCGAGCAGGTTGGTCTGTGAGGCGATGCCGTTGATGAGGTTGATCACTTCGCCGATCTTGGCCGAGCTTTCGGCGAGACCGCGGACGATGTCGTTGGTGTGACGGGCCTCGTCGTTGGCGAGGCGGGAAATGGTGCTGGACTGATGCACCTGACGGCCGATCTCGACGATCGAGGCGGAGAGTTCGTCGGCCGAGGCGGCGACGACGCCAACGGCCGACGACACCTGATCGGCGGCGGCGACGAGATCGCCGAGCTGCAGATTGGTATCCTCGGCCGAGCCGGACATGTCCTGCGAAGCGGCTTCGAGCTGGCCGGCCACGCTGTCGACCGTCTTGAGAGCGTCGGTGACGTTCTGGTCAAAGCTTGCCGTCAGGTGCAGCAGGCGGTTGGCGTTGGCCTCGCTGTTCGCCTGGGCCTGACGCTGCTCGCGGTCGCGCATGGCGGCGGAGAAGTCGGCGATGTTGGTGTAGAGGACCGGCTTGCCGCCGATGCGGGCCAGTACCAGCGTGACGAGCACCGGGAAATCGCTGCCGTCGGCGCGGCGATGGATCCACTCGAAGCGACTATAGCCCTTGGCTAGCGCTTCCTTGATCAGGCCCTCGGCCTTGCCGGAGCTCTTCTGGCCGTCCGGCTGCGTGGGGGGCGACAAATCGCCCGGCGTCCTGGCGGTCAGCGCCTGCTTGGACGGGTAGCCGAACATCTTGACGGCCGCCGCATTGCATTCCACGTACTTGCCGTCGGCAATCACCAGAACGGCGTCTGGCGTATTGTCGAAGAAGGCGATTCTCATCTTCTCGTGCTTTGTCCGCCATCCGAAAAGCGACATCATGGGTCTCGTTCGTTTAGGCTCGGGCCTCCAGGGGCAGAGCGGGTATGAAGTTAGCGGCCAACCATGAAAAATCTATTGATTGCATTATGTTTTCATTATTCAACTCTGGCAGGAAGCGCGCGGTCCAGCTCAGGGCGGCGCCTTGGCGCGCCCGACGGCACTTTCCTCGGGGCTTCGCACTCTGCGTCTTGACCTCACCGGGTGTTTCAGCCATAAAGCCGACCATTCGAGAGGAATGGTCCATGTCGCTCGCGCATAACGTCCTGCAAGCCTTGGTTCGGGGTCAAAGCCCGGCCAGCTTTGCCATGACGAAAACGGCGACGACGAAAACGACCACGACGTGATCGACGCTTCCTCGCCCCGGCCAGTCCTCCTCGGGGAATGAGGGGGCGGAAGCGGCCTCCTCGACAGTCTCCTCAAAAAGACCTCTGAGCGACCGGCCGCTGGACAAGGCGGGGGACGGTTAGCAGGCGCAAGCCATTTCAAGAGGTCATCAAGTCATGGGTTACAAGGTCGCTGTCGTCGGTGCCACCGGAAACGTGGGCCGGGAAATGCTCTCCATCCTGGCCGAACGCGGCTTTCCGGCCGATGAGGTCGTGGCCGTCGCCTCGCGGCGCAGCCAGGGCACCGAGGTCAGCTTCGGCGACAAGACGCTGAAGGTGCAGGCGCTCGAGCACGTCGACTTTTCCGACATCGATATCGCCGTCATGTCGGCCGGTGGCTCGATCTCCAAGGAATGGTCGCCGAAGATCGGCGCGCAGAAGTGCGTCGTCATCGACAACTCGTCGGCCTGGCGTTACGACGAGGACGTGCCGCTGGTGGTGCCGGAAGTGAACGCCGACGCCGTCGCCGGCTTCACCAAGAAGTACATCATCGCCAATCCCAACTGCTCGACCGCCCAGCTGGTGGTGGCGCTGAAGCCGCTGCACGACAAGGCCAAGATCAAGCGCGTCGTCGTCTCGACCTACCAGTCGGTGTCGGGTGCCGGCAAGGACGCCATGGACGAGCTGTTCACCCAGACTCGCGCCATCTTCGTTTCCGATCCGGTCGAGCCGAAGAAGTTCCCCAAGCGCATCGCCTTCAACCTCATTCCGCATATCGACGTCTTCATGGAAGACGGCTTTACCAAGGAAGAGTGGAAGATGACGGCGGAGACCAAGAAGATCCTCGACCCGAAGATCAAGCTGACTGCCACCTGCGTGCGCGTGCCGGTGTTCGTCTCCCACTCGGAAGTGGTCAACATCGAGTTCGAGAACCCGATCACCGCCGATGAAGCCCGCTCGATCCTGCGCGAAGCGCCGGGGTGCCTGGTCATCGACAAGCACGAGCCGGGTGGCTACATCACCCCGTACGAGGCGACCGGCGAAGACGCCACCTACATCTCGCGCATCCGCGAGGACATCACGGTGGAGAACGGTCTGACCATGTGGGTGGTCTCCGACAACCTGCGCAAGGGCGCCGCGCTCAACGCCGTGCAGATCGCCGAAGTGCTGATCAACCGCGGCCTCATCAAGCCGAAGAAGGCCGCCTGACCGATCGGCTCCAAGGCGGCCGGCCAACTGCTGGCCGCCAGACAAAATCAACCCCGGCTGCCGCAGCCGGGGTTTTTCATATGTCCAGATGATGAGCCGGCTCAGAAAGCCTTGAAGGTCAGCGTCGTCAGCGTGCGGACGATGCCGGGAATGGCCGAGATCCTGTCGTTGATCAGCCGGCCGATGTCCTCGTCCTGCTCGGGGTCGATGTAGAGCTTCATCAGCAGGTCGTATTCGCCGCTGGTCGAATAGAGTTCGGAGGCGATCTCCAGCTCGTAGAGGGCGTCGGCCACCTCGTAGGTCTTGCCGGGCAGGCACTGCAGCTGGATGAAAACGGGCTTCATTTCAATGGCTTCCCTGAAGGATGTCCGGCCGGCGGTGGCTGGTGTGGTGGTCGAACCATAGTCTTGTCGCCGCCCGCCGGTCAACTCGACGTCTGCCGGTCCGGCGGCCGGCGATCGAGGACGCGGCCGTCGGCCAGCTCGATGATCTCGTCGACATCGGCCAGGCCGGCCGAGCCGTGGGTGAACAGGATGACGGTGCGGCCGGGCTCCCGCCGCATCAGCGCGGCGATGACGTCGCGTTCGAGTGTCGGGTCGAGGCCTTCGCCGGGCTCGTCGAGCACCAGCACCGGCGCGTCGGCCAGTAGTGCCCGGGCCAGAGCCAGCCGGCGCGCTTCGCCACCCGACAGCGTCGAGCCGGCGAGGCCGACGCGGGTGTCGAGTCCGTCGGGCAGACGGGCGACAAGGTCGGCAAGTCCGGCGCGGGCCAGGGCGTCGGCCAGCTCGGCCGGGCTGGCGTCGGGCTTGGCCAGGCGCAGGTTGGCGCCGAGGGTCGAGGTGAAGATGTGCGGCTTCTGCGGCACCAGAGCGACGCGGCGGCGCAGATCGTCGAGCCGCAGGTCGGCAAGCGGCACGCCGCCGAGCGTGATGGTTCCGGCGGAGGGGTCGCGGGCCCGGACCAGCAGATCGGCTAGCGACGACTTGCCGGCGCCACTGCAACCGACGATGGCCAGGCGTCGGCCAGCGGCAATGGTCAGGTCGATGTCGGCCAGGGCGTCGCGGCCGTCGGCGCCATAGCGGAGGTGGACACCGGTGAGGACGAGATCGTTGCCCGGTGGCAGCGGTGTCGGCACGGCGGCGTCGCTGACCGGCGCCGGCCGGTCGATGAGGGCGAACAGTCGCTCGGCCGAGGCGATGGTGGCGGCAAGGCCGGCCAGGGCGCCGGGCAGGCCCATCAGCGCTTCGGCGGCTGCCAACGACAGGAGCGCCGCCATGGTCAGATCGGGTCCGGCCAGCGACCCGGCGCCGACGAGCGGAATGCCGATGATCAGCACGGCGAGCAGGGCGACGTCGCCCGAGAGGCCGGCCAGTGCCTGACCGGTGGCGGCAAGGCGGGCGGCCGACGTTTCGGCGGCCAGCAAGGCGGCGTGATGGGCTGCGAGCGCCTCGAGGTGACCGGTGACGGCGCCGGTGACGATCAGCGGCCCGAGCTTTTCGATGTCATCGACGACGGCGCGTTTCAGCATCGCCGTCTGTCGCGCCATGGCAGCGGTGGCCCGGCGGCCGGCGTGGGCGGCGAGCGCCGGCGCCAGCAGACCGCCGCCGATCAGCACGGCCAGCACCGTCAACGCCAGCCCGGCGCCGAGGTGGGCCAGCACCAGTGCCACGACGGCCAGCGTCATGGCGGCGACGAACAGCGGGGCCACCAGGCGCAGGAACAGCAGCTCGACGCGGTCGATGTCGTTCTTGAGCCGGGCCAGCAGGTCGCCGGAACGGGCGTCGGCGAGGCCGCTCGGGGCGAGCGGCACCAGGCGCGCGAACAGGAAGGCGCGCGTTTCGGCCGTCAGGCGCAGCGTGGCATCGTGGCTGACCAAGCGTTCGAAATAGCGGCCGCCGGTGCGCAGAATGGCCAGCGCCCGGACGATGGCGGCGGGCGTGAAGTAGTTCATGGTGACGCCAGCGAGACCGGCGGCGGCCATGGCGGTGATGAACCAGCCGGAGACGGCCATCAGCCCGACCGAGGCGAGCGCCGTCAGGGCGCCGATGGCGATCGAGGCGGCGAGCCAGGGGGTGAGCGGGGCGTAGAGCCGCAACAGGCGGAGGAGGACGTTCATGGCCGATCCCCCTCAAGGCTGGCCAGGAGGCCGGCATAGGCGCCGCCGCGCGCAACCAGTTCGTCGTGCGTGCCGCTCTCGACAAGCCGGCCGGCGTCGAGGACCAGGATGCGATCGGCGTGGCGCACGGTGGCGAGGCGGTGGGCGATGGTGATGGCGGTGCGGCCGGCGATCATGGTGGCGATGGCCTGACCAACGTCCTGCTCGGTCGCCCGGTCGAGGTGGGCGGTGGGCTCATCGAGCAGCACCAGGGGCGCCGGCCGGAACAGGGCCCGGGCCAGCATCAGGCGCTGCCCCTCGCCGCCGGAGATGCCGAGACCGCGCTCGCCGAGGCAGGTGTCGACGCCGTGCGGCAGGCGGCGGACGAAGCCGTCGGCCCGGGCGGCGACGAGCGCTGCGGCGAGGTCGCCGCTCCGGCCCATGGCGACGTTGGCGGCGATGGTATCGTCGAAGAAGGCGGCGCGCTGCGGCACCAGCGTCAGCTGGTCGAGGAAGGCGCGGCGGTCGAGGGCGGCGAGCGGCTGGTCGCCGACGAAGATGCGGCCGGCGCTGGGCTCGATGAAGCCGGCGATCAGGGCCAGCAGCGTGCTCTTGCCGGCGCCGCTCGGGCCGACGAGGGCCACGTGCTCACCCGGGGCGATGGTGAAGCTGACGTCGGCGAGGGCGGCCGGGCCGTCGCCATAGCGGACCGAGACCCTGTCGAAGCGGACGCCGAGGGCCGGAGCCGCCGGCAGGCGCAGGGTGCCGTTGGCCGGCGGTGCCGGCCGGTCGAGGAGATCGACAAGGCGCTCGGCGGCGGCCGTGGCTTCCATGCGAGCGTGGCGCTCGACGCCCATCAGGCGCAGCGGCGCGTAGAACTGCGGGGCGAGCAGCAGCAGGAACAGGCCGTCGGCAAAGGCGATGTCGCCCCACATGAGGCGGAAGCCGACGAGGACGGCGGTGATGGCGATGGCGACGGTGGCGAAGAATTCCAGCACCAGCGCCGACAGGAAGGCGAGGCGCAGGACGGCCATCGTCTCCTTGCGGTAGTCGTCGGCCATGCGGCGGACGATGGCCACCTCGCGCTGGGCGGCGCGGTTGAGCACGAGATCGGCGAGGCCCTCGATGGCGTCGAGCAGATGGCCGCCGAGGCGGGCAAGGCTGGCCCATTGCCGCTGGTTGGCCCGTTCGGCGGCGCGGCCGACCAGAATCATGAACAGCGGCAGCAGCGGCAGCGTGGCGGCGAACACCAGGCCCGTCTGCCAGTCGACCGGCAGCGTGACGAGCAGGATGGCCACCGGCAGCACCGAGGCGGCGGCCCGTGCCGGCAGCCAGCGCCGCCAATAGGGTTCGATGGCGGCGACGGCGTCGGTGAGGCGGGTGGCGATGTCGCCGCTGGCCTCGCCGGCGAGTCGGACCGGTCCGAGGGCGACGACGTGATCGACGAGACGGGCGAACAGCGCGCGGCGGGCCCGGCAGGCGGCGGCGAAGCCGGCGAGGTCGGCGAGGGCGGCGAGGCCAGCCTTGAGCGCGAACAGCGCCGCCAGCGTCAGGAGCTGCGGCATCAGCGTGGCAAGCGCGGCGCCCTTGAAGACGGCGGCGTCGATGGTGTGGGCGGTGATCCAGGCGATGGCGATCTGGACGAGACCTTGGCCCAGGGCGGCCGCGACGGCGAGGCGCATCGGTCGGCGGGCGGGTTCGCCCAGGGCCGTCATCAGAGCTTGAGCGTCGAGCATGTTCCGGTCTTTGGCACGGCCGCGCCGAGGCGCCGCCCATAAACGGCGCCGCCCCGCCTTGCGGGCGGAGCGGCGCACCTGTTTGCGATGATCAGCGACGGTTCGTCAATCGACGTTGTCGAGGCCGTCGTGGAACTCGTACCACATGACGTTGATGACGCCGATGGCAGCGGCGGCGGTCACGCCGAGGATCCAGGCAAAATACCACATTTGGCGTGTCCTCTCTCAGTAGGCCGAGTGCGAGCGGGCGTCGATCTCGGCGGCGGTGACGCGGCCCCACATGCGGGCATAGCACCAGACGGTGTAGGCCAGCACGATCGGCAGGAAGATCACCACGGCCCAGAACATGACGTTGAGCGTCAGGTGGCTGGAGCAGGCGTCCCAGATGGTCAGCGACGACTTCGGATCGATGCTCGAGGGCATGACGAACGGGAACATCGACAGGCCGGCGGTGCCGATGATGCCCATCATGCCGAGCGCCGAGGTGACGAAGGCGAAGCCCGGGCGGTCGGCCTTGGCCAGCGCGGCGGTCAGCAGCGGCGCCAGCAGGCCGATGGCCGGAGCCAGCATGGCCAGCGGCACCTTGCCGTAGATGTCGAACCAGGCCCCGGCGGCGATCACCACCTCCTTGTCGAGCGGGTTGGGCAGGGCATCGAGCGCCGGCTGGTTGACAATGCGGAAGCCGTCGATGCCGTAGTACAGCCAGACGCCGGCCAGGGCGAAGGCGATGGTGACGATCGGCGACAGGATCGAGGCCAGCGCGCGGGCGCGGTCGGCAACGGCGCCGGAGGCCCGCAGCTGCAGCCACACCGCGCCGTGGGCGGCCAGCATGGTCAGGCTGATGACGCCGGCCAGGATGGCGAACGGGTTGAGCAGCGGCAGCAGCGCGAACAGCAGCGAGCCCTGGTAGTGGGAGCGCAGCAGTTCATCGAGGTGGAAGGGCACGCCCTGCAGCAGGTTGCCGAAGGCGACGCCGAAGATCAGCGCCGGAATGGCGCCACCGGCGAACAGACCCCAGTCCCAGGCGTTGCGCCAGGTCGGGTTTTCGAGCTTGGAACGGTAGTCGAAGCCGACCGGGCGGAAGAACAGGGCGAACAGCACCAGGAGCATCGCCATGTAGAAGCCGGAGAAGGCGGCGGCATAGACCATCGGCCAGGCGGCGAAGATGGCGCCGCCAGCGGTGATGAACCACACCTGGTTGCCGTCCCAGTGCGGGCCGACGGTGTTGATGGCGATGCGGCG
>CALMMQ010000078.1 GCA_937868725.1 uncultured Pleomorphomonas sp.
CCGTATAGCCCTTGTCCAGCAACAACTGCGACAGATAGGCGCCATCCTGACCGGTGACACCGGTGATGAGAGCGACTTTGCCGGCCTGCGTCATGAGCGACCACCCTTCAACAATTGATCGCCGTACCTGCTAGCACGCCGGCGCGGCGGTGTCTGCACTCTCGCGCCACCGACGCCGGGTTGCCCGCCAGTGAAGCCAGCGGGCCCGGTCAGGGCTGCGGCGTCCGCGCGGTGTTGCGCTTGTCGGCGATATAGGCCTGACCGCTCGTGAGCTTGACGATCTCGAAGAGGCCGGTGGCGGTGAACAGGGCGGAGAAGTTGCGGGCGCCATACTGTTTGGGATCGATCGGCGTCTGGGCGCGGACGGCGCTGCCCGCCGCCGCCAGCGGCGCCCAACCATTGGGCGTCACCGCCGACGCCACGGCGCCGCGTAGCGCCGTCACCAGCGTTGTGTCGCCGGCCAGCGACTTGGCCACCGGCACAGCCGGCGGACTGGCCGGCGGCGGCGCGACCTTGGCCGGTGCCGCCGCCTCCGGGCTGTCGAGATAGAAGAAGTGCGTGCAGGCCCTGACGAACGGCAGCGGCGTCTTGCGTTCACCGAAGCCGTAGACGTCGTGACCGCGCGAGCGCAGGTACATGGCCAGCGGCGTGAAATCAGCATCGCTGGAAGCAAGGCAAAAGGCGTCGGTGCGCTGGAGATGGAGCAGTTCCATGGCATCGATCACCAGCGCAATGTCGGTGGCGTTCTTGCCGGGAGAGTAGTCGAACTGTTGCACCGGCTGGACGGCGAACTGCAGCAGCTTGTCCTTCCAGCAGCCGAGACCGGGATTGGCCCAATTGCCATAGGCGCGACGGATGCAGACGCTGCCGATCTGTTCGAGTTCGGCCAACATGGCCGCGAGCTTGCCGGCGGCGATGTTGTCGGCGTCGATCAGCAGGGCCAGGCGGCGACGATCGACTGCCCAGGATCGGAATTGGCTGTTCATTTGCTTGTTGCCCCGTTCGCCATTGCTGCCGCGTCCCGACCGAGGCGCCAGCGCCTTGTCGAGATGGCCAGTCGCGGCCACAAAAGCAACCATTGAGGGTGAGAAACGCCGGCCACGCGGCTGCATCATCGCCAATAGCGTAAGCAAAGGCTAAAAAGTTCCGCCCGGGCTCACCACGCCTCCCGACGGCATTTTCCATGTCGCCGCGCGGCCTGTCCATGTTGAGCCATGACCTTGCTGTCACTTGGCGTTTTCTCCCCGGAACAGGCGTGGAACCTGCGTGTTTGCCCAGTTGGCGCCGGGCCGAAGTTGTGGTTGATAGCACGTCTGTACCAGTGCTTCGGCTCGGCGAGGAGAACCGAACGCCTCCCCCATCGCCTCTCGTCGGCGATGGCGAGCGACGGACGTTCACACCGGGAAGCCGTGGCGCGGACGACTGACAAGGGAGTTGATAGCCGATGACGCAGCAGGGCAGCGGCATGGCCGCGGCGATCGTCGAGGGTCGCACATCGCTGGGCGTAGAGCTCGGGTCCACCAACATCAAGGCCTGCCTCATCGGGCCGGACCACCAGGTGCTGGCCACCGGCAGCCACGGCTGGGAGAACCAGTTCGTCGACCGCCTGTGGACCTATTCGGAAGAGGCGATCTGGTCTGGCCTGCAGGCGGCCGTCGCCAACCTGATGGCCGACGTGCAGCGCCGCCATGGCGTGGCGCTGACGCGCATCGGCGCCCTCGGCTTCTCGGCGATGATGCACGGCTATCTGGCGTTCGACGCCAGCGGCAAACTGCTGGTGCCGTTCCGCACCTGGCGCAACACCAACACCGAGCGCGCCGCGGCCGAGCTGACCAAAACATTGGGCTTCAACTTCCCGCTGCGCTGGTCGGCGTCCCACCTCTATCAGGCTGTGCTCGACGGCGAGCCGCACGTTGCCAACCTCGACTTCATCACCACCTTGTCGGGCTTCGTGCACTGGCGCCTCACCGGCCGCAAGGTCATCGGTGTCGGCGACGCCTCGGGCATGTTCCCGATCGACGCTGCCAGCCATGACTACGACGCGCCGATGCTGGCGCGGTTCGGCGCCATGGTGGCCGCCCACCGGCCGGGGCTCAACGCCGCCGCGCTGTTCCCCAAGGTGCTGGTGGCCGGCGAGGATGCCGGCACGCTGACCGCCGAGGGCGCCGCTCTGCTCGATCCGACCGGCACGCTCAAGCCGGGCGTGCCAGTGTGTCCGCCCGAGGGCGACGCCGGCACCGGCATGGTGGCGACCAACGCCGTCGCCCCGCGCACCGGCAACATCAGCGCCGGCACGTCGATCTTCGCCATGGTGGTGCTGGAAAAGCCGCTGACCACCGTGCATGAAGAGCTCGACATCGTCACCACGCCGGCCGGCGATCTGGTGGCCATGGTCCATTGCAACAACGGCGCCAGCGAGCTCGGCACCTGGGCCGGCGTGTTCACCGAATTCGCCAGCGCCATCGGCGCCAAGGCCGACGCCAACGCCGTGTTCGGTGCCCTGTTCGGGGCGGCGCTCAAGGGCGAAGCTGACGGTGGCGGCCTCATCGCTTACAACTATCTGGCCGGCGAGCCGATCACCGGCCTCGGCGAAGGCCGGCCGCTGGTGGTGCGTACGCCGGGCAGCCGGCTGACGCTGGCCAACTTCATGCGCACCCAACTCTACGCCGCCTTCGGCACGCTCAGCCTCGGCATGAACGTGCTGCACGGCGAGGGCGTCAAGCTCGACTCGATGTTCGCCCACGGCGGCATGTTCAAGACGGCCGGCGTGGCCCAGCGCCTGCTGGCCGCCGCTATCGGCGCACCGGTGACGGTGGGGGACACGGCGAGCGAGGGCGGGGCCTGGGGCATCGCCGTGCTGGCCGAATACCTGCGCGCCGGCGCCGGCAGCGGTCTTGGCGACTACCTCGCCAAGCGCGTGTTCGTCGGCGCCGAGCTCGACGTGGCCAAGCCCGACCCGGCCGATGTCGCCGGCTACGCCAAGTGGCTCAAGCTCTATGAGGCGGGCCTCGCCATCGAGCAGGCGGCGGTGGCGGCCATCCGCTGACGTCCGCCACGCCTTCCGGTCCCGACCGTCGCTCGGGACCGGCGGGCGCCGGCCTGACGCGATGTTCTTCCTTATCGTGCGTTCGATAACGGCAGAGAGACGGAAAAGCCGGGATCAGGCGGGATTATCCGGGATTTGACGGGATCAGATTGGCTGGATCGCAAGCGATCTGGTGCCAACGTCGTTGCCCCCGCGTTCGCCCTGCCCGCTCAGCGGGCGACGTCTATTTTTGCTTTTCCACGAGTTGCCGGCCAGCGCATCCTATCCACACCTCGGCTGTTAACCATCTGTTTACCGTTCTTGCCGGATGGTTAACGGACCGATTCCGAGGTCTGCTATGCGCTACCGTGTGCTTGTCGCCCTATGCCTTGTCGCTCTGGCTGCCGCTACCTGGATGCCCCGCGGGGTTGTCGGCGACGCAGTCCACGTCTCGCAGGCAGACGACATCACGACGGGCTCACTGCCACCACCGAAACCGCGGTGGGTGGCCGAGCTTAACGGCGTCGAGGCGGCGGTTCGGCGAACACTCGGCGAGGTCGAGACGATCAATCCAGTTGAATGATCCGGACGGGTGAGAAGGTTGTCGTGCTTTTACGGCCGCTGACCGCGCCCGTGGACACCTGCGCTCCGAACGGTTCGGCCTTCAGCCAGCACTGCTTTCGCTCCTTGACGAACGTGAAGGCGGCGCAGCTCCGGTTTTGCACGCAGGCAAGACGACAGGCCTGCGCGGTTGTTGCCGAAGCCAGCGGGCGCTTCCCGAGATCGCCGCCAGGGAAGTCCATGTCGCGCACAAGGCCCAGACGCGGGTCGATGACACCGACGACAACCGGCACGGGCTCGGGATCTGACCGACGCAGCAGGACGCCGGAGATCGCCACGGCGTTGCCGTCAGCAATGGTGCCCTCGCCTTTCAGGAAGCAGTTCGGACCAGCCGTCGTCTCAGCGTTGAAGGTGAAAGCCTTGCAGGCGTCGACGCGATCGAGGCACCTGGCGGCACAGGCGGCGAGGTCGGGCGTCTCGAGAACCGACAGATCGGCGCCGAAAAAGTCGAGCCCGGCATAGACCGCGACACGGTTGGGCCGCCTCGCGTAACTCTCAATCACGGAGAAACCCGCTGGTGGTGGAGTTGTCGGCGAGGCGACGGGCGGGGCGGCAGCGGTCGTCGCTCCGGCAGCGGCGGCACCGGCATTGGGCGCAATCGATGTCTCCGCGGACGCTGCCGTGGCTGGCGCCCGCTTCTCGATCCGGTATTCCGCGATCTCCTGGGAAGTGAAGACGTGCATGCTGTTCGAGGGGGTGCGGAACATGACCGTCAGCACCTCGATCGGCGTTTCGAACTTGTTGAGCAGATCGATGATGTCCGAGATCGCCAGCTGCGCGGTTTCGAGATCCGGCGTGTCCGCCGAAATCTGGTGGACGCCAAGCTTCCCTTCGACCACGCGTTCGGTTCCCGCCAAAAACAGGTAGGCGCAGGCTGAATAGCAGGCGGCGTCAGCCGGGATCAGAGTCGAGAGTTTTCTCTGGAAGATGTCGTCGGCGATCAGCAGCGCCATCGATACCGAACCGCCGGGACTGTCGAGAACGACGAGCTTGACGCCGGGCGCGGCGTTCAAGGCCCGCCGGAAATCCAACGCCGAGTTGGGACTGATCGCGCCTTCCAGCTTGACGACTTCGGGTTGGCCAGGGTCAACCGAGAAAGGACCGAACGACTTGCCTTCCGCCAATGCTCCGGACACCCCGACAGCAAGGCCAAGAACTGCGATGAGGAAAGCGACGCACTTTGATAAACGCAAGGCCGGGTCCAAACTCTAGGGGTTGTGGCGAGATTGAACGCCAGCGCCGCTCAGATAGCAAGCAGCCGAAATGACAACCCAGAGATTCTTCAGGACGGCGCGTTTTGAGAACTCGGCGACGAAGCATTTGCACCATCGGTCGTCGGTCACGGCGTGAATCGATCTATAGCTTCACAAGGTGACTGGCCGTGGTGAGCATCGGACAAATTTGAACCCGAGGTTCGTCTCTAGCTCGGGCTATGGTAACAATTTATTTATGCCTTTATTTCATACTATGTCGCATGCAGATATATAGTCATAGCTCATTTTTTGTCTAAAATCGACGCCTTTGGTGAGCAGGTGAAAGCATAACTCAATGACACTGCGAAGCGCAAATATCCTGTTCAAGGATGAACCCGCCGGCACATTGGTCGAAACGGCCAACGGCGGAACGCGCTTTGTCTATCATTCGGGCTGGAACGGAGGCGACGTCGCCTGCTGCTTGCCTTCCATCCGCCGTGAACACGAATGGAAGACTGGCCTGCACCCGTTCTTCCAGCATCTTGGCCCGGAAGGCTGGCTCCGCCAACAACAGGCGCGCTCGGCGCACGTCGTTGAAGACGACGACCTGGGTTTGCTGCTCCGTTACGGCGCGGACTGTATCGGCGCCGTCAGCGTTAGGTTGCCGGACGCCGCCTCACCGCTCCCGGAAATCACCGAAGCTATGGCCACTCCAGGACGCACGGTTTCGGGTGTGCAAAAGAAACTGCTGGTCGCCAAGGACGACAAAGGCAGATTCGTACCCGCGAACGCGACAGGAACGGCGCCCTATATCGCCAAGTTCAACTCCGATCGGATCGACAGCCTCGTTCGCAATGAGCTTCTGAGCCTGCGGTGGACCGCCGCCGTCCTCGGCGAAAAAGAAGTGACCAAGTTCACAACTGCGCACGTCGCGGCTGTTGACGAGTTGGCTCTCATCGTCACCCGTTTTGACCGGACACCGAACGGCGAAAAACTACGCCTCGAAGACTGCGCGCAGATCCTCAGCAAGCCCAAGGGGCAGGACTACGCGGGCAAGTATGACGCAGCCTACGAGGATATAGCGACAATCATCCGCCGCCATTCATCGCGCGCCGTCATCGACCTCTTACGTTTTTTCAACCGGCTCGTCGTCTTTGCCCTGATCGGGAACTGCGACGCCCACCTCAAGAACTTCTCGCTTCTGGAAACGCCGATCGGTTTACGGCTGTCCCCAGCCTATGACGTGGTGAACACTGCGCTGTATGACGGGTTCGACCGGATTTTGGCGCTGTCTATCGGCGGGCACAAAATCGATTTGGATGCGGCCAACCAGGCGCTCTTTCGGACCTTCGGCAAGGAGATCGGCCTGCCGGACCGGGCCATAGACCAGACATTCAAACACCTCAAACGGCAGGTAGAGAAGGCAGCGCCGATTATCCTCCCGTCCGTCGCGGAGCCGCCTGACGGCTTCGTGCATCGATTCAAAGAGATCGTGGACAACTCATGCCTGAGAATACTGGGAACATAGCCCCGCTCGCGTGGCGACGCTACGTGGAAGAAACCTTGCGCCGTCGCAAAGCGGAAGGTCTTACGCAAAAAGATCATTCGGCTTTGGCGGGTGTCAGCCATCCGACCATGGCGGCGTTTGAGCGCGGAGAATCGACCCTGACGCTGGCGAAGGCGCTCGATATCCTGCGTGTCGTGGGTTTGGTCGATGAGCCGAACGAAGGGGACACGCAAACCCGATTCGTGCGTGAAGCATTCGAACGTTGGCGCAACCTGGTCGCTCCGCTGCCACTGGATTGCCCGGCTCGGTTTCCAAACGGTTGGGTTCGGTTCGACTACTGGCTCGAGGGCGATCTCAAGACGCCGGAGCTCCCAGCCTTTGAACGGCTTCTTGAAGAAGCCGTCGTTAGGAAGACGGGCTGGCCACCATTCTGGCTTCCGACGCGCGAGGCCAGTCAGCCGGTTGAGGTCGATGGACTCATCGAGTGTTGGCTTGCACCAAAAAGCGAGGAGATCGCGCGCGGATTCAATGATCCTGCGCATTGCGACTTCTGGCGCGCGGCGCCTTCGGCGCATTTGTTCCTGATTCGGGGGTTTCAGGAGGACGGTGCAGAGACATTCCCGGCCGGGACGATCTTCGACACAACGCTCCCCCTATGGCGGATGGGCGAGGTTCTATTACACGCAGCAAAGCTTGCGTCGCTCCTCCGCAAAAATGCCGATACAGCCGTGACGGTCTATTTCCGCGCCACATTCACGGGCCTGCGCGGCCGCGTGTTGCGTCCTTGGGCGAGCCCGTTGAGCGATCGGTTCATCGAAGGTCATGCTGCGTCAAGCGACGAAGCGGTGCTGGAGACAAGGTTTTCTGCCAATGATATCGAGCGCCGATTGGCCGAACACCTGCATCCGTTGATGACGTCGCTCTATGAGAGGTTTGGCGTGACGGGGCTATCACTCAAGCGCGTCGACGAAGAAGTGCAGCGCTTGTTGAGCAGCCGGATCAACGAAGAACGTCGGCCACGCAACTAGCCGCGCAGATTGCCGAAGGGTACCGGCACTCGGCGACCCGCACCTATTCGCTTCCGAGTTCGGCGACGTGCCGTTGGCGAGCTCCCAGGTTCCCAATAGGACGCGCTCACGCTGTTCAGCACCATGGAACTCACCGGAGACGTCTGGACCTCGCTGTCGGCGCCTGACGGGTCCGATCAGCCAGACGTGCGCCGACCAACGATGCAGCCCCTCATGTCGGACGCCTTTCCTCGCTCGCCCAACCACAGGCGGGGAACCCCGATCAGCCGAACGCCGTGCGCGACAGGGCGACAAAGTCGGTGCCGGGCGTTTCTTCCATGAAGATGGCAAGCGCATCGACGCGCAGCGGTTCGGCAAGACAGGGCTCGAACCGGCGCTTGAGCTCGGCGCCGATCTCGTCGGCGAGAGGGTCGGGAACCGGGCCGGTCAGCGACAGGTGGAAGCGGAAGCGTTCAAAGACGTAAGGGTAGCCCCAGGTTCTGAGGTTATCGACCTCAACCGCGTCGAGGGACGGCGTGTTGCGGCGGGCAAATTCCTGCGGCGACATTGGGGCGCGAAAGCCGTCAAAGGCGGCGACGATGGCGTCGGCGAGCCCGCGCAGGGCCGGCGTCGCCGCGACGGGCACCAGAGCGAAGAAGCGACCGATGCGGGCGACCTCAAGGCGGCCGATGTCGACCGGTCGGCGATCGGCGCAGAAGCGAATGACGTCCTGCTGCAGGTGCCAGGAGCGGTATTCCGGCTTGAGGGCCATCGGCGGCTTGAGGGTGGCGTGAAAGCCGTAACGGCGGGGGGCGGCAATCAGCGGCTCCCATGCCGGCGGCATCTGCCGGGCCGGTACGCGGCCACCGAAAGCATCGCGCCCCAGCCAGCCGGCGGCGACACGGCTTAGCGGGTGGTCGGCAGGCGGCGCGAAATACAGGGCATAGCGACAGCGGTGCGACATGCGGCCTCTCAGAGGGTTCGGGCGGCGATGGCCTCGATCAGCACGACCAGTTGCCGGCCGGCGTCGGCGAGTTCGCCGCTGTTGTCGATATCATGGACCTGAACGCCGGCTGGAAACGGCGGCGATGGCCGGTCCAGACGCGCAAGGATGTCGGCGGCGGTCTCGCGGCCGCGCGCCATCAGCCGCTCACACAGCCGCTCGCGGCTGGCACTGATGTGGACGACCTCGACGCGCGGATAGACGGCGAGGAAGTCGGCAAGCGCCGCCCGGCTGCCGTTGACGATCAGCGTCCGGCCGCTCAGGACCGCGTCGAGGGTATCGCCGGGAATGCCGTAGTGGTGACCGTGCGCCCGCCAGGCGACCGCGAACTGCCCGGCCGCCGCCATGGCGGCAAAGGCGTCGTCGCTGGCGGCATGGTGGGCCTCGCCGCCGGCATCGGCCGGGCGGGTGATGACCCGCCGGACAAAGCCGATGTCGGGGCGCCCCCCGAGGCGATCGGCGGCGAAGGCCATCAGGCTGTCCTTGCCGGCACCGGAGGGGCCGACGATGACGATCATGGCCGCCGGCGTCTCGCTCGCATTGGTCATCACGCCACCCGCTTGCCCTGGCGCCAGACAGCGCACACCACCGGCACACCGGCCGGACGATGAACACGAACCAGATCGGCGCGCAACCCCTCGGCGATGCGGCCGCGATCGGCGAGACCGGCGCGGCGCGCCGGCGTCGCGGTGACCATGGCGATGGCCTGGGCAAGACCGATGCCCGGCACGTTGTCGGCGAGGACAAACGGCGCGTGGATCAGGCTGATCGGCACGTAGTCCGACGACAGCACGTCGAGCACGCCGGCGGCCGCCAGGTCCCCGGCGGCGATGTTGCCGGAATGGGAGCGGCCGCGCACGATGTTGGGCGCGCCCATCAGCACGGAAATGCCGGCGGCGTGCGAGGCGCGGGCGGCCTCAAGCGTCGTCGGGAACTCGGCGATGCGCACGCCGTGGCCGGCCGATTCGGCGACGTGGTCGATCGTGGCGTCGTCGTGGCTGGCGAGCGCGATGCCGCGCGCCCGGCAATCATCGGCGACGATCTGGCGATTGGGCGCCGAATGGCGAGCCGACGCCTCCTGCCGGCGGGCCACGAAGGCGGCGAAAGCCGCGTCGGACAGACCGCGCTTGGTCTTGTAGTAGAGCGTGTACTGATCCATGGTCTGGAACTGCCGCTGCCCAGGCGAATGGTCCATCACCGAGGCGAGGCGCACCAGCGGATCGGCGCGAAAGCCGTCGTAGTCGGCGAGCATGTCGGGCGCCGACACTTCGCAGCGCAAGTGGATGAGATGGTCGGCGCGAAAGCGCCCCTGCTCACGGCCGTCATGCAGCGCGTCGGCCAGGGTGCGCATCTCGCCGGGAGCGAAGCCGCCGTCTTCGTCGGTCCCCATCCTGAGACAATCGAAGACCGTGGTGATGCCGGCGGTGGCCACCTGGCCGTCGTGGGCCTGGATGGCGGCGACAGCGTCCCAGCGCACACCGGGGCGCGGGGCATAGTGCACTTCGAGGTGGTCGGTATGCAGCTCGACGAGACCGGGGACCAGGTAGTCGCCGGCAAAGTCGAGGCCCGAGCGGGCCGGGCCTTCGATCACCTCGGCAATGCGGCCGTCGCGAACGATGACGCCGCCGGTAACGACGCGGTCCTCAAGCACGAGGCTGGCGTTGGAAATCTCGAAATCGCGGACATCGGTCATCTCAGATCTGCTTCCCGTCAGGATCGCCCGCGGCCGGTCAGCCGGCTGCGCAGCGCATTGGAAATGGTGTCGAAGAGGAACACGGTGCCGATGATCAGGATCACCATGTAGAAGATGTTCGGCCAGTTGGTGTGGGTGCGCATCGCCTCCCACAGCTTGAGGCCGATACCGCCGGCGCCCATGGCGCCGATGATGGTGGCCGAACGGGTATTGGATTCCCAGAAGTACAGCGTCTGGCTGACAAAGACGGGCAGCACCTGCGGCAAGACGCCAAAGCGCTGGACGGCGATCGGCGCCGCCCCCACCGACGTCAGGCCGTCGCGCGGCTTGTTGTCGATGTTTTCCAGCGCTTCGGAGAACAGCTTGCCGAGCGAACCGGTATCGGTGAAGAAAATCGCCGCCATGCCGGAGATCGGACCGGGGCCGAAGGCGCGGGTGAAGAACAGGGCCCAGATCAGCATGTCGACGGAGCGCTGGAAGTCGAAGAAGCGCTTGGCCGTCTGATTGGCCAGCCAGTTCGGCGTAATGTTGCGGGCCGCCACGAAGCTGAGGGGAAAGGCGACGATCGCCGCGAACAGCGTGCCGATGAAGGCCATGACGACGGTCTCGAGCAGCTTGGTCCAGACGTCGAGATGCTGCCAGGACGGGTTGTAGAGAAAATCATCGACGGCGACGGCCAGGTTGCTGCGGTCGGGATCGAGGCGCTCACCGCCAAGCAGCAGATGCAGCACCTCGCCGGCCGGCTTGCCGAAGAAGGCGGAGTTGGTGTCGAAGATGAAGTTGGCCCAGCCGGGGAAGCGGCGGTGGATGACCACGGCGTCGCTGTCGATCTGGGCCCAGCCGGCGAGGCCGAAGGCGACGATGATGCGATCGCCCGGCCGTTTCTGCTCGGCCCAGGCGGGCAGCGGCCGGGTGGCGACGACGCTGGCGCCTCCGAGCGGCACGACCATGGTCTCGCCGTCCCGCTCGACCATCAGGCTGTCGGGCGTGACCACCAGACGGGCGTCGGCCGAAAAGCGCACGTCGACGCGTTTGACCACCTCTTCGGTACGGACGGTCGCCTCGTCGGCGGAAGCGAGGGGAGCGGCGGCCGGGGCCATGAAGCTGCCGCCGCCCATGAAGCCACCGGCGGTGGCGCCAGCCGACGCGGGCGCGGCAAGGCGGCGCTCCATCCTCGTGTGCTCGACGGTCATCCAGTCCGGTTTCGGGTTGGGACCGATGGGATCGAAGCGCGGAAAGGTGACGGCCATGGCGCCGTCGCGGTCGATGGCGATGGTCGGCCGATACTCGTAGGTCACCCATTGCACGAGGTAGGAGCCAGCAATCTGCCAGTTGGTGTTGGCGAGCACCTGGCCGATGCCGAACACCCACCAGCAAAATGCCAGGTAGGCGACAAGCCCGCCAGCCAGCGCCGGCAGGCGCCAGACCGACCAGAAGCGCGGCCGCACCACGTCGGGGTGGCGGGCGGCGATGGCGGCGTAGTGATCGGCGGTGAGGGTCAGCATCAAGGGGGCTCCTCAGGCGATCGCCAGGAAGGCGTCGCGGCCGACCAGACCGCGGCGCAGCCAGGCGGAAAACTGGTCGACGGCGACGATGGTGCCAAACAGCAGCATGACGATGGCGATGGTCTTGGCGCCGTGGTTCTGGCTGATCGACAGGCGCAGCAGCTCGCCGATGCCGCCACCGCCCACCGCGCCGATGATGGTCGAGGCGCGCACGTTGATCTCAAGGCGCAGCAGGAAATAGCTGGCGAAGTTCGGCAGCACCTGCGGCAGCACGGCAAAGCGCACGCGCTCGACCCAGTTGGCGCCAACCGCCTTGAGGCCGTCGTCGGGCCGCATGTCGGCGTTTTCCACGACTTCGAAGAACAGCTTGCCGAGCGCGCCGACGCTGTGGATCGACACCGCCGCGATGGCCGGGATCGGCCCGACCGTCAGAAAGGAGAGAAAGAAGCCGGCGACCACGACGTCGGGAAAGGCGCGCAGGATTTCCATGAACCGGCGGGCCGGCCAGCGGATCAGCCGGTTGGGCATCATGTTGCTGGCGGCCAGAAACGACAGCATGCCGCCAAAAAAGGTGCCGATCACCGTCGCCAGCAGGGCGATGTTGAGGGTGATCGCCATCTGGTCGAGATATTCGGGAATGTAAAAGCTGGCCGTCAGATAGGCGCGACCTTCGGGATAGTTGTATTTGAGACTGCCGTCGTCATAGGGCGATGGCAGGTCGAACATGGCCCGCCCCACTTCCAGCCAATCGCGCGGCACGAGATCGGCCGTGAAGTCGAGGACGTGCGGCAGCCGGTCGAAAAACTTGCCGGCGTTGGCGTCGTTGGCAAACCACAGCGACAGCGCCACGGCGAGCAGCAGCCCACCGATGCCGAGCACGGTGTAGAGCCGCCGGACACGCGCCTGGGCCTGCCAGTGGCGTTCGACAAGGGCGGCGCGGTCGGAAAGTCTGGTTGGCATGACGGCCCCGGCTGGAAATGAAACCGACCGGGGAAGCCCGGTCGGTTCGTAGTTGACGATGACGGCTCAGCCGCCGATCTGCGCCTTGCGGGCGGCGACGATGGTCTTGTAGAAGTCCGGCGTCACATCGGTGAAGGCCTTGAAATCGCCGCCCTCGATGGCCGAGAAGCAGGCGGCATCGGTCTTCGGCAGGTCCTTCATGAACGCCACGAACTTGGTCTTGACCTCGCTCGGCAGGGCGTTGCGGACGACGATCGGGCCGTTCGGGATGAGCGGCGACTTCCAGAGTTCGACGATGTCGTCCATGTTGAGCATGCCCTTCTCGACCATCTTGCGCAGATTGCCGGAGGTGTAGCCGTCCTTGAAATTGCCGACGCCCGAGCCCCAGGTGGTGCCGGCATCGAAGGTGCCCTTCAGGACTTCGAGCACTAGGTTCTCATGGCCGCCGCCAAACCCGGTGGAGGCGAAGTAGTCCTTGACCGACGCGCCGATGGCCTCCGGCAGCGTCACGGAGGGAACGAGATAGCCGGAGGTCGAGTCCGGATCGGCAAAGCCGAGCTTCTTGCCCTTGAGATCCTTCAGCGTCTTGATGCCGCTATCCTTGCGGGCGACCATGATCGAGTAGTAACCGGTGGAACCGTCGGTCTGCACCGTGGTCAGGACCGGGGTCACGACGTCCGGATTGGCAAGGAAGATCTTGGCATAGCCGGAAGCGCCGAGCTCGGCCTCGTCCAGCGTGCCGCCCAGCAGACCCTGGATGACGCCGTCATAGTCGGCGGCCGGGAACAGCGACACCTTGTCGACGCCGAGGACGGCCGGCAGCTTGTCCTGCAGACACTTGAAGTTGCGCAGGCGATCGGCTTCGTTCTCACCGCCCATGATGCCGATGCGGAAGTCCTTGATCTCGGCGGCGGCAGCGGCGCCGGCGAGCGCGACGAGGGCGGTGGCGGCAAACAGAATCTTCTTCAACATCCGTCTCACTCCTGGTTCCGCCGGCAGCACCGGTCGGATGGTCATGCTGCGCCTAGAGCATCCGCCGATCAGGTTGCACCAACCTGATCGATAAGCGGCTGCTCAAGCCTTTGAATTTGGAGCGATTTCTTATCGACCTGACTGAACAGTCAGGTCGGAAAGCGCTCTAGGCGCGGGCAGATGAGCGCGCGGGAACACTCCGCGAAACCGCCGACCGGTCTCGCGCGCTCGAAGTCTGGGTCTTGAAGTTGCAAGCTCTAGATGTGAGCTTTCAGGAGGTTGTCCATTCGGAGCGGATCATGGAGACTG
>CALMMQ010000079.1 GCA_937868725.1 uncultured Pleomorphomonas sp.
CGGAAAACGCTCTAGCCGGCGTCAGCCGGGCCGCCCGCCGGATATTTCCCTTGACGGGCCGGCGGTCGGTTCCCTAACACCTCACCAGACTTCACGCTCAAGCCAGAAAGCCTGATCACCATGGGTTTCAAGTGCGGCATTGTCGGCCTGCCCAACGTCGGCAAGTCGACGCTTTTCAACGCGCTCACCAAGACCGCCGCCGCCCAGGCGGCCAACTATCCCTTCTGCACCATCGAGCCGAACACCGGCGAGGTGGCCGTTCCCGACCCGCGCATGACGGTGCTGGCCGAACGGGGCAAGTCGGCGCAGATCGTGCCGACGCGCATCACCTTCGTCGACATCGCCGGCCTGGTGCGCGGCGCCTCCAAGGGTGAAGGCCTCGGCAACCAGTTCCTTGGCAACATCCGCGAGGTCGATGCCATCGTCCACGTGCTGCGCTGCTTCGAAGACAGCGACATCACCCACGTCGAGGGCCGCATCGATCCGGTGAGCGACGCCGAGACGGTGGAGACCGAGCTGATGCTCGCCGACCTCGACAGCCTCGAACGCCGCGTCGTACCGCTCAGGAAGCGCGCCCAGGGCGGCGACAAGGACATCAAGGAACAGGTCGAGCTGATGGATCTGGCGCTGGAAGCGCTGCGCGATGGCCGTCCGGCCCGTACCGCCAGCATCCCCAAGGGCGCGGAAGCGGCCTTCGCGGCGCTGAACCTGCTCACCTCCAAGCCGGTGCTCTACGTCTGCAACGTCGAGGAAGCGGCGGCGGCCAGCGGCAACAGCCAGTCGGCGCGTGTCTTTGCGATGGCCGAGAAGCTCGGCGCCCGCGCCGTCGTCATCTCGGCGGCCATCGAGGCGGAAGTGGCCCAGCTCGACGACGCCGAGCAGAAGGAGTTCCTTGAGACGCTCGGCCTTCAAGAACCCGGCCTCGACCGGTTGATCCGCGCCGGCTATGACCTGCTCGGCCTCATCACCTACTTCACTGTCGGCCCCAAGGAGACGCGGGCCTGGACCATCGTCAAGGGCACCAAGGCGCCGCAGGCGGCCGGCGTCATCCACACCGACTTCGAGCGCGGCTTCATCCGGGCCCAGACTATCGCCTACGACGACTTCGTCGCCTTTGGCGAAGTGAAGGCCAAGGAACTGGGCAAGGCCCGCGACGAAGGCAAGGAATACGTCGTTCAGGACGGCGACGTCATGCTGTTCAAGTTCAACACCTGACCGGCCTCGCGGCCGGACAAGGCTCCCCGTCGCCAGTCCCCGACAACGACAAAGCCCGCCGAAACGGTCATCGTTCCGGCGGGCTTTGTCCTGACGGTCGCCATGCCGCAGCGCGGCGGTCAGTTGGTCGTGTAGACCAGCTGGGCGCTGCGCGCTGCCGCCGTCGCCGGCTGCAGCAGCACCAGGAACTTCTGCAGCTGGTTGGACGGCGCGCTGGCGACGTAGACGATGTCCTTGTTGCGCACCATGAACTGGCGCGCCAGGAAGTAGTCGGCCGCGTTGCGCAGGTTGAGGTGGTAGATGACGTTGCACATCGTCTGGCCCGGCGGCAGGCGCAATGCCGGGTTCATGGCGCGGGCGATCTCTACCGGCTCCGACCGCATGACAAACACGCCCGAGGCGTCGGCGCTCGAATCAAGCAGGCCGCCGGCCTTGGCGATCGCCTCCTCCAGCGACACCGTCTGGGCGTCGAACGGAATCTGGGCGTTACGCCCGGTGGCGCCGAAGGCGGTGAAGGTTTGCGGCACGCGCTCGAGCGTCAGCGTGTCGTTCGGCCGGACGTAGATGTTTTCGCGCGGATCGGAATAGAGCGCCGGCATCGGCACGGTGACCGAGCGGTTGCCGCGCACCAGCGTGATGACGGTATCGTAGACCGGCGAGCGCAGGCCGCCGGCCAGCGCGACGGCGTCGAGGATGCGCGTGCCGTGCGGGTTGAGCGAAATCTTGGCGCCGGTCGTCACCTCGCCGAACACCGAGGCGGTGTTGGAGGAGTTGCCGTTGATGGCCACCAGCACCTGCGGATCGATGGCCTTGCCCTTGAGGGCCTCGGTGATGTGCTTCTCGACCTCGATCGGCGTCGTACCGACCACCCGGATGCGACCGACGAACGGCATCAGAATCGTGCCGTCGCGGGCCACGACCTGCGGCGGCACCGTCGCCGAATTGGCGCCGGTCGAGGCGGTGTTGCCCGAGACCGAAGAGAACAGGCCGCCGGCGGCGGCTTCCCAGACAATGATCTGCAGGCTGTCGCCGACACCGATCACCTGCGAGGGGGCCGGATCGCCGGTACCAAACTTGCTGATGAAGCTGTCACGCGAACTGGAGCCCAGCACCTCGATGGTCCGGGGCGTCAGATCGACCAGCACGTATTCGCCGATCTTGGCGTCGGCCGGCGCGGCCGCCTGCGTCTTGACCTCCGAGGCCAGCGGCCCTTCCGACGGCAGGGCGGAGCACGATGCCAGCCCGAGTGCCACGGTCCCAACTCCGACAGCGAGAACGGATCGTTTTCTCTTATGCCCGGCTTTCAAACGCAACATGAGATACCCCAGCCCAGAGCTATGATCGGCAATTTATCTATCTGCGGCCTCGCCTGTCGGTCAATCTCATTGGCTCGGCAACATTGTCGGCGGCGCGCAATGCGTCTAGGCACTGTGCCATTTTAAGCGAACTTCAGTTAAACAGCCGCCGTTTAAGAAGCCGTTACCCCTAATGGCTTAGTTGCCGGGGCGCGGGCTCGCCGCCGCGCCCCGCCGGCCATCACACCACGTGGTCGCGAATTGCCGCGTAGATCAGGGCACAGATGCCCCAGAAGATCAGCGTTGCCACCAGCGTCAGGAGCGTGTCCAGCCCACGTTGCGGCAGCAGCGCCTGCTCGGGCAGCGCCGACGAGACATAGGCGGCGAGGTAGCGCTGGTTGCGCATGGCGTTGGCACGTGCCGATTCGAGCGAGCCCATGGCCGACGTATAGGCCTTCTCGGCGAAATCCTGTTCGAGTTGCAGCGCCCGGAACGTCGACACCTGGTTGCCGATACCGTCGGCGCCCGGCGCCGAGCCGAGATCGACGCCGACCAGCTTCTTGCGGTCGGCCACCTGTTCCTTGAGCACTTCGATGCGCGAACGCAGCACTTGCACCTGCGGCGAATCCGCCGCCACGAACTTGGTGAGCTCGGCCAGTTGCGACTGCGCCCGCAGAATCTGTTCGTCGAGGTTGGCGATCAACTGCTCGTTGGCGGCTGCCTTGGCGCCCGGATCGACGGTCGAACTGGTGGCCCGGAACTGCTCGAGGGCGCTACGGGCCTGCTTGAGGCGCGTTTCCATGATGCCGACCTGATTCTGGGCGAACAGCACCGTATCCATACGCGACTTCTCGGTGATGCGGTTGATGAGGCCGTCGCACTCGCTGACGATGGCATCGGCGATCACCTTGGCGTCGGTGGGCGAGAAGGCTCGCACCGTCAGCACCACGATGCTGGTGTAGTGATCGAATGAGGCCACCACCATCTTGCGCCAATAGTCGGCGAAATCCTCGACGGTGTCGTCGCCACTATAGCGAGCGAAAAAGTCAGCCTGCGGCGCCTGGTACATCTCCCGCAAGGGAATCGTCTTCTCGATGCGGTTGATGATGTCGCGCGAAGCGACGAAGTCCTGCAGAATGTAGGAGTCGCCGATGGTGCCGACCGAACCGACGCCCGACATCATGCCCATCATTTCCGCCGAGCTCGAGGGATCGCTGTTGCCGCGCACGGCAAACCGCGCCTCGACGACATACTGGTCGGAAGCGATCCAGAAGAAATAGATGCCGCTCAACAGCGTCGGCAGAACCACCATCGCGAACAGCGATCCGACGATCAGCCGGAAGCGCTGGCGTTTGGACCGCCGGATGGCCTGCTGCACCGAAACGTCGGTCTTGGGCAGCGGCGCCGGTGCCGGCTTGGCGGCAGGAACCTCCTTGGCGGGCGCCGTCGGCGCGACCGGACGGGCAGCGGGGCGGGCTGCCGGACGGGGGGCAGCCGGACGGGCAGCGACAGCTTCGGCCGCGGGCGCCGGGCTGGCAACCACCTCGGGCGCCGGCTTGGTAGCCGCCGGCCGGGCAGCAACGGGCGCGGCCGGTCGGGCGGCAGCGGCGGCGGCAGGCTTTGGAGCGGCGGCGACAGCAGGCTTTGGAGCGGCGGTAGCCACCGGACGAGCGGCCGCCGCAGGTGCCGGCTTCGGCGCGGTGGCCGGATTGACAGTCGCGGCCGGACGCGGTGCGGCAGCGGCGGGCGCAGGCTTTGCCTCAACCGGACGCGGCGCGGCGGCGGGCGCAGGTGTTGCCGCAACCGGTCGTGGCGCGGCGACAACAGGCTTGGGCGGAGCGGCAACCGGTGCCGGCTCGGCGGGCGTCTGAACCTCGGCCGCAGCGGTCAGGTTGTCGAGTTTGGGTTCCATAGTCATCGTGTCCGCCTCGCCGTGGCTGAACCCGTCAGCCGGAAAACCAAAATCCGATCAAGCGCCCCCATCAGGCCCCCATCAGCTTCTTGTAGTCGAAAATCGCCTCATCGAGATCACTGTACAGTCTGACGAGACCATCCTCGAGAATGGCACCCATATCGCAATACTGCCGAATGGTATTCTCCGAGTGAGAAACCATGATGATGTCAGACCGCTTGCGGCGCTCGGCAAACACTTCCAGGCACTTGGCCTTGAAGCGGCTGTCGCCGACGGCGGTGATTTCGTCGATGAGATAGCAATCGAAGTCGATCGACATCGACAGACCAAAGTTCAGCTTGGCCCGCATGCCGGACGAATAGCTGTTGACGGGCTCGTAGAAGTAATGCCCGAGTTCGGAGAAGTCCTGCACGAACGAGATCACGTGCCGGGCGTCGACGGCGTAGAGACGAGAGACAAACATGCAGGCGTCGTAACCCGTCATGGTGCCGGACAGCGCGCCACCGAAACCGAGCGGCCAGGAAATCAGGCCATCGCGGGTGATGGTGCCGAAATCCGGATCCTCGGCGCCGGCGATCATCCGGACGATCGTCGACTTGCCGGCGCCGTTGCGCCCGAGAATGCCGACGCTGCGCCCGCGCTCGAACTCGAGGTTCAGGCCGCGCAACACCCATTTCGAGATGCCCTGCGTCTTGTAGCGCTTGACCACGTCCTGGAACTTGATCATGTCGTCTCCCTTCCGCCGGTTGAAGGAAACGGCACCGCCGAAGCCGGCGTCGTGCCGCGACAAAACCACGAGGCCGCCCGCCGCCACCGCCCCAGGCCGGAGTGCGTGAGCCCGGGCAGGCGCCAGCCCGGCGGTGGCGCAGATCCTGCCACGCCGGCCGGCCGGGCGCAATCTGCGCCACGGCGCACCACGCTGGCCAGAACGGACTCCATGGCGTTGAACGTCGGCGTCAAAGGCATCCCTTCCCACATGATGGCCTCAGGTCCGGATCAGTTGCCGCGTGCGCGTCACCCGTTCCAGTAGCAAACCGAGCAACAACGATACCGCCGCCACCCACATCGGCACGGCGTGCACGGCGAACTGACTCTCGAAATCGGGAAACCAGGCACTGCGCAACCATTCCGACGAGTGCAGGAGGGGCTGGAAGATGAGGTAGTATTGCGCCTCGGGTGGCAGTTCGCGCGCCACGAAGAAGTAGCCACAAGTATAGAAGTTGGCCCGGCCGATGACGTAATAAATGTTTTCCCAAGTCCTATAGTAGGAAATGATACTGGCATTGATCAATCCCGCACCAAGGCCATAGAGCGCCATACAGATCAGCGGTGGTAATATTTCCAGAGGCTGCTCGATCGCCGGAATCATATCATCCAAATAAAAGAACGTGAAGATCACCGTGAAGACGATCGACAGAATAAACACTTCGACGATAAGTCGACCAAGAACCACGTCCAGCGCCTTGACGCGCGGAAAGGCCAGCAGGCCGCGATTGGCGCGCAAAGCATTGCGCACCGTGCGCTCGACGCTGTTGAAGAAGTTGTAGTTCATGAGGCCGGTGGCCAGAAAGGCGATGTAGGCCCCCGATAGCGGCGAGTTGGTGCCGCGCAGCGACACCATGACGAGGTTCATCACCAGCAGATAGGAACAGGGCTCGACAAAAGCCCAGAACAGGCCGAGCGTGCGACCGCCGTACTGCATGCGGAGCTCGCGGAGCGTCAGCGCCCATATGGCACAGCTGAAGCGGTTGAGCGATGTCGCGACCGAAAGAGCCAAGCGCACCTCGTCAGTAGAACAACAATAACAACTCTGGCGGGGTCGCCCACCGTCCCCCGCGCCTGCCAAATGCCATCCGATGCATGCCGGTCCATGACCGGACCGTCAATAGCCAGACGTGCGCCCAACGATCAAAGCGCATCAACACGGCCAGAAAATGGCCGAAGGCGCCCCGGCATCAGCTGTCGAAGGGATAGAGCAGCCGCCCGATCAGCCGATAGCGCGGCTCGGCCAACTCGCGAAAGAAGGCGATGGGGTTGGCCCGGTAGTCGCTTGCCCCCGATTCGCCGCCGATGCGCCGCACGACGGCCGCCACGATCGGCGTCAGCAAGTGGCGCCAGCCGAGCAGCCCGTAGGGGCCGACGGGCTGCCAGGCCGGCGGTTGTCGCCACAAGTCGGCGTCGCTGGCGCGCGCCGGCACGCCGTCACGGCGCCAACGCTCGATCAGCGCCAGACAGCCTTCGAAATCGAGCCGCTCGCCGCTGCTGGCGTCGAAGTAGTGGGGGTAAACGATATAGGCGATGGCAAACAGCTCCTCGAGGCGGCGGCGACGGCGGCGCCGATCAGTCGGCTGGCGATCCTCGGTCAGCCCCCAGCCAGCGTAAAACGGGCAGCCAAACGTCGTCACGGGCAGCCCGCGCATCAACGCCTCGAAGCCGGCCAGCGAGGTGATGGTATAGACGTGGTCCACCTCCTCGAAGAGCCGCGCCAGCGACACCGGCCGGGTCAACAGCCGGGCGATCCCGGCCACCTCGGCCGGATCGGAGCCGCGGCGGCGGATGCCGGTCAGCACGTCGGGATGCGGCTTGTAGATCACCTCGGCGTCGGGGTGTTCGGCCCGGGCCGCCCGCACCAGCGCGTTGTTGGTGCGAAAGCGGGCCGAGCCGAGCCGGATCGACTGATCCTCCTCGACCTGCCCGATCACCAACACCCGCCGGCGGCCGTCGCGCGGTCCCAGCACCGACCCATCATCAAGGCCGCCATCATACTTGGTGAAGCGGCCGGCAACGAAGGCCGAAAGGCCCCGGCGGGCCCGCTCAAGCAGCTCCGGCGGGCAGTCGTAGTCGTTGAGCAGACGCTCGAGATCGGTGGGGCCGCGGCTGTCGAAATAGGGCGCCAGACTGTCGATGGTCAGCGACAACGGCGGTGACCGACTGGCGCTGACCAGCAGCGAGCGAATGAAGCCGTCTTCAAGATAGAGCACGCGCCAGCCGGCCTGCCGGGCATGGGCGATGATGTCGGTGGCTCCGAGCGCGCCCCAGGTCAGCAGGCAGGGCTCGACGGCCTGGGCCAGCGCGTCGGCGTAGTCGCGCAGGAACCGCTTGAGATCGATGCCGAACGGCAGATGCACGAGATCGGCACCGGGAAAGTAGCGGCTGAGCAGCGGCTGCTTCCAGGCATAGATGCCGAGCGTGAACACGGTCGCGCCCTTGAGGAAATCGTGGCTGGGCACGCTGGCTTGATCGGACACGGTCTCGAACCGGTTGGATTGCGGCTCCGATCGCCGGCGCCGCAACGGCGGCCAGGATCAGGGGTCGCCGCGGCGACGGTCGATCATAGGCTTTCTGAACCGGTGGCGTCAAAGCCGGGCGGTCGTCGTGCGCTCCCCGTCCCTTGGGCCGGGAGGTCGGTCCGTCAGGCCGACCTGGCCCCCATGCGGCTGGCCACTTCGTCGAGTTCGTCCTGCTCGGCGGCGTCCTGGGCCGTTCGCTCGCGCATGTGGTCGCGCTCTTCCATGAGCTCAATCTTCTTCATGTCCTCGACAGCTTCCGACAGCGCCGCCTGGGCGGCGTCCAGCTGCCCCCGGAGTTCATTGGCCGATTCCATGAGGTTGTCGCGCCGGGCCATGGCGGCCTTGGCGAACGTAGGATAGGCGAAATGGGCCACGTCGCTGATCCCCGAACGCTTCTGTTCGGCCAGAATCTGCTCGTCGAGTTCGGCAGCCATGCGCTCGAACTCGGCGATCATCATCTCGATCTGCACGACTTGACGACGCTTCTCGTCGACCTGGAACCGCTTCAGCCGGATGAGACTGTTACGCGACTTCATTCAATTCACTCCCCGGTGCGGACGTACCTTAACCCGACAGTGCTTTCCAAAAGGTGAGCGAGTTCGGCGTAGCCGTCCAGCCGCGTCGTTTTCTCGTCCTTGCCCTGGGTCAGGAAGGTCTCGACCGGGCCGTTGAGCGCAATGGCCTGATCGACCTCCGGATTGGTGCCCTTGCGATAGGCGCCGAGCCGGATCAGTTCCTCCATGTTGGCGTAGGTCGACATCAGCCGCTTGGCGTCGCGAATCATCGGCCGCACGTCGGCTTCGACGCAGCCCGGCATGGTCCGCGACACCGATTTCAGCACGTTGACGGCCGGATAGCGGCCGCGCTCGGCGATCGCCCGCTCCATGACGATGTGGCCGTCGAGAATGCCGCGCACCGCGTCGGCCACCGGTTCGTTGTGGTTGTCGCCGTCGACCAGCACCGTGAAGATGCCGGTGATCGAGCCGCTGTCGGCCGTGCCCGGCCCGGCCCGTTCGAGCAGGCGCGGCAGTTCGGAGAACACCGTCGGCGTGTAGCCCTTGGACGTCGGCGGTTCGCCGGCCGACAGGCCGATCTCGCGCTGGGCCATGGCAAAGCGGGTGACCGAATCCATGAGACACAGCACGTCGAGCCGGCGGTCGCGGAAGTACTCGGCGACGCTCAGCGTCAGATAAGCCGCCTGCCGCCGCATCAGCGCCGTCTCGTCGGAAGTGGCCACCACCACCACCGAGCGGGCGAGACCCTCCGGGCCGAGATCGTCCTCGATGAACTCCTGCACCTCGCGCCCCCGTTCGCCGACGAGGCCGATGACCGACACGTCGCAAGCGGTGTAGCGGGCCAGCATCGACAGCAGCACCGACTTGCCGACGCCCGAACCGGCGAAGATGCCCATGCGCTGGCCGCGACAGCAGGTGGCAAAAGTGTTGAGCACGCGCACGCCGAGATCGATCGGCGAGCCGACGCGCGTCCGCTCCGAGGCCTGCGGTGGCGAGGCGCGCAGCGGCCGCTCCTCGTCGCCGAGCCGGATCGGCCCCTTGCCGTCGATCGGCTCGCCGAAGGCATTGACCACCCGCCCCAGCCAGGCATCCGACGGCCGCACCGTCGCCGACGCCGACAGGATCGACGCCTTGGCACCGAGCCGCACCCCCTCCATCGAGCCGAACGGCAGGCAGAGCGCGCAGTCGCCGCGAAAGCCCACCACCTCCATGGCCACGTGGGCGCCACCGAAGCCGCTGACCGTCAGCCGGCAGCCGACGCTCATTTCATGAACGGGGCCGGCCACCTCGACCAGCAGTCCCTGGACGGAGGCTACCCGACCGTAAACCTCGAGAGGACGGATTCTGCCGATTTCCGCCGCAAGGCCGTCAAAAGACATAGGGCTTGGTTTCCACATGATTCGAATTTGATTCGAGAGTGTAACCTTTCGTTAAGAGGCGTCGTTAATGATTTGTGCGGATCCGGGGTTGCGGCGAGCACGTCTGACCGCGGCTTGTGGACAAGGAATCTTCCACGAGTCTGCAGAGTCACTTAATTCTGAATCTTAAGGTTTCGGATGAGGATATCTCAGTCCGATTTCCTTTTGGATTTGAATGTGCTGCACGGAATTTGACGGACAGGGATGCAAATCGCTTGCGGGCAAGAATCATAATTTGTTAACCATTAGGCGCTAGCCTCAGAGCCACTTACTGTATCGACCGGCTGAAGCCGGTCCGACGCTTCCGACAGAACGTCGGCTCCGAGGCCCTAGAAAAAGGGGATTTAGGCATGCGAGTTTTGCTGATCGAGGACGACAGCGCGACCGCACAGAGCATCGAGCTGATGCTGAAGTCCGAGAGTTTCAATGTCTACACGACCGACCTCGGTGAGGAAGGTATCGACCTTGGTAAGCTCTACGACTACGATATCATCCTGCTCGACCTCAATCTGCCGGACATGTCCGGCTATGAGGTGCTGCGCACGCTGCGGGTATCCAAGGTGAAGACGCCGATCCTGATTCTGTCGGGACTGGGCAACATCGAGGACAAGGTGCGTGGTCTCGGCTTCGGTGCCGACGACTACATGACCAAGCCGTTCCACAAGGACGAGCTGATCGCCCGCATCCATGCCATCGTGCGTCGGTCCAAGGGTCACGCCCAGTCGGTCATCGTCACCGGCGATCTGATCGTCAACCTCGACACCAAGACGGTTGAGGTCAACGGCAACCGCGTGCATCTGACGGGCAAGGAATACCAGATGCTGGAGCTGCTCTCGCTCCGCAAAGGCACCACCCTGACCAAGGAGATGTTCCTCAATCATCTCTACGGCGGCATGGACGAGCCCGAACTCAAGATCATCGACGTCTTCATCTGCAAGCTGCGCAAGAAGCTGGCCAACGCCACCGATGGCCGCAACTACATCGAGACGGTGTGGGGTCGCGGTTACGTGCTGCGCGAGCCGGACGAGATTCAGGAAGCCGTCTGACCTTCCAGACACGGGAGACGGACGCGTTCCCCTTTCGCTTGCCTCTCCGAGACAAGGCCCCGGCATCCGGGGCCTTTGTCACATCTGGACCCTGTTGCCGCGGTTCCGGCCTCGCCCGGCGCTCTCTGGAGCCATTCCAAATCGATTGGACCGGTCGACCGTCGGATTGCCTCTGGATTTCCGCCTTGTCTTCATGAAGAACGTCGCTCCCCACCAGGCACGGCCGGCTTGAAAGCCCGCGCCGGGGTCGGGGTGCCGACCGTCACCAGCCAGGGAGTTCGCCGATGTCCAATCACCGCGTCGTTGTCGTCGGAGGCGGCTTTGCCGGGCTCCAGCTGGTGCAGGACCTCAAGGGCCTGCCCGTCGACGTGACCATCATCGACCGGCGCAATCACCACCTGTTCCAGCCCCTGCTCTACCAGGTGGCCACGACGCTGTTGTCGACCTCGGAGATCGCCTGGCCGATCCGCCGGCTGTTCCGCGACCGGCCCGAGGTGCGGACGCTGTTGGGCGAGGTCGTTGCCGTCGACCGCACACAGCGCACCGTGACACTCGCCGACGGCACCGTCCTGGCCTACGACACGCTGGTGCTGGCCACCGGCGCCCGTCACGCCTATTTCGGCCACGACGACTGGGAAGCCTTCGCTCCCGGCCTCAAGACGCTCGAGGACGCCACCACCATCCGCCGCCGCATTCTCCTGGCCTTCGAGCGCGCCGAGATGGAGACCGACCCGGCCGAACGACAGGCCCTGCTGACCTTCGGCATCATTGGCGGCGGCCCGACCGGCGTCGAGCTGGCCGGCATCATCGCCGAGCTCGCCCACTCGACGCTGCCGCGCGAGTTCCGCGCCATCGACACCCGCGCCGCCCGCATCATCCTCATCGAAGCGGCGCCGCGCGTCCTCGCCGCCTTCGCGCCCGACCTGTCCGCATATGGTGCCGACGTCCTGCGCCGGCTCGGCGTCGAGGTGCGCAACGGCTGCCGCGTCACGGCCTGCAGCGCCGAAGGCATGATGATCGGCGACGAGTTCATCGCGGCCCGCACGCTGCTCTGGGCGGCCGGCGTCCACGCGTCGCCTGCCGCCTCCTGGCTCGGCGCCGAGGCCGACCGGGCCGGTCGCACCATCGTGGCGCCGGACCTGACCGTGCCGGGCTCGCCGGATATCTTCGTCATCGGCGATACCGCCGCCGTGGTCTCGGACGGCAAGCCGGTGCCCGGCATCGCCCCGGCCGCCAAGCAGCAGGGCGCCTATGCCGCCCGGCTGATCCGCAGCCGCCTCAGGGGCACGCCAGTGCCCGCCCCCTTCCGCTACCGCCATCAGGGCAATCTTGCCACCGTCGGCCGCAGTGCCGCCGTCGTCGATCTCGGCTGGATCAAGCTGCGCGGCGCGCTGGCCTGGTGGGTGTGGGGCCTCGCCCACATCTATTTCCTGATCGGCACGCGCAGCCGCCTCGCCGTCGCCATCAGCTGGCTGTGGACCTTCGTCTCCGGGCAGAACTCGGCCCGCCTGATCACCCAGAAGGAAACGCTGGAAGCCCCCGACACCCGGCCGTCGTGACGGCGGCAGCGGTCAGTCTTCCGCGCCCTTGAAGCCCTTGGGCAGCGACACCGTCGCCTCGCCCCCGGTCTCGGCCTTGATCCAGGCCGCGACGCCGCGCCCGACGCTATCCACCGCCAGCACCTCGATGGCCGGCTGCGGATAGGGATGGTTGGCGACGATGGCGGTGAACAGCGATTCCACGAACTCTTCGCGGGTCTTCATGCTGACGAACACCTCGTCGTCCTCGCAGACCTCGCCCATCCAGCGATAGATCGACTGCACGCCGGGAAAGATGTTGACGCAGGCGACGAGACGGCGGTCCACGGCCAGCCGGCCGATCTTGCGTGCCGTCTCGACGTCGGGACAGGTGACGTTGACGATCCTGATGTCCTGAACCTTGCTCGACATGACAGCCCCGCTCCTTGCAACCCGCTCGCCACCGCTGGCGGCTCCGCCCGCGGCCGTCCCGAATCCCCCGGCCGTCGGACGTTCCCTTTTCCGTCGCGCCATGCTAGCGGATAATGGTGGCGGCGTGAACGCGCGCCGACCAGATAAAGCAACCACAGGCCAGTAAACAGCCATGCCCGCCCGTTCGCATCCGTCCTTCGACCGGCTCGCCTTCGTGGCGAGCGACACGCCGGAAGCGCAGATCGCCAGGGCGCGCCTGGTGGCGCTCTACGGGGACTGTCCGCCCGACGAAGCCGACACCATCGTGGCGCTCGGCGGCGATGGCCTGATGCTGCAGACGCTGCATCACTTCATCAACACCGACAAGCCGATCTACGGCATGAACCGCGGTTCCGTCGGCTTCCTGATGAACGAGTACCACCTCGACCGCGTCAAGGAACGGCTGGCCAACTCGGTGGTGACGGCGCTGCACCCCTTGACCATGCACGCCACCAACATCTACGGCGACACCCACATCGCCAAGGCGTTCAACGAAGTGTCGCTGATGCGCCAGACCTATCAGGCCGCCAAGCTCCGGATCAGCATCGACGACAAGGTGCGCCTCGACGAGATGTCCTGCGACGGCGTGCTGGTGTCGACGCCGGCCGGCTCCACCGCCTACAACCTGTCGGCCCACGGCCCCATTCTGCCCATCCACGTGCCGCTGCTGGCCGTGACGCCGATCAGCGCCTTCCGACCGCGCGGCTGGCGCGGCGCCGTGGTGCCCGACCGCTGCGCCATCGTCATCGACGTCCTCGAACACAAGAAGCGGCCGGTCTCGGTGGCCGCCGACCACCAGGAAGTGCGCGATGTCGTTCGCGTCGCCGTCAAGATGGACGTCAGGCAGCGGGCGCTGATCCTGTTCGATCGCGAACACAGTTGGGACGAGCGCGTGCTGGCCGAGCAGTTCCGCACCTGAACTTTCCCCCTGGCGCAACGCTTCCTTAAGCGCCAGGCCCGACAATCAGCGCTGGCGGCAACGCCAGTCCCGCTCTCCTTGCGCCGAGTATCCTCATGCCGTCGGCTCCCCAGGCTCCCGAAATCATCGAGGCGAAGAACGACCTGCGCAAGAAGGTTCGCCGCATCCGGCGGTTGTCGCCGGCCGACGATCCGGTCAAGCGCGCCGAGGCGGCCATCAAGATCCTGTCCGAGCACTTCGACGACTGGATGGCCGACGAGATCAACGTCATGTTCGCCGCCCGCGACGCCTGGCGCGCCACCGGCTACCGTGACGGCGAGGAGCGCAACGCCTTCTATCGCGCCGTCCACGACATCAAGGGCCAGTCGACCACGCTCGGCTTCCCGCTGGCCACCCAGGTGGCTGCCAGCCTGTGCACGCTCATCGAGCGCATCGAACGGCGCGACCTGCTGCCCATCGAGATGATCGACAAGCACGTCGACGCCATCCGGGCCATCGTGCGCGAGAAGGCCAAGGACGAGAACGACCGCATCGGCGCCAGGCTGGCCGCCGCCCTGGTCGATCTGGCCACCGCCTACGTCGAAGCGCACGGTCGTCCCGACGTCGAGGATGACGACGACATCTTCGTCCGCTGACCGCTTATACCCTTGGCCGATCGTCAGGCGACGCGCTGGTCTTGCCGCGCCGCTTCGGCGCGACGGCGTTCGGCGTGATGGCGGGCCGTCTCGCGCGCCGCTTCGGCGGCGAGGCGCCGCAGCATGGCCATGAGATCGTCGACCTCGCCCGGCGCGAAATTCTGATAGCGCGTCAAAATGCGTTCGATCATGCGGCGGCCGTAGCGCGGCCGTTCGCCCTCCCGACCGTCGAAATCGAGGTCGCGCCAGACGTCGAGCGCCACCACGAAGGCGGCGTGGCTGCGCTCGGGCAGCCCGGCGCGGGTGAACAGCGCCCGCAACGCCGATTCGCGCCCGTCGACCAGCAGGGCACAGACCCGCCGCGACGGCAGGCCGGTCAGGCGCGTCAGGGCCGCCTCGACGAGGCGAACGTGCCCCTGGCACATCGAGCGGATGAGCAACGACGTTGTCAACTGGCCGGAGGCGCGCAGGTGCTCGACGAGATCGGCCAGTTCCTCGCCGTCGGCATCGGCGGCCAGATGCACCGTCGCCTTGTCGCAGGCGTCCCGGACCACGGCGGTCGCGCGCTTTTCGCTCATCCATGACCGCGACGTCAGGAACAGGTTGAGCTTGGCGCCGAGCGAGGCGATCAGCGACTGGCGCACCGCCAGTGGCAGATCGGAGCGGGCGAACATCGCTTCGCGTAACGCGCCGTCGTCGCCGAAGCGGCTGGCGATGATGCGGAAGGCCACCTCGTCGAGATCGGCACCGTCGTTGCCGAGCATGGCCAGCACGGCGGCGCGGCAGCCTTCGTCGGCAAGCGCTTCTGAGACGTTGACGGAAATCCACGGCCGCGTGGCGATGGCCGTCTGCACCCGCTCGCCGCCGCCGCCCACCGCTTCGATCAGCTCGCTGTCGATGAGACAGGGTGAACGGCGGAAGACCACCTCGGCGACCAGGGGCATGTCCTGCGACAGCGCCACGATCAGATGACGGGGCGCGTATTCCTGCACCGCCAGCGCCTCGGCCAGAGCGCGCCGCACGTCGACCGAGGGATCATCGAGCAGCATGGTCAGCGTGGTATCGAGACTGTCGCGCTGCTCTTCGCTGAGACGGGCGGTGAACAGCGTCCTGACCAGCGGGGCCACCGCTGCGACGCGCGCCTGAACCGGTGCCCGTTCCATCCACTCGAGAACCCGCAAAGCGGCCATGAACCAGCTCCCTGGCGTAGCGGGCGTCACTTCGGGCCGTGTCTGCCCGCAGCGCCCCCGTCGCTGGCCGGAATGTTCACACGCCGACCGTTAAGGATTGGTTCACTCTGATTATTAAGTCTTTTCAGCTCGCTGCTGCCTCAACTGCCCTTAAGGAACTTGGCGAGGTCGAGCGGGCCGCTGCCGCTCCGCAGCGCCGGTCCGAGAATCTGGCCGGGCTGGCTGGCCCGCAGCGCCGCCGACGTCTGATCGGCCGCGGCCATGGCGCCGGACAGCGCCTTGGAATCCTCGGCCAGCGCCACGTCGAACATGGCCGGGGCCTGACCGAAACCGCGCCAGAAGGCCGCCGACATGGTCGGATCGGCACTACCGTC
The DNA here is from genome assembly GCA_937868725.1 of uncultured Pleomorphomonas sp. GTDB lineage: Bacteria > Pseudomonadota > Alphaproteobacteria > Rhizobiales > Pleomorphomonadaceae > Pleomorphomonas. The sequence continues at coordinate 15,798 of CALMMQ010000079.1, forward strand.
GGTGCGGAACAGCGCCGAGAAGGCGTCGCTCGGCGCCGCCGCCTTGAAGCCGGTATAGGCCGTGGCGGTCATCGCCGGCGTCGCGTCGGTGGTCGTGTCCGCCAGCGGATGCGCGCTGGTTTCGGCGACGGCATTGACGGCCGCCTCGGCATCCGTCGCCCCGCTCGATGCCGCCCGCCGTGGCGAAGCGGAATCCGAGTAGCCGAGCGCCGGGTCCCAGATGGTGTGCGAAATGTCGGGCGTGACGGTCTGGAAAGCCGTCATGACGCGGTTGTTGGCCAGATCGACCGGCGTATCGGCGCCGTGCTTGGACGTCAGGTTGGCGTAGACGTCGGCAACCGAGCGTTCCTTGCCGTTCTGATAGAAGATCGACCGGTTGGCCGCCGCCTGGCGCGGGAACAGATCGGCCGCCGACTGGCTGGGCGACGACTGGGCAGCGGTAATGAAGTCGCTCGCCCCCTTGGGACCAAGGAAGTGGGCGATATAGAGTTCGCCGGCCGTGGCATCGCGCCCCAGCGTCGACTTGAGATAGCTGGCGTTCTGGCGCGTGTAGGCCCCGGCCATCAGCGCCGACACCTCGGTGTTGGAGCGCAGATCGAGGATCTGGCGCCGCGCCGCCGGGTCGGCGACGACATAGCGCCCCTTCTGGTCGACGCTGATCTGGTCGGCGTACTGCGACAGCCCCAACGACGGCCCGGATTCCTTCATCGTCTGCAGCCAGGTGCTTTCGATGAACTGGAACATGCCCTTGGCCGACGACGTCGAAGCCTTGGCATCGGCATTGAGCGCCGATTCGCGCGTAGCGGTATTGAGCAGATAGCTGAATGACGTGCCTGTGCTGTCGCTGGCCGTATCGAAAGCCTGCTGCACGCGATCGGAAATGCCCGAACCGACGGTGTTGGTGGCAACGGTCGGCTGACGCTGGGTTGTCGGCGTCGCATAGACCCACTGGAAAACGGGCTTCATCGGCGAACCACCAGCTAGAGGATCAGGATCGCGCCGGCAACGGACCGGCACAGACGATGGCGGGCACCTCGGAGCGTCGCCACCTTCTCCCGGAGAGGCCGGCCAGCTCCGCCCTTGGCGGGACCGATCGCCATTGCGCTACCGGAACGCCAATGGAAAGATCAGCAAGCATTAGTCATTTGTTAACATGTTGGTCAGATATGGTTAACAAATGGTAAATATCCACCGAAGCACTTGCTGGCAAAGTACAGTCATTGGCATCATGTCACTTGTACCGATCCTCAACCGCCCCTTCGCCCGCCCCGGCCACATCGCCGACCAGCCCTGGACGCTGGTCTGGCACCCCGAAGACGACGTTTCGGCCGCCGTCGCCGCCGGCGCCCGTGGCGGTCTCGTCACGGCGGCGCGCGATTTCAATGGTCTCGGCCATCTCGCCTCGGCGCTGGCCGTCGCCGAGGCGGAAGCCGGCTTGCCGGCCGGCTGTCTCGAAGTCGCCGTGCTGGTGGTCGGCGCCGCCGCCCTTTGCCGCCTGCCCTGGCCGATGGCGCCGACGGCCCGCCTCGCCGCCATCGGCCTCGGTCCCGCTGCCGCCGGCCCGGGGGCGGAACGGCTGGTGGCCGAAGGTCTCATCGGCCTCACCGCCCGCGCCTCCGGCCTCGCCGCCTTTGCCGCCGACACCGATACCCCCTTGGGTCAGCCGCGCCTTGACGGCGAAGCCGGCGGCCTGCCGCGCCTGATCCTGACCGGCGGTGCCCGCCGCTAGGAGCTTGCCTGCCAGATGGGCTTGCCTCACCCGCCGCTTTCCGATCATGTTGACGGCGCGCGACCCCTCGCCGGTGTCGCCGCCATCTGGCTGTCGAACCGCAAGGGAGATACCATGCCTCAGATCGTACCGTTGATCCTCGCCGGCGGGTCTGGCACGCGGCTATGG
>CALMMQ010000080.1 GCA_937868725.1 uncultured Pleomorphomonas sp.
TGAAGCGCGGCGCCATGGGCTGCATCGTCTATGACGGCCCGATCTCCGACGATCTCGAGGCCGGCATCGTCGGCAAGGGCTTCCCCATCGAGGTCTACAACGTCCTCGGCGCCGGCGACGCCTTCATGTCGGGCTTCCTGCGCGGCTGGCTGCGCGGCGAGCCGCTTGAGACCTGCGCCACCTGGGCCAACGCTTGCGGCGCCTTCGCCGTCTCGCGTCTGCTCTGCTCGCCGGAATACCCGACCTGGCCGGAACTCGACTACTTCCTGACCAACGGCTCGTCCGAGCGTGCCCTGCGCAAGGACGTCGAGATCAACCACCTCCACTGGGTGACGACGCGCCGCCAGTCCTACCCGATGATGATGGCGCTGGCCCTCGATCACCGCAGCCAGCTCGAAGAGCTGTCGGCCGATGAGGCGACGCGCGCCCGCATCCCGGCCTTCAAGGTGCTGGCCGTCGCCGCCGCCCGCCGCGTTGCCGCCGGCCGCCCCGGCTTCGGCATGCTGCTCGACGACAAGTACGGCCGCGACGCCCTGTTCGCCGCTGGCGCCGGCCAGGACCTCTGGGTGGCCAAGCCGATCGAACTGCCGGGTTCGCGGCCGCTGCGCTTCGAGTTCAGTCAGGACCTCGGCTCCCGTCTCGTCGACTGGCCGGTGGATCACTGCATCAAGGTGCTGTGCTTCTATCATCCCGACGACGCCGCCGAGCTCAAGGCCGAGCAGACCGCCAAGCTGGTTTCGGCCTTCGAGGCCGCCCGCAAGGTCGGTCGCGAGATCCTGATCGAGATCATCGCCTCCAAGGCCGGCCCGGTCACCGACGACACCATTCCGCGGGCCCTGACCGAGCTCTACGACGCCGGCCTCCGCCCCGACTGGTGGAAGCTCGAACCGCAAGCCTCCAAGGCCGCCTGGCTCGCCATTGACAAGCTGATCACCACCCGTGATCCCTATTGCCGTGGCGTGGTGCTGCTCGGTCTCGAGGCGCCGATCGACGAACTGGCCCAGGGCTTCGCCGCCGCCCAGGTGGCGCCGTCGGTCAAGGGCTTCGCCGTCGGCCGCACCATCTTCGCCGACGCCGCCAAGCGCTGGTTCGCCGGCGAGATCGACGACGCGGCGGCCATCGACGACATGGCCGGCAAGTTCGGCAAGCTGGTCGATCTCTGGCTGTCGATCAAGGACAAGGGCGCCGCTTGAGGGCAACCCGAGCGACGGCACGACAAACGATGTTCGCCCGGCGAAGTGGAGCCTCGGAGAAGGCTCCCCGCCGGCGGGGAGGACAAGATGGCAGGCAAGACGGTGCGCCTCACGGTGGCGCAGGCGACGGTTCGGTTCCTGATGGCGCAGAAGACGGTGGTGGACGGCGAGACCTTGCCGATCTTCGCCGGCGTCTGGGCCATCTTCGGCCACGGCAACGTGGCCGGTCTCGGTGAGGCGCTCTATCAGGTGCGGGACACCTTGCCCACCTATCGTGCCCACAACGAGCAGGCCATGGTGCATTCGGCCATCGCCTTTGCCAAGGCCAAGTTCCGGCAGCAGACCATGGTCTGCACCACCTCCATCGGCCCGGGCGCCCTCAACATGGTGACGGCGGCGGCGCTCGCCCACGTCAACCGCCTGCCGGTGTTGCTGCTGCCCGGCGACGTCTTCGCCAACCGCAAGCCCGATCCGGTGCTGCAGCAGGTCGAGGACTTCAACGACGGCACCGTGTCGGTCAACGACTGCTTCCGCGCCGTGTCGCGCTATTTCGACCGCATCAACCGCCCCGAACAGCTCATTGCCGCCCTGCAGCGCACCATGCAGGTGCTGACCGATCCGGCCGACTGCGGCCCGGTGACGCTGGCCATGTGCCAGGACGTGCAGGCGGAAGCCTATGACTGGCCGGAAAGCTTCTTCGACGAGAAGGTGTGGCGGCAGCGCCGCATCCGTCCCGACCTCGACGAACTGGCGACGGCCGTCGCCGCCCTCAAGTCGGCCAAGTCGCCGATGATCATCGCCGGCGGTGGCGTGCTCTATTCCGGCGCCGGTGCCGAACTCACCGCCTTCGCCGAAGCCCACGGCCTGCCGGTCGCCTTCACCCAGGCCGGCAAGTCGGCCATGGACGAGAACCACCCGCTGGCTCTCGGTTCGGTCGGCGTCACCGGCACCTCGGCCTCCAACGCCATGGCCGCCGACGCCGACGTCGTGCTGGCCGTCGGCACCCGCCTGCAGGACTTCACCACCGGTTCCTGGTCGCTGTTCAAGGCCGGTTCCTTCAAGCTGGTGGCGCTCAACGTGGCGCCCTACGACGCTGTCAAGCATTCGGCCGAGCCGCTGCTCGCCGACGCCAAGGTCGGTCTCACGGCGCTGTCGGAGGCGCTCGGCGCCTGGAAGGCGCCGGCGGCGGTGACCGAGAAGGCCAAGCGTGAACGGGCCAAGTGGTTCGAGGCGGCGGCACGCGCCCTGGCGCCCACCAATGCCGAGCGTCCGTCCGACGCCCAGGTGATTGGCGCCGTGGCGCGGGTGCGCGGCGGCGAGGACTCCATCGTCGTCTGCGCCGCCGGCGGTCTGCCCGGCGAGCTGCACAAGCTGTGGGTGCCGGTCAAGGCCGGCGGCTACCACATGGAATACGGCTTCTCGTGCATGGGCTACGAAATCGCCGGTGGCATCGGCGTCAAGATGGCGCGGCCGGAAGCCGACGTCGTCGTCATGGTCGGCGACGGCTCGTACATGATGCTGAACTCCGAGATCGCCACGTCGGTGATGCTTGGCCAGAAGATCACCATCGTGCTGCTCGACAACCACGGCTTCGGTTGCATCAACCGGCTGCAGATGGCCACCGGCGGCGCCAACTTCAACAACCTCTGGCAGGACTGCCGCCAGGAGCTGCCGCCGTCCATCGACTTCCGCGCCCATGCCGAATCCATGGGGGCGATCGCCATCAAGGCGTCGTCGATCGGCGAGCTCGAAAGTGCGCTGGAAGCGGCCAAGGGCAACGATCGCACCACCGTGGTGGTCATCGATACCCATCCGCTCATCACCACCGAAGCCGGTGGCAACTGGTGGGATGTCGCCGTTCCCGAGGTGTCGGTGCGGGCCGAAGTGCGGGCCGCCCGTCAGAACTACGAGATCAAGCGGCAGGATCAGCGTATCGTCAAGTAAGCGCCGCCGGGCGCATCGCCCGGCGTGCCCAGGAACGTCTGTCCGGAGAGGGGCGCAGCCCTCTCTCCGGCGCATGGAGGTCAGGATGTCGAAATTGCGCGTGCAGCCGAAAGGCACCGCTGGTCGCCTCGTTGAGGTGACGCCCGAAAGCGCCGGCTGGCGCCACGTCGGCTTTGCCCTCGATCGGCTCGCCCCTGGCGCCACGTCGGCGGCCGAGACCGGCAGCCGTGAGGTCTGTCTGGTGCTGGTGTCGGGCAAGGCGCGCGTCAGCGTCGACGGCAAGGACTTCGGCGAGATCGGCGAGCGCATGAGCCCGTTCGATGGCGCTCCGGCCGCCGTCTACGTACCGGCCGGCAGCCGCTACGTCGTCACCGCCACCACGCCGGTGGAACTGGCCGTCTGCTCGGCGCCCGGCGCGCCTGGCTATGCCGCCAAGCTGATCCCGCCGGGAACCCACGGCCAGATCATCCGCGGCAAGGGCTCCAACACCCGCCTCGTCACCAACATCATGCCCGAGGATGACGGGTCGGCCAACGCCCTGCTGGTGGTCGAGGTCATCACCCCCGGCGGCAACACCTCGTCCTACCCGCCGCACAAGCACGATCAGGACAACGTGCCGGCCGAGAGTTATCTCGAGGAAACCTACTACCACCGCTTCAACCCGCCGCAAGGCTACGGCTTCCAGCGCGTCTACAACGACGCCCGCACGCTCGACGAAGTGGTGCTGCTCGAAGACGGCGTCGTGGTCATGGTGCCCGAGGGCTACCATCCAGTGGCCACCATCCACGGCTACGACAACTACTATCTCAACGTCATGGCCGGTCCCAAGCGCATCTGGAAGTTCCATAACGAACCGGCGCACGAATGGCTGTTCACCGGCATCGGTGGACCGGCCCCTGTCTCCTCCAAGAAGACCTGAAAGGCGTACGACCTCCTCCCCGTACCCTTGTTGCCTGGCCGCTCTCCGTTCCCCCGGCGAGCGGCCTTTTTCTTGTCCGACGCGGTCTCATACCCCTTCCGCCAGATCCCGCCCCTTGGCGTGACGCCCGACCGCCGGTCCGGGCAGGAGCGGCTTGAGAAGCGACCGTCCGGTCGGTCGAGAGCGGCGACGAAGCCGGCCGGATGGTCCGGCGCCAAGGCTTGGAATCTGGCGGAAAGGGTATCAGAGCTCGCCGGTCAGGAACTGCGCCCGGCCGAGGCCGAACGACCAGTCGGCATCGCTGTTCTGGACGAAGGAGACCATGATGTCGCTGGCGGCGATGCCGCAATCGGCGCCGAGGTCCTCGCAGAGATTGGCGTAGAGCGCCTTCTTCTCCTCGCGCGACCGCGGCCGCGACACCACCTCGACCAGCACGAACCGGTCGGTGCGGGGAATGTCGAGCCCGGTGTCGAGCGCCCGGAAATGGGCCGGATCGTGCTCGTTGAGGATCTGGTAGCGGTCGCGTTCCGGCACGTGGAACGAACGCACCATCGCCTTGTGAGCGCTGTCGAGCAGCCGGTCGATCTCCTGCGGTTGGCGTCCCTTGTAGACGTGAAACTTCATCAGTGGCATCGCTTGGGTCCTTGGCGTTGGCGGGAGGCCTTGCGTCCCCTCCCGGATAGGCACCGGCGCCCGGCGCCGGGCGAGGGCCGACAAACGTCGGGCGCCGCGGGGGATCCCCCGCCGCGCCCGTTGGCATCCGGTCCGGCGCCCTCTCGCATCCGGACCGGCTATTTCGATCAGCCGATCAGCTGCGCGTCAGCGTGCCGTCCCAGGTGCTGACCGCCTTCTTGGCGTCTTCCTCGGAGAACCAGACGGACGTGACCGACTTGGTCTCGGTGAAGAAGGCGACGCCGTCCTTGCCGAGCGTGTGCAGATCGCCGAAGAACGACTGCTTGTGGCCCGAGAACGGGAAGATCGAGAACGGCACGGGAATGCCGACGTTGATGCCGACCATGCCGCCATCGGTGCGACGGGCGAACTCGCGGGCGTAGCGGCCCGACGTCGTGTAGATGCACGAGCCGTTGGCGAAGCGGTTGGCGTTCATGATCGCCAGACCTTCCTCGAAGTCCTTGACGCGCTTGATCGAGGTCACCGGTCCGAAGATCTCTTCCTCGCCGACGTAGCTGCCCGGCTTGACGTGGTCGAGAATGGTCGGGCCGACGAAGTAGCCGTCCTCGTAGCCGGGCACCTTGACGCCGCGGCCGTCGAGCACCAGCGTCGCGCCTTCATCGACGCCGCGCTGGATGGCCTTCTCGATCGATTCCTTCTGGCCGGCCGAGATCACCGGGCCGAGCTGCGAACCGGCGACGTAGGCGGGGCCGAGCTTGAGCTCCATGGCGATCTTCTTGAACAGCTCGACGAACTTGTCGGCGATGCTCTCCTGAACGCAGACCACCGGCAGGGCCATGCAGCGCTGACCGGCGCAGCCGTAGGTCGAGTTGATGATGCCGCGCACCGTGCGCTCAAGCACGCAGTCCTCGAGGACGAGGGCGTGGTTCTTGGCTTCGGTCAGGGCCTGGACGCGCTTGCCGTTGGCGGCGGCCGTCTTGTAGATGTGCAGGCCGACCGAGGTCGAACCGACAAAGGCGACGCCCTTGATGGCCGGATTGACCAGCAGGCTGTCGGCTTCGACGCGCGAGCAGGTGACGAGGTTGACGACGCCCTTGGGCAGGCCGGCTTCGATCAGCAGCTCGAGCATGCGCGAGGCAGTCTGCGGCACCATGGAGGCGGCCTTGAGGACGACCGTGTTGCCGGTGGTGATGGCGAACGGAATCATCCAGCCCATGGGGATCATGGCCGGGAAATTGTAGGGGGCGATGCAGGCGAACACGCCGAGCGGCTCGCGGAAGGACACGGTGTCATAGCCGTGCGAAACGTTCATGCAGGTGTCGCCCTGCATCAGGTAGTGCGTCGAGCAGGCGCATTCCACCACTTCGATGGCCTTGAGCACGTCGCCCTTGGCTTCCGACAGCACCTTGCCGTTCTCGGTGGCCAGGAGCTCAGTCAGCTCGTCGAGGTGGGCATCGAGCAGCTGCTTGAAGCGGAACATCAGCTGGATGCGGGTCGGGATCGGCGTGTCGCGCCAGCCGGGGAAGGCGGCGGCGGCGGCGGCAACGGCGCTGTCCACTTCTTCCTGGGTGCAGCACGGTGCCTCGGCGATCTGCTTGCCGGTCGACGGGTCCATGACCGGCATGAACTTGGCGGTCTTGGACTCGCGCCACTCGTTGTCGACGAGATACTTGAGGCGTTCGATCTTGGTGAACTGATGCTTCAGAACTTCCATGTTCATGGTCTGACTCCCCTGAGTTCGCGAATGGCTGTGTCCATGGCGGGATCAATATGGAATGAACATTCCTTATATCATTCTGCGTGGAATTCAAGGTGCATTGGGGGGAATCTAATCATTTGAAGGTCGCAGACGGCTCAGGCGGCGCGGCGGCGACGCTGCGCCGATGGCGCATTTGACCGGAAAACCCCTGGCGGCCCGCCACCGGCCTGTTGCAAGAACCGGGGTTGGGTCATCCCCAGCCAATGGTCGCAAACGGGGGAGGGGCGGGCAAACCCTATCGCCCTGGTTGATTCTCCGGCGGCCGAACGCTCGTTTCGGGCCGCGGCTTGTTCTACCGGCTCACTTCCGTCCGATCATCGTGCGCTGTCGGGCCAACGTCACTGCTCCATATGAATATGGGCAGATGGGGGCGAGGCGGTCGTCTGACCGATCCTGGCCCGGTTTTTCCCCGTCACGGGGCTGATCGTCCGCCGCGGTGCGGCCGGCGCGCGGATGCAAGGGCGGGCGACGGTGACGCGCACCGACGCGGCGCGCGCGGGCAATCCGGGGTGGCAACGGCGGGCTTGCGTCCCCGCCGGCGACGCTTTTGCCGGCTGAAAGGCCGCAGAATCGAAATTGCAATCGAGACGAAATGAAAATTCTGCCGATATCGGGCGCCGACCGTCCTCGCCCTGGCGCTTTGCTGCGGAAACAACTGCCATATCAATGCTTGTCGCCGCTTATTGCCGCCGATCTCTTAGACTAAGGTCGTAGTTTGAAGTTGGGAGCAATCGGTTTCCAGTTATTTTGAAAGGCTTGACGCCTAACACTGGATATGGAATTATCATTCCATAGACGGTTGGAAAATAGCTGCTTCATTCCTGCACGGGGAGGTGCGGGAGGGCTCGCCCGACAAGGAGGATGTCCGGGTCGAGAAAAAGCCAGCTCATCGTTGTCCTTGCAAACATAGCCGTGGTGTACCTCAAGCCGTGCAATCGAGGGTATCGGACATGCTCGCCGATGGAATTCTGCTAAAAGTTGAAGGGCTTACCAAGAGGTTCCCCGGTGTGGTCGCCCTTGATGGCGTCGATCTCGAGGCGCGCGCCGGCGAAGTGCACGCCATCTGCGGCGAAAATGGCGCTGGCAAGTCGACGCTGATCAAGATGCTGACTGGCGCCTACACGCCGGATTCCGGCACGATCAATTTCGAGGGCCAGATTTACCACGGCCTGACGCCGCGCAAGGCCATGGGCGTCGGCATCGCCTGCATCTATCAGGAACTCAACCTCATCCCGCACCTGTCGGTGGCCGAGAACATCTTCCTCGGTCGCGAAATCTATCTGGCCGAGAAGATCAACGTTCTCGACCGCAAACAGATGCGCGAGAAGGCGGCCGAACTCCTGGCCGACCTCGGCCTTGCCATTTCGCCGACCGCCCGCGTCGGCACGCTCGGCGTCGGTCATCAGCAGATGATCGAAATCTGTCGCGCCATGTGGTCGAACGCCAAGCTGATCATCATGGACGAGCCGACTTCCAGCCTGTCGGAGAAGGAAGCCGACGACCTGTTCCGCGTCATGGCGCAGATGAAGGCGCGCGGCGTCACCATTCTGTTCATTTCCCACCGTCTCGACGAGGTTCGCGCCAACTGCGACCGCGTGACGGTGATGCGCGACGGCAAGACCGTCGCCCGCGTCGACATGAAGGACAGCTCGATCGACGAGATCATCCAGCTGATGGTCGGCCGCAACATCCAGAACAAGTACCCCAAGCAGCGCGCCGCCCATGGCGACGTCGTGCTCAAGGTCAACAAGCTCAATCGCAAGGGCGTGCTGCACGACGTCAGCTTCGAGCTCAGGGCCGGCGAAGTGCTGGGCTTTGCCGGGCTGGTCGGTGCCGGCCGCACCGAGACGGCCCGCGCCATCACCGGCGCCGATCCTTACGACAGCGGCAACATCGAAGTGTTCGGCAAGCCGGTGACCATCCGTACGCCGCTCGACTCGATCAACGCCGGCATTGCCTTCCTGACCGAGAACCGCAAGGAGCAGGGGCTCATCCTGATCCAGTCGGTGGCCTTCAACGCCACCATCGTCAACATGCACAAGTACGGCACCAACGGCTGGCTGAGCCTCAAGCGCGTGCGCGACACGGCCCAGAAGATCTGTGCCGAAATGCGGCTCAAGACGTCCGGCATGGAGATGCCGGTGGGCAAGCTGTCGGGCGGCAACCAGCAGAAGGTGGTCATCGCCAAGTGGCTGCTGTCCAAGTCCAGGATTTTCATCTTCGACGAGCCGACGCGCGGTATCGACGTCGGCGCCAAGGTCGAAGTCTACAAGCTCATCAACCAGCTGGTCGCCGATGGCGCCGGTGTCATCATCATCTGTTCGGAGATGGAAGAGGTGTTGGGCATGGCGGATCGAATCCTCGTCATGCACGAGGGCGAGATCACGGGCGAGATGTCGCGGGAGGACGCGACACAGGAAAAGATCATGTACGCCGCTTCTGGCTTCCGCCAGGCGTCCTGAGCTTTCCGATCGCCGTCACCTTTTCCATTTTTCCCGGAGGAATTCCCCAAATGTCGAACGAGGCTATCACCAACAAGGCGAGCGAGCTCAAGGCGGATGCCAAGAGCGGTGCCATGGCCGAGAAACTCTATCAGCTCGGTGTGCTCCTGAGCCTCCTGCTGCTCTGCGCCGTGATGAGCGTGCTGTCGTCGCGCTTCCTGTCCTTCGACAACCTCATGAACGTGGCCTCGCAGGCCGCGGTCAGCGCCATCGTGTCGATCGGCATGTTCCTGGCCATCCTCACCGCCGGCATCGACCTGTCGGTCGGCTCGGTGTTGGCCCTGTCGACCATGATGATGGGCATCGCTTCCGATCACTGGGGACTTAATCCTTATATCTGCATCCTGGTCTGCCTCGGCACCGGCGCGCTGCTCGGCCTTGCCAACGGTCTGCTGCTCACCAAGCTGCACCTGCCGCATCCGTTCATTTCGACGCTCGGCATGCAGAAGATGGCCCGCGGTATCGCCCTGTTCGTCACCGCCGCCGCTCCGATCAGCATGTTCCCCGACGAGATCCAGTTCCTTGGCAACAACTCCGTCGGTCAGGTTCCCGTCAGCTTCATCCTGGTCGGCATCCTGTACGCCGCCATGTACCTGTTCCTGACCCGCACCTCGACCGGCCGCTACATTTACGCCGTCGGTGGCAACAAGGAAGCGGCGCGCCTGTCCGGTATCAAGGTCAATTCGATCCTGAACCTTGTCTATGTCATCTCCGGCTTCACCGCCGCCCTGGCCGGTCTGGTGCTGGCTGGCCGCGTCAACGCCGTCTACCCGCTGGCTGGCCTCGACTATGAGACCGACGCCATCGCCGCGGTCATCATCGGTGGCGCCAGCTTCTTCGGCGGCGTCGGCTCCATCGGCAACACCATCATCGGCGTGCTGCTCATCGCCGTGCTCCGCAACGGTCTCAACCTGCTCAACGTCGACAGTGCCTTCCAGACCTTCGCCATCGGCGCGGTCATCGTGGTTGCCGTTGCCGTCGACGTGTTGCGCCAGAACGTCATGAAGTCCGGTCGCTAAGGTAGGAGAGGCTCCGGGCTCCGTGGAGGGTTTCACTGAAAACAAAGGAGGGGTTTCCAGACCTTTGTGACGCCTAAGAAACAATCAGTGAAGACAACAGGAATGCAGTCCTGAACCTGCAATTGGGAGAGAGAGAATGAATCGGAGGACTTTCGTTTCCGCTCTTATGGCCGGCGCTTTCTCGCTGGCGATGCTGCCCGCCATCACGTCGATGAGCACCCCGGCGGAAGCTGCCGGCAAGGTCAAGATCGCCGTTGTCCTGAAGACGCTGTCCAGCCAGTACTGGAAGATCGTCGCCGCCGGCGCCAAGGCTGCCGCCGAAAAGAACAACGTCGATCTCATCGTTCTCGGCCCGCCGACCGAGGATGCCGTCGAGCAGCAGATCAACATGGTCCAGGACGTCCTGGCCCAGAAGCCCGACGCGCTGATCTTCTCGCCGTCGCAGCCCGATACCGCCATCAACGTCCTGAGCAAGGTGCGCGCCGCTGGCGTACCGGTGATCCTCGTCGACACCGGCATGCCCGCCAAGTTCACCGACTACGCCTCCTTCATCGGCACCGACAACATCGCGGCCGGCAAGGCGGGTGGCGAGGCGCTGGCCAAGGTGCTCAAGAAGGGTGACAAGGTCATCCTGCTCGACGGCGCCCCCGGCAACCCGTCCATGACCCAGCGTTGCGACGGCGCCAAGGAAGTGCTCGAGGCCGCCGGCATGGTGATCGCCTCGCGTCAGCCGGCCTACTCCGATCGCGAGAAGGCCTACACGGTGACGCAGAACGTGCTGCAGTCGACGCCTGACATCGCTGGCGTGTTCGCCGGCAACGACGAAGAGGCCCTCGGTGCCCTCCGCGCCCTCAAGCAGAGCGGCAAGGAAGTGCCGATCATCGGCGTCGACGCCAACGGCGACAACCTCAAGGCCATCCTGGCCGGCGACCTCTACGGCTCGATCGCCCAGGGCAACTTCGACATGGGCCGCCTCGGTGTCGAGAAGGCGCTCGAAGTCATCTCCGGCAAGACGATCGACAAGCGCATCGACTCCGGTGCCACGCTGATCACCAAGGACAACGCCCAGAAGCTTCTGGACTTCCGCGCTTCGATCAAGTGATCGCAGCCTGAAACGGGGCGGGGTGCCGGGCAACCGGCTCCCCGCTTTCTTTCCGCCAAGGCGCCAGGCGGCGCCCCGATTTGCCCTGACGGGCAGCAGCCGGCGCGACGATGCCGCCGGTGTCTTTTGTCGCTGGAATTGAATCGTTTTTTCGGCGCAACCCCTTCAACATTCCCTGGCTGTCGAGCGTTCCGGCCAGTCCTTCGCAGAGTGAGTTTCCATGTCCGATTCCGTTCGCATCGGCATTGTCGGCCTTGGCCGGCTCGGCCGTCGCCATGCTGAAAACCTGGCGCTGCGCGTGCCCGGCGCCCAACTGGTCGCCGCCGCCAGTCCGATCGCCGACGAGCGTGCCTGGGCCGAGACCGCCTTGCCCGGCGTCACCACCTATGCCGGTCTGACCGAACTGCTGGCCCACCCGGGCCTTGATGCCGTCTGGCTGGTGACGCCGACTTCGCTGCACGCCGCCCAGGTTGCCGAGGCGATCGAAGCGGGCAAGCACGTGTTCTGCGAGAAGCCGCTGGCCCTCGAACCGGCCGACTGCGACAAGGTGATCGCGCTGGCCGAGAGCCGGCCCCGGCAGCTGGTGATGATCGGCTTCATGCGCCGGTTCGATCCCGCCTACGCCGAAGCCAAGCGACGCATCGCCGCCGGCGAGATCGGCGACGTGTTCGCCATCACCACGCGCTCGGAAGACCCGGTTGATCCCAACGGCTTCTTCGTCAAGTTCGCGCCGACCTCTGGTGGCATCTTCCTCGACTGCTGCATTCACGACATCGACCTGGTGCGCTGGATGCTCGACGGCGCCGAAGTGTCGACGGTGACCGCCGCCGGCAGCCGCATCATGTATCCGGCGCTGGGCGGTTGCAGCGACGTCGACAATGGCTTTGCCACCGTCACCTTCAAGGGCGGTCAGGTGGCGACCTTCCACGTCTCGCGCACGTCCCATCGCGGTTACGAGGCGCTGATGACCGTCGTCGGCACCAAGGGGGCGCTGGAGATCGGCAAGGCCGTGCCGCGCCTGCCGCTGACCATCGAGAGCGACGGCGCGCGGGCGGTGACCGGCCAGGTCGACTTCTTCGAGCGCTTCGGCGAAGCCTTCCTGCATGAGGCGCGCGCCTTTGTCGAAGCCGTGCAAAGCGGTGGACCGACGCCGAGCGGTGTTGCCGACGCCAAGGCGGCCACCGCCATCGCCTGCGCCATGCGCGAGGCGCTGGTCGTCGGCTGAGCCGAACCGGATGGGCGCTGAAGCGTGGTTCTGGAGCGCATTCCGACCTGACTGATCGTCAGGTCGATAAGAAATCGCTCCAGAGTCAAAAGCGTGAGCAGCTGCCTGTCGATCAGGTCGTTTCAACCTGATCGGCGGGGGTTCCAGTGTCCATCCGGTCCGCTTCCGCCTGGCCACGGCGGAAAACTGGCGGCAAACCGCCGATTGGCGGTTGACCTTGTGGCCGATATCCAACAGAACGAGCCGCGAGAGCGGCCTCCGGCGCGGCGTGCGGGCGGTTGAGCCGCGCCATTCCGGAGATGACGATGACGGCTTTTGCGCTTTCCTATGACCGAGAGTCGGTAGCCGAAGAGGCGGCGAAGATGCTTCTCGAGATCAAGGCGGTCCATTTCTATCAGGACAAGCCGTTCATCCTCACCTCGGGCTGGGCCAGCCCGGTGTACATCGACTGCCGCAAGATCATCTCGTTTCCGCGCCTGCGCTCGGCGCTGATGGATTTCGCCGTCGCCACCATCACCCGCAACGTCGGCTATGAATCGATCGATGTCGTCGCCGGTGGCGAAACGGCCGGCATTCCCTTCGCCGCCTGGATCGCCGACCGCCTCGGCCTGCCGATGCAGTACATCCGCAAGAAGCCCAAGGGTTTCGGCCGCAACGCCCAGATCGAGGGCGAGGTCAAGCCGGGCGCCCGGGCGCTCCTGGTCGAGGATCTGGCCACCGACGGCCATTCCAAGGTCAACTTCTGCGAGGCGCTACGCGCCGCCGGCCAGCCGGTGGAGCACTGCTTCGTGCTGTTCTACTACGACATCTTCAAGGAGGGCGCCGCCGAACTCGAGAAGCTCGGCGTCAAGCTGCACTACCTCACCACCTGGCGGCACGTGCTGAAGGTGGCCCGCGACAGCGGCGCCTTCGACGGTGGCGTGCTGGCCGAGGTCGAAAGCTTCCTCAACGGCCCGGCCGCCTGGTCGACGGCTCACGGTGGCGCTTCGGAGTTTGGCGGCAAGGCCTGACCGATCAGTTTGAAATCATTCCAGATCCGGGGATATGTCGACGGCGGCGCTCTTGCAGGGCGCCGCCGTCGGTGTTTTCACCTCCGTAAAAATACATGAAAATGCGAGGCACTTGCAATTACTGTTGACAGGGGCAGCCCAATATTGAATACCGCGATCAAGTTCAACCGAACGCGCGGAGGGCCGGGTGCTCGTTCCCTTTCTCATCATGCTGCGTGAAGGCATCGAGGCGGCGCTGATCATCGGCATCATCGCCGGCTATCTCGGCCGCACCGGCCGCGCCGCCTGGCTGCCGGCCGTCTGGGTCGGCGTGTTGCTGGCGCTCGCCATGTCGTTCTCGGTCGGCGCCGGGCTGAAACTGGTCAGCGCCGAGTTCCCGCAGAAAGCGCAGGAACTGTTCGAAGCCCTGGTCGGTCTGCTGGCCGTGCTGCTGCTGACCTCGATGGTGTTCTGGATGCGCGCCACCGCTCGCTCGATCTCCGGCAACCTGCGCGCCGAGATCGACACGGCGCTGTCGGGCAGTGGCGCGGCGCTGGCCCTCGTCGGCATGAGCTTCTTCGCCGTCGGCCGCGAGGGGTTGGAGTCGGTGTTCTTCCTGCTGGCCGTCTTCCAGGGCGGCGGTGTTGCCGCCCCCATCGGCGCGCTCGCCGGTCTGCTCGTCGCCGTTGCGGTCGGCTATGCGCTCTACGCCGGCGCCCTGCGCATCGACCTTGGACGTTTTTTCCGCTGGACTGGCGTGTTCATCCTGCTGGTCGCCGCCGGCCTGCTGGCCTCGTCCTTGCGCAGTCTGCACGAGGCCGGCCTGTGGAACCTGGCCCAGGCCCGCGTCTACGACCTCTCCGCCGTGCTGCCGGTGTCCTCGGTGCCCGGCACCATCCTGTCCGGCTTGTTCGGCTACCAAGAGAGCCCGGCGCTCGGCGAGGTGATCGCCTACCTCGTCTTCCTCGTCATCGCCCTGGTGCTGTTCCTGAAGCCGTCGTCAAGCCGCCCCGGCGCCATCGGCGCCCGAATCTGAGGTTCTGAAATGCCGTTGCCTGAGCCAACGCCCGGCGCTCCGCCGGGGCGAACGATGCGCCATGTCCTGGTGGGATCGGCCGTTCTGGCCGTCGTCGCCGCCGGTCTCTTCGCCTACGCCGTCAGCCGGCCGCCGTCAGGTCCCGCCGAAGCGGTAACCGTCGTCGAAGTCGGCGCCGGTACCTGCCGGCCGTCCGAACTGACCGTGCCGGCCGGGCGCACCACCTTCGAGATCGTCAACACCGCCGATCGGCCGCTCGAATGGGAGATCCTCGACGGTGTCATGGTGCTCGAAGAACGCGAGAACATCCTGCCGGGCTATCGCGCCCGCCTCGCCGCCCGCCTCGACGCCGGTACGTACGACATCACCTGCGGCCTGCTCACCGGCCCGCGCGGCAAGCTGACGGTGACGCCGGTGGAGCGGCCGGCCGGGGCGCGCGTCGAACTGCCGCTGCGCGTCTTCATCGCTGCGCTGTCGGAGTGGCGCGTCGTCGCCGCCCGCCAGTCGGCGGCGCTTGTCGCCGCCACCCGGACACTGGCAACGACAGTCGCCTCGGGCGATGTCGCCGCCGCCCGGGCCGCCTATGTCGAGGCGCGGCGCCCCTACAAGGCGATCGAGGCGGTGATGGATCGCTACGCCGATCTCGAGGCAACCATCGATCCGCAGGCCGAGATGCTGGCCGGCCGTGATGCCGATCCCGCCTTTGTCGGGTTTCGTCGCATCGAACGCGGGCTGGTGACCGGAGACGGTCTTGGCGCGCTCGCGGTTGTCGCCGGCCGCCTCGCCGACGACGCCGCGGCGCTGCAGACCCGCCTCAAGACACTGAAGCTGCAGCCGGCCGATCTCGCCCGCTTGCCCGAGCGTCAGGCGCGCCGGCTGGCCGACGGTCTGCCGGTGCCGCTCGAACCGGCGCTCGCCGGTAACGAGGCGGCTGACCTTACCGCCGCTGTCGATGGTCTGGTCCAGAGCGCGGCGCTGCTCGGTCCCATCGTCGCGCCGGTCGACGCCGCCGTCGCCCGCACCTTGGACGAACGCCTTGCCGGCGTCAGCGCGGCGTTGCCGCCGCTGATCGCCGCCCCCGCCGACCCGGCCGCCCGCCGCATGCTGGCCGCCGCGCTCGTCGCCCTTGCCGACACGTTGGCCGGCGTCAACCCGGCCCTCGGACTGGAGTAGCAGACCATGGACACCCCCATCGACCACAGTGCCGCGCCGGCCGGATCGCGGCGCGGCTTCCTCAAGGCGCTCGGCGTCGGCGCCGCCAGCTGCCCGTTCGCCGGCTTCGCCGGGGCGGCCTCGGCAGCCGCCGTCTCCGACGCGCCGATCTATCGCCACGCCTCGCCCGATGATCGTGTGCCCTATATTGGCGTCCATCAGGCCGGTATCGTTGATCCGCGCCCGGCCAATGGCATGCTGGCAAGCTTCGACGTGCTGGCGGAGACGCCCGACGATTTCGAACGTCTGCTCAAGGCGCTGACCGAACGCATCGCCTTCCTGACCACCGGCGGCGCACTGCCGGCCGGCGATCCGAAGCTGCCGCCGGCCGATTCCGGCCTGCTCGGTCCGGTGATCCGTCCCGATGGCCTCACCGTCACCGTGTCGTTGGGGGCCTCGTTGTTCGAGCGCCGGCCGTGGCTCGCCCCGCTCAAGCCGCGCCACCTGACGCGCATGACGCGCTTTGCCAACGACGCCCTTGATGCCGAGCTCTGCCACGGCGATCTGTCGATCCAGTTCTGCGCCAACAGCCAGGACACCACCATTCACGCCCTGCGCGACATCATCAAATCGCAAGCGCGCGAGCTCAGGCTCAACTGGAAGCAGGAGGGCAACGTGCCGGTGGTCGTCGCTCCGCCGGGGGCGCCGGTGGAAAGCGCCCGCAACTATCTCGGTTTCCGCGACGGCACCGCCAATCCCGATGCCGGCGATGCCGCCGAGATGGCGCGCGTCGTCTGGGTCGGCGAGGGCGAGCCGGCCTGGGCTCAGGGCGGCAGCTACCAGGTGGTGCGGATCATCCGCAACTTCGTTGAACGCTGGGACCGCACCCCGCTCGGCGAGCAGGAACGCATCTTTGGCCGCACCAAGGTCACCGGTGCTCCCCTCGACAAGCGCGATGGTGCCGAGCACGACGTGCCCGATTACGCCGCCGATCCCGACGGTCGCCAGACGCCGCTGTCGAGCCACATCCGCCGCGCCAACGCCCGTGACGCCGCCGCGGCCGAGAACACCATCCTGCGCCGGCCGTTCAACTACTCCAACGGCGTCACCCGCTCCGGTCAGCTCGACCAGGGCCTCTTGTTCATCTGCTACCAGGCCGACCTCGACAAGGGCTTCATCACCGTCCAGCGCCGGCTCGATGGCGAACCGCTTGAGGAATACATCAAGCCCGTCGGTGGCGGCTATTTCTTCACCCTTCCCGGCCTTCGCGACGCTGCCGACTACCTCGGCAGCGGCCTGATCGCCGCCGTTCGCGCGTCCTGAAATCACGACAAGGAGACCTGACATGCACGCCAAACTCGCCTCGGCCGTCGCCGGCTTCGTCCTGCTGACGAGCCTGCCGGCCTTTGCCGACACCACGCTCGACCTCGTCGGCCCCATCGCCGACTACAAGGTCTACGTCAGCGAAAAGCTAAGCCAGCTCAAGACCGATACGGCTGCCTTCACGGCCGCCATCCGCGCCGGCGACGTCGCCAAGGCCAAGGCGTTGTTCGCGCCGACGCGCCTGTCCTACGAGGCGGTCGAGCCGATCGCCGAACTGTTCTCCGATCTCGACGCTGCCATCGATTCGCGCGCCGATGACCACGAGAAGGCCGAGGCCGATCCCGGCTTCACCGGCTTCCACCGCATCGAATACGTGTTGTGGGAGAAGAACACCACCGATGGCCTGACCCCGTTCGTCGATAAGCTCGACGCCGACGTCACGGAGCTCGACAGCCGCGTCGCCGGTCTGGCCCTGCCGCCGGAGAAGGTCGTCGGTGGCGCCGCCGTGCTGATGGAAGAGGTGGCGGCCACCAAGATCTCCGGCGAGGAAGATCGCTACAGCCACACCGATCTCTGGGACTTCCGCGGCAACTTCGACGGCGCGCTGAAGATCGTCGAGCTGGTGCGGCCGCTGATCGCCGACAAGGACGCCGATTTCCTCAAGACCGTCGATGCCAACTTCGCCACCGTCGACGGCATCCTCGCCAAGTACAAGAACGGCGACGGCTACGTCAGCTACGACCACCTGACCGACGATGACCGCAAGGTGCTGTCGGTGGCCGTCAATACCCTGGCCGAGGATCTGTCGACCTTGCGCGGCAAGCTCGGCCTCGACTGAGCCGGCGAAGCCGCCGGGCCGACTTCGCCCCTGGCGCCAGTCCTGAAGCGACGACGGGCGGAACCGGCTTCAGCCGGTTCC
>CALMMQ010000081.1 GCA_937868725.1 uncultured Pleomorphomonas sp.
TCTCAAGCCGCTCCTGCCCGGACCGGCGGTCGGGCGTCACGCCAAGGGTCGGAATCTGGCGGAAAGGGTATGAGGCGCCGGCATGTCTGGAAGGCAGACAAAAAAGAAGCCGGGCTAAGGCCCGGCTCTTAGTTTTGGAATGCGGATCGCAGGGACGATTCCGCACCTTCCAGAGGGGAACAGCTGAAGTTCGCTATCGCCGGGAGGAACTGGCGAGGGAACCAACACATCAGCTGAAGGTGATATGCGCCCTCAGGAGCTGCAAAACAAGAAGGCAAGTGCATATCTGACATGCACGATTCTGTGACTTTTGCCTAAAGTGTGGCTGGAAGTCACTGGAATTGCCGCCGCTTTTCCAGCGCCTACGTAACGATGACACTCCGGCATCGTACGTAGCAAATTTTTTCCCAGAGGGCGGCGGGCAGGCTGGCGCAGGCCAACGCCATGGCGACATCGCCACCCGACGGGGTGGCGCGCGGCGGCGGCTGCTCAAACCTTTGACTTTGGAGCGACATCTTATCGACCTGACGATTCAGCCAGGTTGGACAGCGCTCCAGGCGAGGCCGGTCAGAACGACCAGCGCTGCGCCTTGGTCACCAGGAAGTCGCGGAAGGCGTGGACGCGCGCCGAGTTCCTGAGTTCGTCGGGGTAGACGAAGAAGGTGTCGTAGGACAGCAGATCGACCTCGGGGATCAACTGCTGCAGGCCGGTGTCCGGCTCGACGAGATAGTCCGGCAGCAGGGCGATGCCGACGCCGCGCTGCACCGAGGTGCGGATGGCCACGAGGTTGTTGACGCGCAGCACCGGCAGGCGCGGATTGTCGTAGGGGCGGCCGACCGTCTCCAGCCAGTTCATGTCGCGCAGGTAGGTGGGGGCGGCGACGCCGAAGGTGATGATGCGGTGGCTGTCGATCTCTTCGATGGTCTTGGGGGCACCGAAGCGCTTGATGTAGCCGGGCGAGGCGTAGAGGTGGAAGTGGACGGTGAACAGCTTGCGCTGGATGAGGTCGGGCTGGGTGGGTTGACGCAGGCGGATGGCCACGTCGGCCTGGCGCATGGCCAGATCCAGTTCGACGTCGTCGAGGATGAGCTGCAGCTGCACGTCGGGATAGAGATCGACGAACTCGTCGACGCGCGAGGTCAGCCAGGTGGAGCCGATGCCGACGGTGGTGGTGACCCGGAGCGGACCGGACGGCCGCTCGCGGCTGTCGGTCAGCCGGCTCTGCACGTCCTCAAGCTTCATCAGCACGTCGTGGGCGGCGCGATAGAGCATGTCGCCCTGTTCGGTCAGGATGAGGCCGCGGGCGTGGCGGTGGAACAGGGGGACGCCGAGGTCCTGCTCGAGGGCGCTGACTTGCCGGCTCACGGCCGACTGGCTCATGTTGAGCGAGTCGCCGGCGTGGGTGAAGCTCCCCGCGTGCGCGGCCGCGTGGAAGATGCGCAGCTTGTCCCAGTCCATGGTTCCCCCTTGCCATAGCGCGCCGACGACCCATGGTCGCCGGCTCGACCGGCTTGTTTTTGTTCCCCGGCAACCTTGCGGTTGCCCGAACGGACGCGCCCCAACTGCGCCCGTTTGCGCCGCCGGTCTTCAGCCGACGGTCGCCAGATAGCGTTCGGCTTCCAGCGCCGCCTGGCAGCCCATGCCGGCGGCCGTGACCGCCTGACGGAAGTGCTCGTCGGTGACGTCACCGGCGGCGAATACGCCCGGCATGGACGTCGCTGTCGAATCGGGCGCCGTCCAGAGATAGCCCGATGGCTTCAGCGTCAGCTGGTCGCGGAACAGCGCCACGGCCGGCGCGTGACCGATGGCCACGAAGATGCCGTCGACGGCGATATCGTTGATGGCCCCGGTCTTGACGTTGCGGATGCGGGCGCCGGTGACCGACGGCGGAAAGCCTTCAGTGCCGAGCACTTCGTCGATGACGCTGTCCCAGATCACTTCGATCTTGGGATGAGCAAGCAGGCGTTGCTGCATGACCTTCTCGGCGCGGAAACCGTCGCGGCGATGGACGACGATGACCTTGGCGGCGTGGTGGGTCAGATACAGCGCTTCCTCGACGGCGGTATTGCCGCCGCCGACGACGATCACCGTCTTGCCGCGATAGAAGAAGCCGTCGCAGGTGGCGCAGGCCGACACGCCGAAGCCCTGGAACTTCTGCTCCGAGGCGATGCCGAGCCAGCGCGCCTGGGCGCCGGTGGCGATGATCAGGCTGTCGGCCGAATAGGTATCGCCCGAATCGCAGGTGAAGGTGAACGGCCGCTGCGACAGATCGGCGGTGGTGACCAGATCGGAGACGAGGCGCGTGCCCATGTGTTCGGCCTGCAGGCGCATCTGCTCCATGAGCCAGGGGCCCTGCACCGCCTCGGCGAAGCCGGGAAAGTTCTCGATCTCGGTGGTGATGGTCAGCTGGCCGCCCGGCTGCATGCCGGCGATCAGAATCGGCTCCAGCATGGCACGAGCCGCATAGATGGCGGCGGTGTAGCCGGCCGGTCCCGAACCGATGATGAGAACCTTGGTATGTTGATGTGCCATGGGGCTCCTGCCTCGACGAACCAATATGCAACGCCCGACTACCGGAGTGCAACGCATCGACACGAAAAACGCCGAAACGTGGCACAAACCGCTGGCGCGTTCGCCGGCACCGATCTTGGCGATCATCGATCGCGACAACCGCGGGCGGCTGCGTGGCGACCAGAAGGCGCCGGTGGTGGCGAGCCGGGGAGCCGGACCTGATGAGTCGAGGGAAATGGTAGGTGCGCTTGCCTTGTTTTTCAAGGGCTTGCGCATCAATCTTGTGGAGTGGCGCCTGGTCGGTCAACAGCCTTTGGTCGCCTAAACTGTGCGAAAGTGTCGCGCGCACCGCTTCGTGCTTTCGTATTGATGCCGGCAAGTATAATTATCTGTCGCTGCCGCGCAAAAAAGTGATGGCCACGACGCGCCGCTGCCGGAGACGTTGCATGAAGGTTCGCCTCGATGCCACCGATTGGAAGATCCTGCGGGAACTGCAGGCCGACGGTCGGATCACCAACGTCGAACTGGCGAGCCGTGTCGGCATATCGGCGCCGCCGTGCCTCAGGCGGGTGCGGGCGCTCGAGGAGGCTGGCGTCATCACCGGCTACCGGGCGCTGCTCGACGAAAAGGCGCTCGGCTACGACATCACCATGTTCGCCTTCATCTCGCTGGCCGTGCAGGCCGAGCCGGAGCTGGTGGTGTTCGAGGAAAAGCTGAAGTCGTGGCCGATCGTCCGCGAGGCGTGGATGCAATCCGGTGAGATCGACTTCGTGCTGAAGTGCGTGGCCCCCGACCTCAAGACCTGTCAGACCTTCGTCATCGAACAGCTGGTGGCGCTGCCCAATGTCGGCCAGGTGCGCACGTCGCTGACGCTGCGCCAGATCAAGAACGAGCCGGTGGTGGTGTGATCCGGGCCTGCCAGAGCGCCAGAATGGCGGCGGCGATGTCCGGCGTGGCGTTGATCGGCGGGTAGCTGGCCGAGGCTGGCGCCTCCGGAAAGCGGCCGATGGCAGCATGGCGGCCGAGTTCGGCGATGAAGGCGGTGATTTTGGCGTGGCCGCCGCTCGGATGGAATACCTGGATCGGCCGGCCGGTCACCGCCGCCTCGCCGATCATGTTGGTCGAATCGGCCGTCACCACCACTTCGTCGGCGAGCGCCAGCATGGCGGCGTAAGGGTTGTCGCCCTGACCATTCCAGAAGAACACGCGGTCAGCGTTGGCGAACGCGTCGAGCGCGGCCCGCAGGGGCGGCGGCGTGCGGCGCGAGGCGGTGATCATCAGCGACGCGCCGGCGGCGCGACGGGCGCGCAGACCGGCGATGAGACGGGCGATATCGGTCGGCGTGAAGCGGTGATGGCGGCTGTCGCCGCCGATCAGCACGGCGAGCCGCGGTGGCGGCAGGGCGGCGAGCGCCGGTGGCGGGGTGGCGCGAAGAGCAGCGAGACGGCCGGCCGGCAGGCGGTTCGGCAGGGTGGGGGTGACGATGAGGCGGCTGGCTTCCCGGCCGTCGGGGCGATCGTGCGGCGACATCACCAGGAGGTCGGCGCCGTCGGCGCGGCAGCGCGGATGCTTGAAGAACACCGTCACGGTGGCCGGGGACAGCTGCTTCAGACGGCGCAGATAGGCGACGGCGCGGCGGCCGGTGGCCAGACAGATGTCGGGAAAGGGCGGGCTGAGCGGCGCGCCGGCATGGTCCGGCCCCTCGCGCGGATCGATGGGTCCCCACGGCATCAGCCAGACGAAGGGCGGCCGGGGGTGGACGTGGCGCCGGTCCGGGCTCACCCCGAGCTCTTCGGCGACGCCGATCAGTGGTTGCTCGTCGCCGGCCTTGCCGTCGGTGATGATCCACAGCGTCGGACGGACCGGGACGGTCATGTCAGGCGGCCCCGTCGTCGGCCAGCAGCCGCTCGTAGGCGGAAAGTTCCTGGGCCAGCATGCGGGCGGTGGTGAAGTTCTCCAGCACGTAGGCGCGGCCGGCCTCCCCCATGGCGATGAGGCGCGACCGGTCGGACAGGGCCTCGGCGATGGCGGCGGCCATGGCGTCGACGTCGCGCGGCGGTACCAGCCAGCCGGTCTGGCCGGGCCGCACGGTTTCGCGGCTGCCGCCGTGGTCGGTGGCGATCACCGGCGTGGCCATGGCCTCGGCTTCGATGGCCGCCCGGCCGAAGGCCTCCGGCTCGATCGAGGCGGAGAAGGCGAGATCGGCGGCGGCGAGCAGCGCCGGCACGTCGCGGCGACTGCCGGCGAGAATGATGCGCTGGTCAAGGCCGAGGGCGGCGATCTGTTGCCGCAGCTCGGTGATGACGCCGTCGTTGCCCGAACCGGCGAATACCAGGCGCCAGGGCTTGTCGGCGAGCCTCGCCAGCGCCTCGACCAGCACGCCATGGCCTTTCCAGCCGGTGATGCGGCCGACCATGATGAGCAGGGCCTCGTCGGACGCCAGGCCGAACTCGGCGCGGATGGTGCCGCGGCTGTCGGGCGGCAAGGCGGCGGGATCGAAGAGCGCCGGGTCGACGCCGCGGGCGGCGACGATGATGCGATCGTCGGGATAGCCGTAGACGTCGCGGATATGGGCGCGGATGAACTGCGAGTTGGCGACGACCAGCGGTCCCTTCAGCATCACCCGGTTATAGAAGCGCTTCAGGGCGTTGCCATGGCCGTAGACGCCGTGAAAGGTGGTCATGAAGTGGCAGCGGCGGCGGGCGAAGCAGCGGCAGGCCAGCCAGCCGGCCCAGGCCGGTGCCCGGCTGCGGGCGTGGACGATGTCGATGGCCTCGGCGTCGATGAGGCGGCCGAGGGCGCGGGCGTTGGCGATGATGGCGAAGGGCGACTTGGCGCCGACGGGCAGCCGGACGTGGCGGGCGCCGGTGGCTTCGACGGCGGCGACGAGATCGCCACCGCCGCTAACCACCCAGTTGGCGATGCCGCGGGCGCCGAGGCCGGCGGCCATCTCGACGGTGGAGCGTTCGACGCCGCCGTCGCCGAGGGCGGGCAGCAGCTGCAGGATGCGGGCAGTCGGGTTCATCGCGGCCGGTTCCATTTTGTCGCACCTGCCGCTAGAGCATCCGTCGATCAGGTCGGAAAGCGCTCCAGTAGCGGCCGGGGGCAAGGCGGCATCGCACCGAAGCGCCGGAGCTGTCAACAAAAATTGCCCGGAGGCCGGATGGGCCTTGCCAGAGGCCGAAAGGGTGTGAACTTATAGCCCGTTTCGCCGATGGCGGGCCGAGGTGGCGTCGGAGACTGGAGCTCGTGTGCAGGCCATGATCGTCGTGTTGACGCAGTGTTTTCCCCCGGCGGTCGGGGGCATCGAGAACCTGATGGGCAACGCCAGCCGCCAGCTGGCCGAACGCGGCATCGAGGTTGTCGTGCTGGCCGACGGCCGGCCGCCCGCTGTGCCGGACCCGGTCCTGGCCGGCGTCGACGTGCGCTATTTCTCCGGCTGGCGGCCGCTGCGCCGGCTGGCCAAGATGCTGGCGCTGCGCCGGCTGCTCAAGGGGCGGCGGGCGGAGGCGCTGTTCGCCGACAGCTGGAAGAGCCTCGAGACGTTGCGCCGGTCGGGTTGCGCCGGGGCGTGCGACCGCATCGTCGCCTATGCTCACGGCAACGAGTATCCGGCCAGTCCCAAGTGGCGGAAGCGGCGACGCATCGAGGCGGCGCTGGCGGTGGCGACGCTGGTGCTCGCCAACTCGCGCTTCACGCAAGGGCGGGCCGCCGCCTTTACCGGCGACCCCGACAAGATTCGTTTGCGGCCACCCCCCATCGATCCGCCGGCGCTGGTCTCGGCCGATGATGCCGCCTGGGCCGCCTCGGTCTGGGAGGGGCAGGGGCCGCGTCTGCTGACGCTCTGCCGGCTCGAACCGCTCAAGGGCATCGACAACACGCTGCAGGCATTGCCGGCTCTCCTCAAGGATCACCCGGGGCTACGTTATGTCGTGGCCGGCAGCGGCGACGATCGACCGCGGCTGGAGGCGTTGGCCAGTGCCACCGGCGTCAGCGCCGCCGTGCGTTTCGTCGGTACGGTGGCTGGCGGGCGCAAGTCGGCCCTTTACGCTTCGGCCGATCTGTTCGTCATGCCGACCCGCCGCGAGGGGACGCGCGAGGAAGGCTTCGGCATGGTGTTCGCCGAAGCGGCGGCGCACGGTCTGCCGGTGGTCGCTGGCCGGTCGGGCGGGGCGACGGACGCCGTCGTCGACGGTGAAACGGCGGTGATCGTCGACGGCGCCGACGTGGCGGCCATCGCCGCGGCGGTGGGTGATCTCCTCGCCGCGCCGGAGCGGCGCGCCGCCATGGGGCAGGCGGCCGAACGCTTCGGCCGGGCGCTGACCTGGCCCGAGCGCATCGCCGGTCTGGAGGTCGATCTGCTGGGACCGGCGCGACGCGGTTGAACGTGCCGCCGGGTGGGACAAGGGAGAGTTCGGATGATCAGTTCCAGCAAGCCGGCGCCTTTGGCGCTGTCGGTGTTCATCATCTGCAAGGATGAAGCCGAGCGGCTGCCGCTGGTGCTGGAGGCGCTCGCGGGCTTTGCCGACGATCTGGTGATCGTCGACAGCGGCAGCAGCGACGGCACGCTCGACATCGCCCGGCACTACACCGACCGCGTCTATCACCGCGACTGGACCGGCTTCGGCGAACAGAAGGTTTACGCCGAGGGCCTGTGCCGGCACGACTGGGTGCTGAACCTCGATGCCGATGAGGTGCTGCTCGACGAGGTCAAGGCCAGCATCGCCGCGCTGCTGGCGCGACCGGAAGCCGAGCGTGTCGCCGCCTATTCGCTGCGCATCCGCCACGTCAGCCTGCTGGCCCGGTCGCTGCGGCCGGGGCGGTTCAACCCGACCAACGTGACGCCGCGCCTCTACGATCGCCGCCGCGCCGGCTTCAATGCCAGCGCCGTGCACGACAAGGTGCTGATCGGCGACGGCAGTCGGCCGGAAGTGCTGGCCGGCGATGTCGCCCACATTTCCATGAAGTCGTTCTCGCACATGTGGGAGAAGATCCGCAGCTACAGCGAGCTGTCGGCGCGCGACTGGGTGACCAAGGGGCGCAATCCCTCAGTCTGGCGGCTGGTGTTCGATCCGCCGTTCTTCTTTCTCAAGAACTATTTCGCCCGCCGGCTGTTCGCCGTCGGCGTCGAGGGCTTTGTCATCGCGCTGGCGCTGAGCGCCGGCCGGGCGCTGCGCATCGCCATGACCTGGGAGCTCTTGCGCCAGGACAAGGGCCGTAAGGCGGGCTAGCCGCCGGACCGCTGCCTGGAACGACGCAGCTTGGAGGCGAGCCAGAGTCGGACGCAGCCCGAGAGGCCGAACGTCCTGATCCGCCAGACAAGTTCGCCCCAAGGGTGGCGCGGGGCGGCGCGGAAGCGCTGGCGGCCGGGCGCCTCGCGGGCGCCGCCGATCGAGGAGGCCGGCAGCACGTTGGCGGTAACCGGCGGCGGCAGAACGCCATAGGTAATGAGCCCATGCTCCCAGGGACGGCGCAAGTCTTCGTCGATGGCGCGGCGGCGGGGGGCGGCAAGGCTCAGGAACTTGCGCGCGCCGGCGGGGCGGATCAGGTAGGCGCCGGTGTTGTTGGGCACGCGCCAGTAGCGGACCACCTCGCCGACGCCAGCGAGGCTGACAACCGGTTCGGCGGCGGCCTTGGCCGGGTTGGAGAGGCGGACGATGTCCCAATCGTCCGGCAGGGCGGCAAGGCGGTCGAGCAGCAGCGGCAGCGTGGCGCCGATCTCGAGATCGTCCTCGATCACCAGCGCCGGCGCGTCACCGGCGGCAACGATCTCCTGAATGGCAAGATGGCTGGCGTAACAGCCGATCTCGCCGGCCGTCAGCACCTGGGGTTCGCCGGCCGGCAGATCGAAGTGGCGGCGGAGCGTCTCGGGCAGGGCGGCGCCGCGGCAGGCGGCAAAGCGTTCGTAGGCGATGCCGTGCGCCTTGAGCTGGGCGTCCATGTGCGCCAAACGGTCGGTGTCGCGGTCGAGATTGATCAGGAAGACGCGCAAGGCCCGGTACTCCTCGGCCAAAAGGCGTTCAGACGAGAATCCAGCCGTCCGGGCAGACGTCGTCGGTGAAGGTTTCCAGCATGCGCGCCCGGGCGAACCAGCGGCGCGGAGCGATGACGGTCTTGTCGGGGGCGTTGGCGAGCCAGGCGCCCCACCAGCTGAACGTACTGTTGGCGATGATGTGGTGGCGGCAGAGCGTCATGAGGTGGAGGTCTTCCTCGCGGCTCTGGCCCGGCGACAGGTGGCGATCCGGCCAATGGGCGGTCAGGTCGGCGGCGGCGGCGAGGTCGTCACTGAAGACGAGGAAGCGGACGCCCGGCACCAGCCGTTGCATCAGCAGGCGGGCCCGCTCGTAATACTCGGGGCCGACGAGGCCGTGGGTGGCGGTGGTGCGGGGATCGCTGGCGTAGTCGCCGCGCCGGATGTGAACGGCGACGTGCGGGACGCTGGCCAGCCCGGCGATCGCGGCCTGATCGAAGTCCGCCGCCCGGTGAGCGAGCGAGAAGGCGGCGCGGATGTCGTCGGCGACGTCGGTGAAGAAGCGCTCGGATTGGAAGTAGCCGGCGAGATAGGTGCCGGGACCGACGGCGGCGATGGCCGGATCGTAGGCTTGGCCGGCGTGGCGATAGACGGCGCCCGGCCAGCTCTCGAAGCGGCGCTTGGCCTTGGGCCGACGGAACAGGCGCTGCCAGCCGCCGCCGGCCGTCGGATCGGGCGACCAGAGGCCGACGTCGAGGTCAAAGGCGCCAAGGCCGTAGCTGGCGTGGGCGAGGCGCTCGGATTCGACGGGGTCGACGAGCAGCTGCGTGCCCAAGCGGTGCGATTGGGCGTAGCCGGCGGCATACTGGAACATCTGGTTGCCGAGGCCGCCGAACACCTGCACGCACGTATAGGAACGGCAGGTCCCCGGCGCGATCATCACGGCATGCGGTGCGGCTGGCATGTGGTCTCCAGGGCTTGAGGCGACGGGCGCCCGGCAAGGCGACCGACGCTGCCAACCGGTTCGCCCGCGCGCTCTTTACTGCACGACGAATCGGATGCTAGCTAAGCCGCTTTTACCCGTGGACGGGGTGGATTGCATCCGTCGTCTTGCGGCGTAGCGTTGTCCGGCGCCGGCGACCGGCCAGGGGAGGGGTGTCGACTTGATCAAGGTGGGCTTCGTTTCATCGGCACCGGACTGGCACTGGCTGCGACAGTTTCCCGGCGGCAAGGCGCAGTGGGGCGAGGTGACCTTCAGCTTCTCGGGCGACTTTGCCGATTGCGATCTGCTGGTCGTCTACGACGCCGTGCCCGAACGCCTGTCCGGCCAGTTGCGGGCGCCGCGCCGCCTGTTCGTTGCCTCCGAACCGGCGAGCGTCAAGCGCTATGACGCCGGCTTCCTCGCCCAGTTCGATCTCGTTCTGACCACCGATCCCCAGACGTCGCACGCCAACGTCCGCACCGGTCAGCTTGGGTTGCCCTGGCTGATCGGCGCCTGGGATGCGGCGGGCCAGCGGCTGGCCAAACCGATGACCGCCGACGATTTCGCCGGCTATTTCCCACCGAAGACGCGGCAGATGTCGGTCGTCACCTCGGCCAAGGCGTTCACCGCCGGCCACCGGCAGCGGCTCGATTTCGTGCGTCGCCTCAAGACCTACTTCGGCGACGAGATCGACCTGTTCGGCCGCGACATCAAGGGCTTCGGCGACAAGAGCGAGGTGCTGGCCACCTATCGCTATCACATCGCGCTCGAGAACTGCGCCACCCGCGACTACTGGACCGAGAAGCTGGCCGATCCGCTGCTGGCCCTGACCTACCCGATCTATTACGGTTGCCCCAACATCGGCGACTACTTCGCGCCGGGGGCGCTGACGACGATCGACATCGCCGATTTCGACGGCACCGTCGCCACCATCCGCTCGATCTTGGCGTCGGATCGCTACGAAGCTTCGCGTGACCATCTGGTGACGGCGCGCCAGCGCGTTCTCGGCGACAACAACCTGTTCGCCATCCTGGCCGGGCTGGCACCGGCGGTGGTCGGTGGCGAAGCGGTGGCGCCGGCGGTCCCGGGCATCCGCAGCGAGCGGGCGTTCGAACCCTGGTCCGCCCGCTTCAGCCGCAAACTTGCCAAGCAAGCCGGCAAGGCGAAGCGCCTCATTCTCGGCGACCGCTGAGCCGACGTTGCCATCTCCCGAGCCGCGTGAGGCAACATGAGACTGTCGCTCTTCAAGTTCCGCAAGCGCCGCTTCGACAGCACGACGCATGTCAGCGACAAGAGCCGCGTCAGCAAGGATTCGCGGATAGGCCGCTATTGTTACGTCGGCAACTATTGCGATATCACCCGGGCCGACATCGGCAATTACGTGTCGATCGCCAACAACGTCACCATCGGTCCGGGCGAGCACGCTCTCGATCGCGTCTCGACCAACAGCCTGTTCTATTCCGAGCCCTATGCCCAACTGACGGCGGCGCCGTGCCGTATCGGCAGCGACGCCTGGATCGGCGTCGACGCCATCGTGCGGCGGGGCGTCACGATCGGTATCGGGGCGGCGGTGGGCGCCAATTCCTTCGTCAACGCCGATGTGCCCGATTTCGCCATCGTCGCCGGTTCACCGGCGCGGCTCATCGGCTATCGCCTCAACGAGGCGCAGCGCGCCGTGGTGCTGGAAAGTCGTTGGTGGGAGCAGGATATCGAGGTGGCGCGGCGACTGGTCGCCGGGCTCGAAGAGACCCTTCGGCGTCTGGCCTGAAGGCGTCCCGGGGCGCACGCGTCCCAAGGGGACGACGGGCCGGACTGGCCCGTCGTCAAATCGATTACTTGAACAGCACGTCGAGAATCTCATAGCCGCGGGCGCCGCCCGGCGCTGCCACCTCGATGGAATCGCCGACCTTCTTGCCGATCAGGGCGCGGGCGATGGGCGAGGAGATGGAGATGCGGCCGGCCCGGACGTCGGCTTCGGCGTCGCCGACGATCTGGTAGGTCTTCTCGTCCTCGGTGTCCTCGTCGACGAGCTTCACCGTGGCGCCGAACTTGATCGTCTTGCCGCTCAGCTTGGAGACGTCGATGATCTCGGCCCGCGACAGCATGTCCTCGAGCTCGGAGATGCGGCCCTCGTTGTGGCTCTGCTGCTCCTTGGCGGCGTGATACTCGGCATTTTCCGACAGATCGCCGTGCGCGCGCGCTTCGGCGATGGCGGCGATGATGCGAGGCCGTTCCTCGGACTTGCGCCGCTGCAGCTCGCCCTCCAGGGTGGCATGGCCGCCGGCGGTCATCGGGACTTTTTCCATCGGTCTCTCAACCTTTCACAAAAAATCAGAGCGCCCGGTGCCTCTGGCACCGGGCCGCATCGTTTCATGTCTGTCATGCCGAATCGCACGCAATCGATCCAGCGATATTAGCTGCCAGCGTCGTTGGCGTCACGAGGCCAAAAGTTTCGCCCCGTCACGACGTCTGATCACGACGCCTTGGCGAAATACGCCTGCAGTGGCCGGACCTCGCGCTGCCCCGAGGACCAGGCCTCGATGCCGCGCGCCGCCGCCACCGCTCCTGCCAAGGTGGTGTAGTAGGGCACCTTCTGCAAGAGCGCCGCTCGCCGCAGCGACCGGCTGTCGGAGAGCGCCTGGGCGCCGTCGGTGGTGTTGAAGACGAGGTGGACCTCGCCGTTCTTGATGGCGTCGACGACGTGCGGCCGGCCTTCCATGACCTTGTTGATCAGCAGGGTCGGCACGCCGTGCTCGACGAGATAGGCGTGGGTGCCGGTGGTGGCCATGACCTTGAAGCCGAGGCCGACCAGCGTCTTGACTGCCTCGAGCACGCGCGGCTTGTCGGCGTCGCGCATCGACACGAACACCGTGCCGGCGGTCGGCACCTTGGTGCCGGAGCCGAGCTGAGCCTTGGCGAAGGCGACGGCGAACGAGCGGTCGAGGCCCATGACCTCGCCGGTCGAGCGCATTTCCGGGCCGAGCACGGTGTCGACGCCGGGGAAGCGGGCGAACGGGAACACGGCTTCCTTGACGGCGATGTGCTTGAACGGCTTCTCCTCAAGGGCGAAGGCGGTAAGCTTTTCGCCGGCCATCAGGCGGGCGGCGATCTTGGCCACGGGAATGCCGATGGTCTTGGCGACGAACGGCACCGTGCGCGAGGCGCGCGGGTTGACTTCGAGGATGTAGATGACGCCGTCCTTGACGGCGTACTGGACGTTCATCAGGCCGACGACGTTGAGGGCGAGCGCCAGCTCGTGCGTCTGACGCTTGAGCTCGGTGACGATGGCGGCCGGCAGCGAGTAGGTCGGCAGCGAACAGGCGCTGTCGCCGGAATGGATGCCGGCTTCCTCGATGTGCTCCATGACGCCGGCCACGAACACGTCCTTGCCGTCGGAGAGGGCGTCGACGTCGACCTCGATGGCGTCGGACAGGTAGCGGTCGAACAGCAGCGGGCTCTTGCCGAGCACCATGTTGATCTGACCGGTCTTGTCGTTGGGATACTGCGCCTTGACGTCGGCCGGCACCAGCGCCGGCAGCGTGCCGGAAAGGTAGGCGTCGAAGCCGGTCTCGTCGCGGACGATCTCCATGGCCCGGCCGCCCAGCACGTAGGACGGACGGACGACCAGCGGGAACTTGAGTTCACCGGCGACGATGCGCGCCTGTTCGATGGAATAGGCGATGCCGTTCTTGGGCTGCTTGAGCTGCAGCTTGTCGAGCAGGCGCTTGAAGCGGTCGCGGTCCTCGGCGAGATCGATGGCGTCGGGCGTGGTGCCGAGAATGGGGATGCCGGCCGCTTCGAGGGCGTCGGCCAGCTTCAGCGGCGTCTGGCCGCCGAACTGGACGATGACGCCGTGCAGCGTGCCGTTCTGCTTCTCAACGCGCAGGATCTCCAGCACGTCCTCGATGGTCAGCGGCTCGAAGTACAGACGGTCGGAGGTGTCGTAGTCGGTCGACACGGTCTCCGGGTTGCAGTTGACCATGATGGTCTCGTAGCCGGCGTCCGACAGGGCGAAGCAGGCATGGCAGCAGCAGTAGTCGAACTCGATGCCCTGGCCGATGCGGTTGGGACCGCCGCCGAGGATGACCACCTTGCGCTTGTCCGAGGGGGCGGCTTCGTCGGCCACCTTGCCGGCGAACGGCGTCTCGTAGGTCGAATACATGTAGGCGGTGGGCGAGGCGAACTCGGCGGCGCAGGTGTCGATGCGCTTGTAGGCCGGATGGACGTCGAGCCGGTCGCGCAGCGCCTTGACGTCCTCGACCGGCAGATGGCCGAGCTCGGCGAGGCGGGCGTCGGAGAAGCCCATGGACTTGAGGCGGCGCAGCCAGTTGGCCGTCGTCGGCAGCCCGTTCTGGCGGACCTTCTGCTCGGTGTCGACGATCTCCTTGATCTCGCGCAGGAACCACAGGTCGATGCGCGAAATGGCGTAGATCTCGTCGAGCGAGAAGCCGCGGCGCATGGCCTCGGCGACGTAGCGCAGCCGGTCCGGCGTCGGCGTGCCGAGGGCAGCGCGCAGGGCGCTCTTTTCTTCGTTGGGGGCGCCGCTCAGCTCGACCTCGTTGAGGCCGGTGAGGCCGGTCTCGAGGCCGCGCAGCGCCTTCTGCAGACTTTCCTGGAAGGTGCGGCCGATGGCCATCACCTCGCCCACCGACTTCATGGCGGTGGTGAGATTGGGCTCGGCGCCGGGGAACTTCTCGAAGGCGAAGCGGGGAATCTTAGTGACGACGTAGTCGATGGTCGGCTCGAAGGCGGCCGGGGTGGCGCCACCGGTGATGTCGTTGGCCAGCTCGTCAAGGGTGTAGCCGACGGCGAGGCGGGCGGCGACCTTGGCGATCGGGAAGCCGGTGGCCTTGGAGGCCAGCGCCGAGGACCGCGACACGCGCGGGTTCATCTCGATGACGATCATGCGGCCGTCGGCCGGATTGACGGCGAACTGCACGTTGGAGCCGCCGGTCTCGACGCCGATCTCCCGGAGCACGGCGCAACTGGCGTTGCGCATGATCTGGTATTCCTTGTCGGTGAGCGTCAGGGCCGGCGCGACGGTAATCGAGTCGCCGGTGTGCACGCCCATCGGGTCGACGTTTTCGATGGAGCAGATGATGATGCAGTTGTCGTCGCGATCGCGGACGACCTCCATCTCGAACTCCTTCCAGCCGAGCACCGATTCCTCGACCAGCACCTCGTTGGTGGGCGAGGCCTCGATACCGGACATGACGAGATCGTAGAGTTCGTCGATGGTGTAGGCGATGCCGCCGCCGGTGCCGCCCATGGTGAACGACGGCCGGATGATGGCCGGCAGGCCGGTGACCTTGTAGGCGGTCAGCGCCTGCAGGCGGGCGGTCAGGTTGTATTCCTCGCGGCGGGCGCGCTCGTCGGCGGCCCATTCGCCCTCGAAGGCGGCCAGCGCCTTGGCCAGCGCCTCGCCGTCGTTGGCGGCGGTGACGGCGGCCTTGCGGCTCTCGTATTCGGCGCGGAACTTCTGCTTCAGCGTCGAGGTGTTGACGAAGGCGGCGCGCGGCGTGTCGAGGCCGATGCGCGTCATCGCCTCGCGGAACAGCTCGCGGTCCTCGGCCTTGTCGATGGCCTCGGCGGTGGCGCCGATCATCTCGACGCCGAACTTCTCCAGCACACCCATCTTCTTGAGCGACAGGGCGGTGTTGAGCGCCGTCTGACCGCCCATGGTCGGCAGCAGCGCCATGTGCTCGCCGGGGTGGGCGGCGCGCTCCTTCTCGATGATCTTGGCGACCATCTCGGGGGTGATGGGCTCGATGTAGGTGGCGTCGGCCAGCTCCGGGTCGGTCATGATGGTGGCCGGGTTGGAGTTGACGAGGACGATGCGATAGCCCTCTGCCCTGAGCGCCTTGCAGGCCTGCGTACCCGAGTAGTCGAACTCGCACGCCTGTCCGATGACAATGGGACCGGCGCCGATGATCAGGATGGAATCGATGTCTGTACGTCTGGGCATGTTGGCTCGCGTCAAATCGCGACCGGCGCTTGCGGGCGCCGCTCGGCTCAGGATCGTTGGCGCGGCTTATAGAGGAAAACCGGCCGGCAGCAAACCCCGAACATGGGAATATCCGCCCCTCGCAAACCTCGGGGCGCCGAGGCGAGGCCGCGGCAAGCGGACGCGGTGACATTACGGATTTTCTGGTATAACGCCTTGGTCAGGGAGGGCTGTGCATGCTCTGGAAGGGTCGGCGCGAAAGCGACAACATCGAGGACGATCGGGGTGGCGGCGGCTTCGGGCCAGCGGGCGGCGACGGCGGCTTCCGGCTGCCGGGCGGCAGCTTTCCCGGCCGACGGGGCGGTGGCATGTCGATCGGCACGCTGATCGTCGTCGGCATCGTGCTCTGGCTCCTCGGCATCAACCCGCTGGTGCTGCTCGACGGTCAGTTCGCCTCGGCACCGACGTCGTCGGACAGCTATCAGGCGCCGCGCCGCCCGGCCGGTCCGGACGAGATGAAGGACTTCGTCGCCACCATTCTCGGGTCGACCGAGGACGTCTGGTCGGCCATCTTCGCGGCGGCCGGCCAGCGCTACAAGCCGACGCCGCTGCGACTGTTCTCGGGCTCGATCCAGTCGGCCTGCGGCGCCGCCAGCGCCGCTTCCGGGCCGTTCTACTGTCCGGGTGACGGCAAGGTGTACATCGACCTCGCCTTCTATGACGAACTGCGCCGCCGCTTCAACGCGCCGGGCGATTTTGCCCAGGCCTATGTCATCGCCCATGAGGTCGGTCACCACGTGCAGGATCTCCTGGGCATCCTGCCGGCGTTCAACGCCAAGCGGCGGACGATGTCGGAAGCGGACGCCAACGCCTACTCGGTGCGCATCGAGCTGCAGGCCGACTGCTTTGCCGGCGTCTGGGGTGCCCACGTCGCCAAGGAAGGCTGGCTCGAAACCGGCGATCTCGACGAAGCGCTCAACGCCGCCTCGCAGATCGGCGACGACACCATCCAGAAGCGGACGCAGGGCTATGTCGTGCCCGAGACGTTCAATCATGGCTCGTCCAGCCAGCGTCAGCGCTGGTTCAAGAAGGGCTATGCCGCCGGCGACATCAACGCCTGCGACACCCTGAGCGCCCGCACGCTCTGACAGCTGCACGGAATGCCTGCCACCATGCCGAATCGCGGTCTTGCCTTCGTCTATCTCACCGTTTTCCTCGACGTCGTCGGTATTGCCATGATCATCCCGGTCACGCCGGCGCTGATCCTGAAGCTCGGCGGTGTGGGGATCGACGCGGCGGCGGTGGCCGGCGGCTGGCTGATGTTCACCTATGCCGGCATGCAGTTCCTGTGCGCGCCGATCATCGGCAACCTGTCCGACCGTTTCGGCCGGCGACCGTTGCTGCTCACCTCGGTGCTGGCTTTCGGCATCGACAACCTGATCTGCGCCATGGCGCCGGCGCTCGGCTGGCTGTTCGTCGGCCGGCTCTTGGCCGGCATGGCCGGCGGCAGCTACGCCACGGCCGGCGCCTACGTCGCCGACGTGACGCCGCCGGACCGGCGGGCACGCAACTATGGCTTCATGGGCATCGCCTTCGGCGTCGGCTTCGTGCTGGGGCCGGCGCTCGGCGGTCTCGCCGGCCAGCTCAGCCCACGGGCGCCGTTCTTCTTTGCCGCCGCCCTGTCGTTCGTCAACTTCGTCTTCGGCTATTTCAATCTTGTCGAGAGCGTCGGTCCGGCGGCGAGGCGACCGTTCTCCTGGCGGCGGGCCAATCCGTTCGGCGCCTTCAAGGCACTGTTCGGCCGGCGCCAACTCATCGCCCTGATGGCCATCATCGTCATCGCCCAGATCGCCCACGACGCCAATCCGTCGGTCTGGGCCTTCTCGGGCAAGCTGCGCTTCGGCTGGACCGAGCGCGACATCGGCCTGACGCTGGCCGCCACCGGTTTCGCCATGGCGCTGGTGATGGGCGGGCTGATCGGGCCGATCGTCCGGCGCGTCGGCGAGCGGCGGGCGGCGTTGATCGGTCTGGCGCTGGCGGCTACCGGCTTTGTCGGCTACGCCTTCGCCACCTCGACGATGATGATGGTGGCGTTCATTCCGGTGTTCGCCTTCATCGGCCTGATCGAGCCGTCGCTGAAGGCGCTGGCGTCGGCGCGGGTGCCGGCCAATGCCCAGGGCGAACTGCAGGGGGCGATCACCTCGGTCAAGAGCCTGACCATGGCGTTGTCGCCGTTGGTGATGACGCGGGTGTTCGGCTATTTCAGCGGGCCGACGGCGCCGGTGCATTTCCCCGGCGCGCCGTTCCTGCTGGCGGCGATCCTGCTGGCGGCCGCCTTCGGCGTGCTGGCCAGCGGCCTCGAATGAGGCCGGCCGCCGATCAGCCGTGTTCGGGCAGCGGCGCCTCGCCCTTCTTCTCGCGGATCAGGTTGACGAAGCGCGTGAAGAGATAGTGGCTGTCCTGCGGGCCGGGCGAGGCTTCCGGGTGATACTGCACCGAGAAGGCCGGCTTGTCCTTGAGGCGCAGGCCGCAGTTGGAACCATCGAACAGCGACACGTGCGTCTGCTCGACGTTGGCCGGCAGGCTGTCGGGATCGACGGCGAAGCCATGGTTCATGGACGTGATTTCCACCTTGCCGGTGGTGAAATCCTTGACCGGATGGTTGGCGCCGTGGTGGCCCTGGTGCATCTTGCGCGTCTTGCCGCCGACGGCGAGGCCCATCATCTGGTGCCCAAGGCAGATGCCGAAGGTCGGGATGCCCGCTTCGATCACCGCCTTGATGGTGGCGACGGAGTATTGGCCGGTGGCGGCCGGATCGCCGGGGCCGTTGGACAGGAACACGCCGTCGGGCTTGTGGGCGAACACGTCCTCGGCGGTGGCGGTGGCCGGCAGCACCGAAACGTCGCAGCCGAGATCGGCGAGCAGGCGCAGGATGTTGCGCTTGATGCCAAAGTCGATGGCCACGACCTTGTAGCGCGGGCTGTCCTGCTTGCCGTAGCCCTTGCCCCACTTCCAGGCGGTTTCGGCCCAGTCGTAGCTCTGCGGGTTGGTGACTTCGAGGGCGAGATCCAGCCCCTCGAGGCCCGACCAGGCGGCGGCCTTGGCCTTGAGGTCGGCGAGGTCGAACTTGCCGTCCGCATGGTGGGCGATGACGGCGTTGGGCATGCCCTTCTCGCGGATCAGCACGGTGAGGGCGCGCGTGTCGACACCGGTGATGCCGATGATGCCGCGGGCGGCCAGCCAGGCGTCGAAGCCCTTGAGGGCGCGGTAGTTGGAGGGGTCGGTGACCCAGTCCTTGAGCACGACGCCGCGGACGCCGGAAGCGGCGGCCATGTTGACCGTCTCGATGTCCTCGTCGTTGACGCCGACATTGCCGATGTGCGGGAAGGTGAAGGTGACGATCTGGCCGGCGTAGGACGGATCGGTGAGGATTTCCTCGTAGCCGGTCATGGCGGTGTTGAAGCAGACCTCGGCCACCGCTTCACCTCGCGCGCCGATGCCGAACCCTTCGATGACGGTGCCGTCGGCGAGGACGAGGACGGCGGTCGGGGTGGGTTCTTGCCAGGCGGCGTTGGTCATCGCGGCTATCCTTTGCGGAAAACGGGCCTTAGAGGCGCGCCAAACCGGCCGGGGCAGAGGCTGCCCCGACGTTTGGTCGGTTAATAGGGGAACGGGCGCCGAAGGTCAATGACGGCGGGGCCGGCAGAGGATGATCGGCGGGCGCCGTCAGAACGGTCGCAGCGTCATCAAAGCGTAGACGACGACGAGCGTGACGATCTGAACGGCGAGCGCCGCCTTGAGGGCACCGCCGGCACCGGCGGCGAGCGCCTTGCGGCCACGCACACCAGCGACGCCGTGGAGCGCGACGGCGGCCAGGCCAAGCCATGGGAAGACGAAGCTCAGCCAGTTGCCGAGCCAGAGCACGACGAGACCGGTGATGCCCGACAGGCCGGTGGTGGCCATGGCCAGGATGTAGGCGGGGCGCCAGAGGCGGCTCACCGGCCGGCCGGTGAGCGCCGGCAGCAGGGCGAGCGCCGCCCAGACGACGGTCAGGGCAACGCCGAGCATGGCGAAGCCGCGATGGGCTTCGTAG
This sequence comes from uncultured Pleomorphomonas sp., assembly GCA_937868725.1. GTDB lineage: Bacteria > Pseudomonadota > Alphaproteobacteria > Rhizobiales > Pleomorphomonadaceae > Pleomorphomonas. The sequence goes on from CALMMQ010000081.1 coordinate 19,502, forward strand.
ATCGCTGTGTACATGGAGGGTCCGGGTGCGAGGCTATTTGTTGATGTCGAGACTCAGTCTTTTCAGAACTGGCGCCGCCTGTCTTTCACATTGGCGTCATCGGGACAAGGCGGCGGGGCGAACATCAGAGAATAGCGTCAATGCCCTTGGTCTTGGCTAGCGCCAGGAGCTTTAGCGACGGACCGCTCGGCTTCTTTTCGCCGCGCTCCCACTTGCTGATCAGCGACGTCGTGACGTTGAGCGCCAGCGCGAAGGTGGCCTGGCTGAACCCGGCCTCCTCGCGGATCGCCTTGATGGCGGCGGGGTCGAACGCCTCGACCGGCGTCAGGCACGCGACGTCGAAACGTCGCATGGTCGCCTTGTCGATGGCGCCATGGCGATGGAGCTCCTCCATCGTCTCGTGCAGCGCACCGAGCAACTCACTGCGGTACTTGGGCTTGGCGGCTTCAGTCATAGGGAATCTCGATCCAGTTTGTTTCGAGCAGTGTTGCGATCGGAAGATCGGCCAGGATCTTCGCGGACTCGCGCAGCGTTTCGAGTTCGTGCGCGTCGATGTTGGAGCGTTCGTTCTTCGAGAAAACGAACAGGAATAAAGCTCTGTCGCCCTCGACATAGACGATAACGCTTCTATGGCCACCCGACTTGCCGCTGCCCGAACGGGCGATGCGTTGCTTGATCAGATGCTTGCCGAGCTGGGCGTCAACCTTGCCGGCTTCGATTTCTTCGACCGCCTTGAGAAGGACGGCATCTTCGATATCGAGTTTATCAGCTAACTTCGTGAAGGCACGTGACTTCAAAATGATCATCTGTTGAAATCCTGCTAATACATTGAAACATAATAAAAATCCTTTAAAATAAACGAGATCTGGTGTTTGTTGTCGTTATCGCTTGTGCATCGCCTAATCTCCAAACGTATCGCTCGCTGAACAAGCGGTGTCACTCCAATTTAGGATACTAAATATAGCACTGCGTACCACACTTCAAGTCCCTCCTACACTCTCCTTCCCCTTCCGCCCCTCGCTGTCCTATAACGCTCGCCATGCGCTTCGAACCCTCGCTCCTCGACCAGATCCGAGCCCGCCTGCCGATCAGCCAGGTGGTGGGGCGGCGCGTCACCTTCGACAAGCGCAAGAGCCAGCCGGCGCGCGGCGATTTCTGGGCCTGCTGCCCGTTCCACAAGGAAAAGACGTCGTCGTTCCACTGCGACGACCGGCGCGGCATCTACCATTGCTTCGGCTGCGGGGCGACCGGCGACCACTTCAAGTTCCTGACCGAGACGGAAGGGCTGACCTTTCCCGAGGCGGTGGAACGGCTGGCCGAGGAAGCGGGCGTCAGTCTGCCCAAGGCCGACCCGCGCGAGCGCGAGCGCGAGGCGGTGCGCGTCGACCTCTACGGCGCTTCCGAGATCGCCGCCAAGTTCTTCGAAGCCCAGTTGCGCCTGCCGGTCGGCAAGGGCGCGCGCGACTACATGGTGCGGCGCGGCATCGCCGAGCGGACGTCGATCGAGTTCCGCTTCGGCTTTGCGCCCGACGAGCGCGACGCTCTCAAGCGCCACCTGATCCAGAACGGTGTCGGCGAGGAAACGGCGGTGGCGGCCGGCCTGCTGATCAAGCCCGAGGACGGCAACCGCGCCTCCTACGATCGCTTCCGCGGCCGACTGATGATCCCCATCCACGACGAGCGTGGCAAGGTGGTGGCCTTCGGCGGCCGCATCATCACCGCCGAGGGCGAGCCGAAATACCTCAACTCGCCGGAGACGCCGATCTTCCACAAGGGCCTGATGTTGTTCAACGTGCATCGGGCGCGCGAGGCGGCGCACAAGTCCGGCACGATGATCGTCACCGAAGGCTACATGGATGCCATCTCGGTGTATCAGGCCGGCATCCGCAACGTCACGGCGGCGCTCGGCACCGCCTTCACCGAGGACCACATCGCCCGGCTGTGGCGGTTCGCGGCCGAGCCGGTGATCTGCTTTGACGGCGACCGGCCGGGCATCGCCGCCGCCCACCGGGCCATCGACCGCATCCTGCCGGTGCTGAAGAGCGGCTATTCGTTCAACTTCTGCTTCCTGCCCGACGGCAAGGACCCCGACGACATCGTGCGCGGCGGCGGCGCCGATGCCTTCCTCGGCGAAGTGGCCAAGGCGCGGCCGCTGTCGGAAGTGCTGTGGGAACGCGAGGTGGCGACGGCCCGCGTCGATACGCCCGAACGGCGGGCGGCGCTGGAAGCCCGCATCGAGGACCTGGTCCGCTCCATCAAGGACGAGCGGGTGGCGCGGCGCTATCGCCTGGCGCTGCGCGTCAACATGTCCGAGCTGTTCTGGAGCCACGACCGCAAGACGCGGGGCGGTGGCGAACGGAGCGGCGGCGCGGCGCCGCAGGCCGGGGCGCTGGCGCCGGTGCCGAAGCCGCCGAACGAGCCGGATCTGGCCACCATCGAGCGGGTGCTGCTCGGCCTGTCGGTCGAATATCCCGACCTCTACGAAGCCAACATGGATCGGCTGGCCCGGCTCGACTTCCACATGCCGAGCTTCGAGGCCTTCAAGCAGGCGCTCTACCGCATTGCCGTCGATCTCGACGCGGCGGCGGTGAGCGACTTCTATGCCGGGCTTGAGGGACACTTCTATTCCGTGCTCGACGACGTGCACGGCGACGAGGTGCGGCGGTCGGATGGCGTCACCGTCGGCCGCGGTCATCGCCTGCGCGAGCGGCTGCCGATCCTGCGTTTCCACCCGCCGGAGACCTTCGTCGAGACCTGCTTCGAACTGCTGGTGGAGCGATTGTCGCTCAGGGCACTGGCCGACGATATCGAGCGCGACATGCGGGCGGTCACGGCCGACACCGACGACAACACGGCGAGCTATCTGTTCGAGCTGTCGCGCGACCTCAACCGCCGGCGCGAGGAACTGTTGCGGCGCGAGCAGGAACTGGCCGAGGAGGCCAAGGCGATTCGCATGGCCACCACCGGTGCGGTCACCAGCCAGTCCGCCATCTGGAGCGCCTGATGGGGACGGCCGCAAGATGTAGCGTCCGCGGTGATTCGTATTGATTCGTCCGGCCGATAGGGCAGCGGCGGCGCGCCGAGACGGACAAAAAGCGAGAATCTGTCGGTTTGATTCGCGAATCACCCTTGCGGAATCGCTCGGCACGTCTAAATACACCGTTCCGGACATTTTCGGCGGGCCGACATCGACCCGCCCCATGGCGTTTGAGCATTCCGTACCGGCGACCCTGGGCCGTCGCCCAGGGTTAAGGGCGGCTTAATGCCTCGACCGTAAGTGTTGGCATCGGCCGGCTGCGATGCCTCCTGACGGTGCGTCGACCGGTGATGGCAGTTTTGAGCCGCGGGCCTCGCCCGGTGATCGGCGGAGATGGATATGGCAACCAAGGCGACCGAAAACGAAGAAGGTCAGGACACGAACGGCGAGGGCCCCGACAGCCCGCTGCTCGACATGTCCGATGCCGCCGTCAAGCGGATGATCAAGCTCGCCAAGAAGCGTGGCTATGTCACCTATGACGAGCTCAACGAAGTCCTGCCGTCCGACCAGAATTCGTCCGACCAGATCGAAGACATCTACGCGATGCTGTCGGACATGGGCATCAACGTCGTCGACGCCGAGGAAGCCGACGAGGCGGCCGCCGAGGATCCGGCGGCGGCCGACGAGAGCGACGAACTGGTCGAGACGACCAGCACCGCCGTCGCCAAGACGACGACGACGCGCGAACCGACCGATCGCACCGATGACCCGGTGCGCATGTATCTGCGCGAAATGGGCTCGGTGGAGCTGCTGTCGCGCGAGGGCGAGATCGCCATCGCCAAGCGCATCGAGGCCGGCCGCGAGGCGATGATCGCCGGTCTCTGCGAAAGCCCGCTGACCTTCCAGGCCGTCATCTACTGGCGCGACGAGCTCAACGAAGGCAAGATTCTGCTGCGCGACATCATCGACCTCGAGGCCACCTATGCCGGCCCCGACGGCAAGGGTGCGCCGCTGCCGTTCGCCGAGGGCGGCGAAGAGGCCGAAGAGGGCGCCGAGCGCCCGGCGGCCGAGGGCGAAGAGGGAGCGGAGCCCGCCGAGCCGGACATGCTCGACGAGGAAGACATGGAGAACAACGTCTCCCTGTCGGCCATGGAAGCCGAGCTCAAGCCCAAGGTGCTCGAGACCTTCGACCGCATCGCCGAGAACTTCAAGAAGCTGCGCCGGCTGCAGGAGCAGCACGTCGAAAACCGGCTCAAGAACACCACGCTGAGCCCGTCGCAGGAACGCCGCTACAAGAAGCTCGAAGAAGAGATCCAGGAAGACGTCAAGTCGCTGTCGCTCAACCCGGCCCGTATCGAGGCGCTGGTCGAGCAGCTCTACGACATCAACAAGAAGCTGATGGGCTACGAGGGCAAGCTCTTGCGTCTGGCCGAGAGCTTCGGCGTCGGCCGCGAGGATTTCCTCAAGCAGTATCAGGGCTCCGAGCTCGATCCCAACTGGATCCGTCGCGTCGCCTCGCTGGCCTCCAAGGGCTGGAAGGAATTCGTCGCCCGCGAGAAGGAAGGCATCCGCGAGCTGCGTCAGACCATCCAGACGCTGGCTTCCGAAACCGGCCTCGAGCCGGGCGAGTTCCGCCGCATCGTCCATCTGGTGCAGAAGGGCGAGAAGGAAGCGCGCATCGCCAAGAAGGAAATGGTCGAGGCCAACCTGCGCCTCGTCATCTCCATCGCCAAGAAGTACACCAACCGCGGCCTGCAGTTCCTCGACCTGATCCAGGAAGGCAACATCGGCCTGATGAAGGCGGTCGACAAGTTCGAGTACCGCCGCGGCTACAAGTTCTCGACCTATGCCACCTGGTGGATCCGGCAGGCGATCACCCGCTCGATCGCCGATCAGGCCCGTACCATCCGCATTCCGGTGCACATGATCGAGACGATCAACAAGATCGTCCGCACCTCGCGCCAGATGCTGCACGAGATCGGCCGCGAGCCGACGCCGGAAGAGCTGGCCGAGAAGCTGGCCATGCCGCTCGAGAAGGTGCGCAAGGTCCTGAAGATCGCCAAGGAGCCGATCAGCCTCGAAACGCCGATCGGCGACGAGGAAGACAGCCACCTCGGCGATTTCATCGAGGACAAGAACGCCATCCTGCCGATCGACGCGGCGATCCAGAGCAATCTGCGCGAGACGACGACGCGGGTGCTGGCCTCGCTCACCCCGCGCGAGGAACGCGTGCTGCGCATGCGCTTCGGTATCGGCATGAACACCGACCACACGCTGGAAGAAGTCGGCCAGCAGTTTTCGGTGACGCGCGAACGCATCCGTCAGATCGAGGCCAAGGCGCTGCGCAAGCTCAAACACCCGAGCCGGTCGCGCAAGCTGCGTTCGTTCCTCGACAACTGAGCGGCGGCAACGACCACCTTTCCCGGACGGGCGGCGAAACCATCGCCGCCCGTTTTCGTTTGCGGTGACGGACGGCCGGCGCTATCGGTAGAGCGCTGTGCAAAGGAGGAAGTCCATGTCCTGGCTCAAGAAACTGTTTGGCTTCGGTGGTGCCGCCGAGGAGGACACGCCGGCCGGCGGGCCGACGCTCGAGTACAAGGGCTTCCTCATCCAGTCGACGCCATTCAAGGCCGAGGGCCAGTGGCAGCTCTGCGGCGTCGTGTCGCAGACGGTGGACGGCGAACGCAAGGAGCACCGCTTCATCCGTGCCGACAAGTTCACCGACATCGAGCAGGCCCACGACATGGCCCTGCAGAAGGGCCGGCTGATCATCGACCAGCAGGCCGGTTCGCTGTTCTCCTGAGCTACTTCAGATAGTCGGCCAGCGACAGGCTGCGGATGGTGCCGATGGCCGAATAGGCGGCTTTGAGCTGCGTCTGATAGGTCGACAGACTGGAGGCGACCGCGGCGACGTCGGCGTCCGACAGGTTGGAAACGACGCTGGTGGCGAAGGTCTGGTAGTCGGCCTGATCGGTCTCGGCCGCTTGCAGCGTCGAAGCCTTGACCGACAGCGTCGCCTGGGTGGTCGTCAGGCCGTCAAGGGCGTCGGCGATCAGGTCGTTGGCTTCCGATAGCGTGTCGCTGTCGGTGGCCCCGCCCGTGAGCAGCGACAGGGCGCGAATGGCCTGCTCGAACGGCGCGGCGTCGGCGGTGACGCCGTAGGACACTGTCTGCTCGGCCGATACCTTCACCGACAGCACGTCGTCGTTGCCCTGATAATAGCTCGTGTCGGCGCTGGTCGGCACTGTCTGGCTGGTGAGGTCGGACACATCGACCGGTGCCGTGTCGGTGGCCGAGCCCGCAAACAGGTAGCGGCCATCGTACTTGCTGTTCATCAATGACACGATCTGGTCGAGCGTGCCCGAGGCGGTGGTGGCGAGCGTGCCGGTGCCGGTGGTCTGCTCGTCGAAGGAGATGGTGTCGGACTTGATCGAGGTGAGCAGGTCGATCATCGAGCCGACGGCGTCGTACATCTGCTCGACGCGCGAGCCGGCCGTCGCGGCGGCGCTGGCGTAGGACTTGGACAGCGATACCGACGACTGCAACGAGATGACGCGGCCGGCCGTGGTGCCGAGGCCACCGTAGTCGCTCGACTGTTTGCCGGACGCCTGCTGCATCGTCGCCTCGGATTCGCGAGCCTGTACGCGCATGGCGGCGTCGAGCAGGCGGTCCGAGGAAGCGAAGGTGGCAACGCGCATCGACATGGCAATTTCCCGACAGGACCGGCCGGCGGCGCGGTCAGTTGACCATTTCCAGCAAGGTGTCGAACATGGCCTTGGCCGCCTGCACCACCTGGGCGGCGGCGCTGTAGAGCGTCTGGTAGTCGTTGAGCCTGGCCGTTTCCTCGTCGAGATTGACGCCCGACTGCGACGAGATGGAGTTGGCGAGCGAACTCGTCAGCGCCGTCTTGGTGGTCTGGTCGGTGGCGGCGTCGCTGGCCCGGTCGGCATAGTCGGCAACGACGGTGGCGGCGTAGTCGGCGATGGTCGAGGAACTGGCGCCGAGCCGGCCGGCGCTGGCGAAATCGGTGTCGGCGGTGAGGGCGTCCAGGAGCGCGTCGGCGATGTCCGAGCTGCCGGTCTTGAGGGCGGTGACGTCGGTCGCCGTCAGGCTGTCGGCGGTCAGGCTGTCGTCGAGCTTGGCGGTGGCGAGGCGCGATGGGTCGGCAGCGGTGTCGGCATCGACGGCGATGTCGGCGGCGCTGGTGCCGGTAAACAGGGCATTGAGGCCGAAGTAGGCGGAAAAGCTCTGGTCGTCGTCGCCGCAGGCGCTGTCGAGCGGACCAATGGCGACGCCGAGATCGTCGTCCTCGGCGGTGATGACCAGCTTACCGTCGTCGTCGAGACTGGCCTCAATGCCGTCGATGGCGTCGAGGCTGCTGACCACGTCGTTGACGGTGGCGCAGGCGGAGAGGTCGACGTCGGTGAAGGTCGACAGCGTGCCATCGGCGTTGACGAGGGCCACGCGCACCGAACCGGTGGCGCTGAAGGCGTCGCTGGCAGCGACGGTGTTGGCGCCGGTGAGCGAGGTGGTCGGTGGGCTGGCCGCGCCGTCGGCCAGGGCCCCGTTGACGGTGCTGGCCAGGGTGCTGGAGAGATTGTCGAGTTCGCTCCGGGCCTCACTGAGCGTCGTGCCGCGCAGCGTCAGCAGAGCGCCGATGTCGCCGGAGGTGACGTCCGAGGTGACGTCGATGCCGCCGGCGGTAACGGTGCCGTTGCCGTAATCGAGGCTATGGACGGCGCTGTTGACGAGCGCGGTGCCGGAGGCGGTGTAAACGTTGACGCCGCCGTCGGCCCGGCTGGTCGTGCGGATGTTCATGTAGGTCGCCACCGTCTTGAGGGCGCTGTTGCGCTGGTCCTCGAGATCGGCGGTCGACTGGCCGCGGGCGGTGGCGCTGGTGATGGCGTCGTTGAACTTGTCGATGCTGGCCAGGGCCGTGTTGACGGTGTCGACATCGGTGGCAATGGTGCCGTCGGCCTCGCTGGCCAGGGCGGCGATGCCGGTGGCAACGGTGCGTAGGGAGCTGGCCACGTTGTCGGCGGCCTCGACGATCTGGGCCTTGGCGGTGGCGCTGTCGGGCGCGGTCGACAGGGTCGAGGCAGCGGTGGTGAGATTGGTGATGAGCGTGGCGACCGAGGTGCCGCTGTCGTCGTCGCTGCCGGTGGTCGAGCCCATCAGTGCCTGCAGGCGGTCGGTGAAGTCGGCGGTGGTGTCGGCGCTGGCCTGGTCGGAGGTGGCCGACAGGTAGGACGCGTAGAGGAAGCGGTTGACGCCGCCGGCGATGGCGGCGGCCGAGACGCCGGTGCCCTGACCGCCGGCGACGGTCGACGTCAGGGTCACCGTCTTGGCGGTATAGCCGTCGACGTCGGCACTGGCGATGTTGGCGGAGGTGACGGACATGCCGACCTGTGCGGCCCTCAGGGCCGAGGTGGCGATCGAACTGGCGACCGACAGCACCATCATCACTCTCCCGCGGGGTGGTGGCGGCGCCTCAGATGAGGCGGCCTGAGGTCAGCGAACCGGCTGTGGCGGCCATGTGCCCGCGTCGGCCGGCGGCGCCGTAGACCGGAATGGCGGCCGAGCGCTCCTCGCGTACCGCCTCGACGATGGCGGCGATGCGCTGGCGCGAGGCCCGCATGGCCCCGACCAGCCGGGCCGCGTTCTCCTCGGCCTTGTGGCGCACCAGATCCATGCGGGCGGCGAGGTAGTCGCGGGCACTGGCGTCAAGGCGGCCGGAAAGGTGCTCGTGTTCGTCGCGAAGCACGGTTTCGATTTCGGCGGCGAGGCGCGCCTTGGCGCCGGTGGTGGCGGCCAGCGAGGCGGGCAGGCCGGAGGCGAGCAGGCGATTCTCCTCGTCGATGGTGGCGATGAGGTCGCCGATCAGCGCGTCGATGCGCCGCAGTTCGGGAAGGCGCAACACGCTGCCATCAGTGGCGGTGGACATGATCGATATCCCTGACAGGACGGTAGGCGGGAACAGCGGCGGCGATCGTCCGGCCCACCCGGAGGTAGGCGAGGCTTGCCGCTCCGCCAGTGGTGACGGCGGCGAGACGGCCTGCCGCCAGGGTGCGCTCGTCTTCGAGCTCGGCGATCAGCGCCAGCAGATCGTGACGCAGCAGCAGCAGCTGGCGCCGGTCGTCCGGTTGGCGCGCCGCTTCGACGCCGATGCGCTGGCGACGGTGGGTCAGACGTTCGAGGCGCTGCCGCCAGTCCGCTTCCGACGGAGTGAGTGCCATGATCAGCGGATGGCCTGCATCAGCGTGTCGAACATGCTGTTGGCCGTCGAGAATACCTGCGAGGCAGCCGAATAGGCCTGCTGGGCCGACATCATCGAAGAGAACTCGGTGTTGGTGTCGGTGGTGGAGCTTTCGAGCGTGTAGTCGTCGATGTAGCCGGTGCCGTCGGTGCCGGCGGTGTGCAGCGTCGCCGACGAGGAGTCGAGCGAGGCACCGTAGATGGAGCCGCTGAGTTCGGTGAGGCCGTCGGGATTGGCGAAGGTGGCCACCGGCACCTTGTAGATGGCGATGGAGGCGCCGTTGCTGTAGGAGGCCTTGACGGTGCCGTCCTCCTCGATGGTGGCGCCGGTGTAGGTGCCGTAGGCGTAGCCGTCGGCGGTCGGCGTGATGCTGGCCGACAGCGTGCCGTCGTCGTCGGAAAGCTGCGTCATCATGTCCGAGGAATCGTCGGCGCCGAAGTCGAGGTCGATGCTGAGGTCGGCGGCGCCGGTGCTGAGGCTGCCGACGGTCAGCGTCGCCGGGTCGGGATCGGTGGAGGCAAGCGAGCCGTCGTCGTTGAAGGTCAGCGTGATCGACGAACTGGTGACGGTGCCGGCGCTGGTGGCGTTGTCCGACGACAGCAGCGGGTCGGAGAACGACACCGTCCAGCTGTTGTCGGCGGCCTTGGTCCAGGTGGCGGTCAGCGTCATCGAGGTGCCGAGGCTGTCGTAGACCTCGATCGCGTCGCTGGTATAGGAGGCGCCGGTTTCGGCGTTGGCGGGCAGGTTGCCGGCCATGTCGAGCGTGGTGGTGGCGGCGGCGTAGCTGGCGTAGGCGTTGGTATCGATCTTCTCGAGATTGCCGGTGGTGCTCGAACCGATGACGTTGCCGTCGGTGTCGGTCGGCCAGCCGAGCAGATAGTAGTCGCCGTTCTTGAGGTAGCCGTCGGTGTCGACCTCGAAATTGCCGTTGCGGGTGTAGCAGACCTCGGAGTCGGTGTCGGCGGTCTGGACGCAGAAGAAGCCATCACCGTCGATGGCGAGATCGGTGGCGCTGTCGGTGGAGCTCAGGAGGCCGGTGGCGGTGACGTTGCTCTTGCTGGTGACGGTGACGCCGCCGGAAACGGTTTCACCGGACGCCGAGGTCAGCAGCGAGGCGAAGTTGGACGAACTCGCCTTGAAGCCGGTCGTCGAGACGTTGGCGAGATTGTACGAGACGATCGACAAGGCGGCCGACTGGGCCTTCATTGCCGACACGGCGGAGTTGACAGCACCGGTCAAGGACATGATCCATGCCTCTTCAAAAAACGCGAAGATGTTCGGGGACTGTGTCGGCTTACGACGCAGAAACGACGGCCGAGCTGATGGTCTGGACGCTTTCCTGCAAGGACAGCAGTGTCGAGCTCATCTCGGAGAGCTGGCTGTACTGGGCGTACGCCATCATCTGGTTCATGTAGTCGCTGGCCGAATCCGCATCGAGCGGGTTCTGGTTCTGCATTTCGTCGACCAGCAACGACAGGAAGTCATCGCTGGTAATCGATGAAGAACTCGAACTCGACGACGAACTGGTCGAGGATGTGGTTGACGTCGAGGACACGGAAGAAATGGAAGACATGGGTAAACCTCGCCCGTTCTCCGTTCTCGCCAGGAGAACGGCAGCATCAGCGCTTGGCCTTGGTGATTGGCTTTGGTTATTGAACGGGCGGGGGCGGCAAATCAGGCGCGAAAACCCGAAACACTCATGAAATTATTTGGTTAATGGAAATTAAGACTTTGTTCCGGCCGATGGCCGGCCCAGCAAATAGACCGCCGACCCGGCAGGTTCCGGCGGCGGTCCCATGGTCAGCTAAGGCTTGACCGGCTCAGGCGGCGGCTTCCGAGCGCGGGCTGTCGGCCCGTTCGGTCAGAGCGAGAATGCGGCTGGCGAGATCGGCCGGCGCGGCCGGTGTCGGCAGGGCGGCGAAGGCGGTCCGGAGGTCGCGCGCTTCGTCCAGAATGTCTCTGGCCCGGCGCGAGACGAGCAGCATCGCCTCGCCCTCGATACGGTCGAGCGGCGGCCATGTCGTGAGATCGTCTCCGAGGCGATCGACGAGATCCTGGAAACAGGCTTCGTCCATGCTTTGTCCCCGCGCCAGCGCCACGATTGTGGCTGCGTGTGTCCAGATACCAAACACAGCAAAAGTACCTCATTGTCGCAGAGTTTTCCATAGGGTGTCTGCAATTCGGCACGAAACCAAATTGTCCCGTGCCGTCAGCGGGCGGGACGCGGCCGGGCCGGGCGGGCGGGGCGCGGTCGGGCGGCGGCCGGGCGGGGCGAAGCCGGCTCGTTCGCCGTCAGGCCGAAGAACAGGCTGGCATCGAATCGGGCGTCGCGTGGCCGGGCCGAAGGCTCGTCAAAGGCGGCGTTTTCGCCGAGAATGGCCGGCGCCTGCAGGGCCGGTTCGGTGGCTTCGTCGTCCATGCCGGCGATCGAAGCCCAGGAATTGCGCAGCTCGGCCAAGCTGACATAGAGTTTGCGATAGCGGTCGATGACGTCCTTTTTGCCGAAGCTCAGGTGCAGCGCCAGAATGTAACTTTTGTAAACGCGGTGCAGGCGGTCGGCCACCGGCGCGCCCTTGTCAAAGTCGAGGGCGTGGTCGAGGCCGCGCAGGATGGTGGCGGCGCGCATGACCTTGATGAACGCTTCCTCGTGCTGGCCGGCCCCTTTGGCGCGCATGGCCTGCAGGATGGCCAGGAGCACGGCGTCGTAGAGCTTGACGACGGTGACGGTGGGGTGAACGGCCGCCGCCGCCTGACGATAGGCGGCCGCCGCCTGGGCGTAGTTGGAATGCATGGTGGGCCTCCGCAGGACTTGGGAACACTTTCCGACCCGACGGCATCGTCGGGCTGAGGAAAAATCGCTCCAGATTCAAAGGTTTGGGCAGCCGCTTATCGATCAGGTCGTTTCAACCCGATCGGTGGGTGCTCTAGGAACTGCTGCTGTTGCTGGCGTTGAGAAGCGCCTCGAGATAGCTCAGCGTCGATTGCGCTTCGGAAATGTTGGCCTGAATGGTGGCGTAGCGGGTGGTCAGGTTGTCCTTGTAGGTTTCTGCCCGCGTCTCGATGTCGTCGATCTGGCTCTGATAGTCGTCGTTCTTGTCGGTAAGACTGTCGACAAGGCTGACCAATGTGCCGTCGTCATCGTTGATGGCAGCATCGGCGATGTTGTAGATTTGCTCGGCGATGCCGGACGTTTGATTCACTTTGATGGTCTGGCTGGCATCGCCGGTGAATACGAACGAATAGCCTTCGTATTCGGTTCCTGCCGCTCCGATGAGCCGGCTGCCGGAGACGGTGAACATGTTCTTCTGTCCGTCGACGGTGACGCCCGTGATGGCGCCGGAGGTGCCAACGGTGACGGCGAGCGAGAACGCGGAGGGGGCACTGGTGCCGCGCGCCAGCAGTCTCAGATCGGTGGAGGAACTGTCGAACGAATAGGCGAACAGGTTCTGCACGACGTCGGCGTCGTCGAGCAGCTGGTTGTCGAGCGTGTCTTCGTCGAGTTCGAGCTTGTTGTCGTCGTCGAAGCTGAGGCCGAGCGAGGCAAGCGCCGTCGAATCGAGGTTGAAGTTGAGAGCGTCGGCGATGCGGTTGTTGATGTTGCGGATGGTGCCGTCGCCGAACAGCACGGCGGTCGAGGAAGCGCTGCCGCTCGACGCAGTCTGCTGCTGACTGATCGCCCAGTCGCGATAGGCGTTGTAGGCGTCGACGAAAGTGCTGACTGCGGTCTTGACCGACGACAGGTTCTGCCCGACCTCGACGCTGACCGACTGGCCGTCGTCGGTGGTGGAGTAGAGATGCAGCGTCACGCCGTCGATGAGGTCGTCGACATCGTTGGTGGTGCGACTGACCGATACGCCGTCGAGGGTGAACTCGGCGTCCTCGGGCGCCTGCAGCACGTCGGCGAAGCTGCCGTCGTCATCTATGAGGCCAAGCTTGCTCAGCACGCTGCCACCGTCGGTGGCGGTGATGGTCTCGCCGGTGGCCGTCGACGACAGCACCAGCTCATAGGCGCTGTCGGATACCTTGAGCACCGTCGCCTGCACGCCGCTGGCGTCGCTTTCGTCGTTGATGGCGCCGGCGATGTCGGTGATCGACATGTCGGTGGTGACGGCGATGTTGACGGCGTCGCCGCCCTCGATGCCGAGGGCGATGGTGCCGCTGTAGCCGAGGTCGGTGGAACTGGAGGCGACGGTGGCGCTCGCTACCTTGTGGGCCTGCGCCAGCTGCTGCACGGTGAGCGCATAGGTGCCGGTGGCTGCGCCGTTGTCGGCGGTGACGGCCAGCGTCGAGCTGGTGTCGACGCCGCCGACCCCGGTCAGATAGGCGGTGCGGCTTTCAAAGACATCACTGGTCGAATCGACGGTGCCGGTCGGCGCCCGCAGGGCGTTGGCGGCGGTCTCCAGCGTCTTGAGCAGGCTTTCGGCGTCCTGATAGGCGGCGATCTTGTTGTCGTTGGTGGTGATCTTGGTTTCGTAAGGGTCGGCGGCGGCGAGCTTGGCCTGGTAGAGCTCATCGATGAGGCCGTCCCAGTCGATGGAGGTGACGTCGGACGAGGCGTAGTCGCTGGCCGTCTTGCTCGATGAGCTCGACGAGCCGGTCGATGTTGTCGACGATGTGGTCGAACTCGACGATGTCGCGGCGGTGGTGGTGCCGCTGGTGGCGCTCGAGACCGAAGACATGGCTTCTCCTTCGTCGTCCGGCGGGCCGGCGGCGTTGCGGCGTCGGGAAACGCCCGCAGGCGCTTCCGTCTAGAGCCGCCGCCGATCAGGTTGCACCAACCTGATCGATAAGCGGCTACTCAAGCTATTGAATCTGGCGCGATTTTTTGCCGACCTGACTGAGCGGTCAGGCC
>CALMMQ010000082.1 GCA_937868725.1 uncultured Pleomorphomonas sp.
CGATGGGCTTGGGCGATGATCCGCGTGAGGCTGCGATCGGGTTTCCTGTCCAAGGCGCCGTTGGTCACGCCGATGAGGTGGCGCATCTCCATGCCGACACGCTTGAGGAAGGCCGGCACTGTCAGGGTCAATATCTCGTCGGAGGAGCCATCGTGGATCGCCGATGCTGACGGCAGCCGCGCATTCTTTCCCATGCGGGCGACGCAGTCACTGTCCCAATCATGTGCATGCCGCGCCAGCTCGACCACGGCACCGACCCGCAAGGTGATCTCGACCGAGCTGGCGGTGACGACGATGCCGCTGACCAGGAACTTCAGAACCACAACCTTTTCCGACGCCTGAAGGTCCGGCCAGTTGTCGGCAAACTCGGCAAGAGCCGCGACCAGCCGCCGCCGCTGTTCGATGTCGATGGCGCGCGGCGCGACGAAGGCGTCGATCGCGGCGGCATCACTGAGGAAGGCGACCAGCCTTTGCTCCACGATCGCCTCGAGATCGGTCGCCGGGATGCGGCGGGCCGAACTCCGGCGACGGGGCGGCTGGCCATCAGAACCGCTGGTGTTTGCCTTCGGCTTGCGCCCGGCGATCAGATCGTGGCTGACGTAGTAGCGGTAACGACACCCTTTCTTGTTGGCATGGGTCGGCGTCAGCACGATGCCATCCTCGTCGCGCAGCAAACCGGCCAGAAGACTGGGCTGGCTGGCGTCGGAGCGAACCGAGCGTTCGACGCGGTTGTCGCCGAGTTTGGCTTGGACGAGGGTCCAGAGCTCCTCGTCGACGATTGCTTCGTGCTGGCCGGGATAGATCCGGCCCTTGTGACTGATCTCGCCGCGATAGAGATGGTTCTGCAGCAGGTGATAGAGGGCACCACGCTCGATGAGGCCGCCGCCGGTCACGTTGCCCGACACCGAGACATGCCGCTTGGCAGAGATACCCGAGGCGGCAAGATCATCGCGCAGATCGAACACCGACCCGAGCTCTGCATAACGGCGGAAGATGTGCCGCACCGTCGCGGCCTCGTCCTCGACGATCTCCAGCTTACGGTCGCGTACCTCGTAGCCGAGCGGCGGCCGGCCGCCCATCCACATGCCCTTGGCCTTGGAGGCGGCGATCTTGTCGCGGATACGCTCGCCGGTCACTTCCCGCTCGAACTGGGCGAAGGACAGCAGCATGTTGAGCGTCAACCGGCCCATCGACGTCGTGGTGTTGAAGGACTGAGTGACCGAGACGAAGGAGGCGCCGGCGGCGTCGAACACGTCGACGATCTTGGCGAAGTCACTGAGGCTGCGGGTCAGGCGATCGACCTTGTAGACGATCACCAGATCGACACGACCGGCATCGATATCCACGAGCAGTTCCTTGAGCGCCGGCCGCTCCATGGTGCCGCCGGAGAAACCACCGTCGTCGTACATCTTGGGCAGCGCGATCCAGCCTTCCGAGCGCTGGCTGGCCACATAGGCTTCGCAAGCCTCCCGCTGGGCGTCGAGGGAGTTGAAGTCTTGCTCCAGCCCTTCCTCGGAAGACTTGCGGGTGTAAATGGCGCAGCGAACGACGGTCTTGCGAGCGGCAGCACCATCGTTCGAGCGAGAAGACGCCTTACGCATCGGCGGGCTCCTCTCGCAAGTCGGAGGCCATCGGGGTGACCTGCGAAGTCGATGATGTGCCTTCCGAGTCCTTCGGTGCAACGCTCAGCGATGGCCTTTTCTTCAAGCCGAAGAAGCGGGGTCCGGACCAATGAGCACCGGTGATCTTCTCGGCGATGGCCGACAGCGACGTCCAGGTCTTGTCCTGCCAGAGGAAACCGTCGTCGAGGACGGTCACCTCGTGGGTGACGCCGCCCCACTCGCGGAGCAGACGCGTGCCGGGTTTGAGGAGTGGCCGTTCGAGCTTCCGGATATCGCCGGTCTCGGTGAGATCCTCGGCGCGGCGCCTGAGCTCGGAGGCGATCGCCTTCTTGAGACCGCCGAAGGCCTTCTCCTGGATCTTCCAGGCAATGCCGAGTTCGAGCAGATCGCGCCTGATCCGATCGGGCGGGCTGGAGCGGAACTGTTTTCGCCACAGGGCGATGAGGTCGTTGCGCTCCATGTCGGCAAGGGCGGTCAGCTGCTCCTCGACATCCTCTCTGGGCACCCGGGTCGAACACGGCCGAGCCGAACGTCGCGCCCCCTTTCTCGAGGACGCAGGAAGAGCCGCCGCACTCAGCTCCAAACTGATCGGTTCGCGCGCAGCGGAAATCGGCGCAACGGCGTTCATGACGATGCCTCCGCGCCACCGACATGATGATAGGTCCGATGACCGTCCTCTCCGGTCCGCAGCTCGACGGCGAAACCCGCCTGGCGCAGCCGCGTCAACGCCGCCCGTACGGTGTGACGCTGCCAGCCGGTCATCGATGCCAGCTCGCCGAGACCGGCGCCCTCAGGCCGGCTGACGAGCGCGGCGATCATGACGTTCTTGCCGGTTGGAATCTTGGGAGTTGCCCGCTTCGGCGAAAGGGGGGCAGCGCTACCTTCTGCTGCGACGACATGCGGCCCTTTGCTGGCTTCGTGTCCGGGACGAGAGGTCGAGGTCGTGTTGTCGGGCTTTGCGTCGAGCCCGATCATAGGGATTGCGCGGTCGCCCGCGTCTGCCACCGTGAGGTTTTCGCCCATCTCATCGACAGCGGCGTGCGGTCGCTCGGCAGCCAAGGCAACCCCAGCAGTCGTGTTTTCCATCGTGGTGCTACATGCTGGCTCCTTGTCCGAAGGAACAAGGCGCTGCGGCTCGATGGCTGGCACACTGTCTGTGTCTGAGATGCCGAGTGGGCAGTTTTCTACGGCGGTTCCCGTGGAATTTGCCACGCCGACAGCTTCCTCCCCGCCCGCTATGGCATACTGTTCGGGAGGCGGCGCTGACATCAAGGCCGCCGCATCGGTGGTAATGGCGTTGGTGCCTGTATCAACGACAGCCGTCTCGCCCTTCGTTTTATCAGCAGAAACCGGTGCCGCCCGGCGTCCCCGTTTGCAGCTGGCTCTGGTCTCATCTTTGATTGTCATGGTGCGATCCTTCTGATTAGGCGCGTCATCGCGCCCCTCGCACCAGCTCAAGCCCCGGACCGGCTTGGGTTCGAGGCGTGCCGCGCGGGAGTATCTGTCACCGCCGCGGCATGGACACTACCGCTCTGGTGGCAGACGAAGTCCAGCGGAAAGAGCAAGTATGGAGAGGATTTTGAGCGCCACGCCAATATGTTGAGCTCACTGGGCCGGATCACGCCTCTCGGCTCAACAAGTCCATGACACGGTCGAGCAGCCAGAGATCGATGTCGGCCAATGTAAAGACCTGCCCATGGCGCTCGACGATGTGAAGGGCGACGATCGCGCCGCCGAGGGATTGGGGCCCCGTCGCGCGCAGTTCTGCGTCGAGATGCTCCTGCGCGGCAAAATAGGTCTCGGCACCACTGTCATCGTCGGGATAGACGGCTTGCTCGTGTTCCAGATAACGGCGGGCCAGATCAACGAATGGATCGGCAACGTGTGATGCCGACCGCGCCACGGCCGCAGCCAGCTTCGGCGCCAGTGTCGGAACGACATCCGCATCTGGAGAGCGGGGCGATCGAGAGGCGCCGGTCATGACCCGGCCTTCGGGCTTACCGCAGCCTCTGCCAGATCGTTGAGCGCGCCGCTGCTGACGATGGCCAGCTCAAACGGGTCGAGGCCGCCGTTATGTCGTTGGGTCCTGAGATGGTCCGATGAATGCCACATGGTGCGATCTCTGTTCGCGGGACACGCTGTCGTGTCCTCTCGCACCACCACAAGCCCCGGATTGTTCGGAATCCGGGGCGCTGACAAAAGCGGCGACGACACCGTCACCTTGGGCACCCCACCACGCCCCGATTTGCAGGCAAAGTCCAGAGGAACCTGCACTCGGCCAGGATGGCCCGCACTAAGCATTCGTCACGTCGTCGCCAGCCTCTTGTTCCGTTGTCCCGACCGGCGGATTCAAACGCCGCCCGAACGGCCTCGGAGCATGGAGGCATGCCTCCCGGCGAAGGCTGCTCACCTCGTTGGCCAGCTTGGCGACGGTCCGCTGCATTTGCAGCATGTCCCAGACGATCACCAACAGGATGGTGGCAAGGCCGAGGGTGATTGGGATGAACATGGCGTTCTAGCTCCGTGGGTCGTAAGCAGCATCAATAGTCACTATAGTGACTGGATAAGTGTTAAGGTTCCGTGTCGCTCATGAGGCATGAGCATGGCCGTCACCTTTGGACTCAACGTCCGCAAAGTTCGCCAGGCCCGGGGTATGACCCTGGAGGCGCTGGCCAATGAAGTCGGGCTCGCCTACAGCTATGTCGGCAGCATCGAACGCGGTCGTCGCAACCCGACGCTGGCGGTCGTCGAACGCATTGCTTCCGTCCTGGGGGTGGAGCCAATCAGGCTGTTGATGACCGATACGGACGGGGCGCCAAACGACGCCAAGCAGCCCTGACGCTCGGACCCGCAGTCGAATGCTTCAGGAAGCTTCGATAGCTATCCCCCACCGTTCCAGAGCGGCCGCCGACGTGCCGCCCGAGCGGCCTGACGGTCGACCTCCCGCGGCGTCGGGATCTTCCGTGACAGGTATTTGAGCGCCTGCGAGATACTATCAACCTGATCGTCGTGTGCTCCATTCGGGAACTCGACGAGTTCGCGGACAAGCTCGGCCAGCCATGGCGCCTCGCGCGGGAACAACACTTGGCCCGCTTCGAACTTCGGCGTCTGCGCCAGGAAGCGGGCTTCCTTGTCGTATTGGGGCGTCGACAGGATCGGCCGCACCCGGCTGCTGCGCCGCATCTCCTGCAGGATGGCGTGGCCGATGTCGGTCTTCTCGATCACGGTAGCATTGATGTCGTTGTCGAGGGTCAGCGCTTCGATGTGCCGCCGGAGATCGGGCACCTCGAACTTGCCGCGGACGACGTCGATCAGATAGATGTCGTGCCCCTTGAGGCCCCAATAGGTGCCGACCGAGTAGTCGGACGCCTCACCAAGGGTGGAGGCTGTGTCCCAGCTTGCCAGGCGGAAGTCGAACCCTTCAGGGAGTTCGTCGTAATAGCGGAGCCATTCCCGCTTGAACGCCTGCCCGCCCGGCGGCACCGGCTGCTGCTGATACTGGGCCGAGAAGTTGAAGCTGCCGAGTACGGTCCGGAGGTCTTCGAGTGCT
The DNA here is from genome assembly GCA_937868725.1 of uncultured Pleomorphomonas sp. Taxonomy (GTDB): domain Bacteria; phylum Pseudomonadota; class Alphaproteobacteria; order Rhizobiales; family Pleomorphomonadaceae; genus Pleomorphomonas. The sequence goes on from CALMMQ010000082.1 coordinate 5,173, forward strand.
TCCAGGCTCTCGCGGGTCGCCTGGATCGGTTCTCCTGCCCGACGATGGTGGACATCCCGCTCCCTCGGTCCGGTACGATAGTCCCGGTCTTCCGCCTCGATCGCCGGAATGGCCAGCACCTGCCAGTCCTGCCCCTGTTCCAGCACATGACCGACCAGGTCCTCGGCGTGCAGCCGCTGCATGACGATGACGATGGCGCCACGGCTCTTGTCGTCGAGGCGGGTGTAGAGCGAGTTGTCGAAGAGATCGTTGACCTTCTGCCGCTGCACCCGCGAGCTGACGTCCTTGGTCTTGATCGGGTCGTCGATGACGATGAGATCGGCGCCGGTGCCCAGGACCGAGCCGTTGATCGAGCGCGTTCGGAAGAAGCCGTTCAAAGTGGTAACGACCTCGTCGGAGCGGTTCGTCTTGATGGCAAAACGCGGGAACGTCTGCCGATACCAGGGGCTTTCGACCACCTGACGGAACTGGCGGGCAGTGATCCGCGCCAGTTCGTCCGAATAGGCGACGACCAACACGCGCCGGGTCGGATCGTTGCCGAGCACCCAGGCGGTATAGGCGATGGAGACGCACAGCGTCTTCAGATGCCGCGGTGGGATGTTGATGATCTGGCGTGTCACCTCCCCCGCGCGAACGCGGGAGAGGCAGTGGGTGATGGCATCGATGTGCCAGTTGGGGCGGAAGGCTCGCCCAGGTTCGAGCTCGAGAAAGCAGCGTTGGACGAAGTGAGAAAGCGAAGTGCGCAAGATCGGCCCGAGAAGAGCCAGCCGGTCACTCATCCTCGCCTCGCCTTTGTTTTTCCAGGAAAGCCTGAGAGCCCGACTCGAAACTCAGTCAATAGACGCAATACCTTGCGATGCGGCGG
>CALMMQ010000083.1 GCA_937868725.1 uncultured Pleomorphomonas sp.
AGGAAAGCGCCCGCCGGGCCCTGGAGATCGCCGCCGCCGGCACCCACAATCTGCTGATGGTCGGCCCGCCCGGGTCGGGCAAATCGATGCTGGCGAGCCGCCTGCCGTCGATCCTGCCGCCGCTCACCGCCGGCGAGCTGCTGGAAATCTCCATGATCGCCTCCATCGCCGGCCTGCTGCCCGACGGCCGGCTCAGCGACCGCCGGCCATTCCGGGCGCCGCACCATTCGGCCTCGATGGCGGCGCTTGTCGGGGGCGGCATCCGCGCCAAGCCGGGCGAGATTTCGCTGGCCCACCGCGGCGTGCTGTTCCTCGACGAACTGCCGGAGTTCAACCCTTCGGTGCTCGACAGCCTGCGCCAGCCGCTGGAGACCGGTGAGGTGGCCATTTCGCGTGCCAACAACCGCGTCGTCTATCCGGCCCGCTTCCAGCTCATCGCCGCCATGAATCCCTGCCGCTGCGGCCTGTTCGGCACGCCGGGGCACAGTTGTCGCCGTGGCCCCAACTGCGCCGCCGAATATCAGGAGCGCATTTCCGGTCCGCTGCTCGACCGGTTCGACCTGACCGTGGAAGTGCCGGCCGTCGCCGCCGTCGACCTGATCGGCGCGCGCGGCCCGGCCGAAGCGTCGAGCGCCGTCGCCGGTCGCGTGGCAGCGGCGCGGGCGCTGCAATCGGCCCGCTACGCCGCGCTCGGCCTTGCCGCTTCGACCACCAACGCCACGGCGCCGGCCGCCGTCATCGACGCCGTCGCCGCCCCTGACGCCGCCGGCCTGGCGCTGCTCAGGCAGGCCGCGGAACGGTTCAACCTGTCGGCGCGCGGCTATCACCGCGTCCTCAAGGTGGCGCGCACGCTGGCCGACCTCGAAGGCGCCGGCAGCGTCGGCCGCATGCACGTCGGCGAGGCCCTGGCCTATCGCACCGGCGTCGACCGCCGGGCACGCGCCGCCTGACGCGGCGTCGTCAGAGGCGGCACTGTCGTCAACGAACTGGCAACGCTGGCGGGTGTAGTCTGGCCCAACCGGGACCTGTCTGCGGGCGTCGTCTGTTGCGCCGCCATGGACGCCCCGGCGCGGGAACAGTTTCATGACGGACAAGCACGGCGCGCAGCTCTCGGGTGGCTCGGACGGCGCGGCTCTGGGCAAGCCCGCCGCCACGCGCATTCTGTCGATCTCCGTGGCGTCGGGCGCCGCGGTGTCGTCGCTCGTCGCCTGCGCCGCGACGCTGTCGGTGTCCGGCGGCTCGCTGGTCGCCGCCGCCCCGCTCGGCGGCATTGCCATCGCCGGCCTTGCCACCGCCGCCTATCTCGCCGGTCGCACCGCCGGTGAACGCTCCGTCGCCGCCCGTATGCCGCCGGCGCTGCCGGCCGCCCCGTCGGACACCGCCGAGGCCGGCGACCTGTTCGTCTGCCGCAACCACGCCGGCCGCATCATCGCCGTCTCCGACAGCCTGTGGCGCCTGCTCGGCGCCGCCCCCGGCGCCTTCATCGGCCAGGACTTTGCCGGCTTCGTTGCCGATCTCAAGGCCGGCCGGCTGCTCGATCCCGGCGATCTCGTCGCCGCCGGGCCGTCCGTGCGCGTCGATCCCTGGAAGGCGCTGCGCCGCCGGTTGCTGGCCATCGCCGGTGCCAGCCGCCCGGTCCGGCCGGAGGTACCGCTGGCCGTGCTGTCGGGCGATCTCCGTCTCGAAACCGTCGACGGGCCGCGCTGGTTCGCCTGGAGCGACGAGCCGCTGCGCCAGGACGACACCGTCATCGGCATCCGGTCGCGCGGCCGCGACATCACGCCGCGCAAGGCCATCGAGGTGGCCCTGGAGGAGGCGCGCGATCAGGCCGAGGCGGCCAGCGCCGCCAAGAGCCGCTTCCTCGCCATGGTCAGCCATGAAATCCGCACGCCGCTCAATGGCATTCTCGGCATGACCGGCCTCATCATGCAGACCCAGCTCACCGCCGAGCAGAAGACCTACGCCCGCGCCGTCGAGACGTCGGGCGAGGCGCTGCTGACGCTGATCGAAGACCTGCTCGATTTCTCCAAGATCGAGGCCGGCCGGCTCGATCTGCAGCCGGCGCCGGTCGATCTCGCCGCCATGGTCGAGGAGCTGATCGAACTCCTGGCGCCGCGCGCCTACGCCAAGGGCATCGAGCTTGCCGCCTACGTCGATCCGGCTCTGCCGCCGCTGGTGCTGGCCGATCCGGTGCGCCTCAAGCAGGTGCTGTTCAATCTGGCCGGCAACGGCATCAAGTTCACCGGCGAGGGCGGTGTCGCCATCGAGGTGCTGACCATGGGCGGCGACGACGGCCGCACCGCCATCCACTTTCAGGTGCGCGACACCGGCATCGGCATCGCCGCCGGCGATCAGGAACGCATTTTCGGCGAGTTCGAGCAGGCCGAACCGGGGCCGGCCCGCGCCTACGGCGGCACCGGTCTCGGCCTGGCCATCGCCCGCCAGCTCGTCCGGTTGATGGGCGGCGACATCCGCCTCGAATCGACGCCCGGCGCCGGTGCCTGCTTCTCCTTCACCGTCCGCCTCGCCATCGACGCCGACATCGTCCGGCCGTCCGAGCCGGTGGCGGCCGCCCCGGAGGCTGTCACCGCCGACGGTCTGTCGGGCGCGCGCGCCGCCCTGGCTCGGCTCGAGGCAAGCTTCGTGCAGCCCGCCGTCGCCCGCCGGCCGGTGCCGCCCCCGCCGCCGAGCGCGATCCGCGTGCTCGAGGGCCGGCGCATCCTGGTGGTGTCGCACGCCCTCATCGAAGGGCCGATGGTGCTGCGCCGCCTGTTCGACGCCGGCGCCGACGTGACGCTGGCAACGCAGAAGGACCTCGAGGTCGAGCTGGCCGGCGCCTGGCGCCCCGACGCCATCCTGGTCGACGCTGCCGCCGGTGACGCCGTGGCGCTCATCGACCGCATTCGCTCCGTCACCGACACGCCGGCCGGCGTGCTCATCGTTCCCAACGAACGCGCGATGCTCGGCGAACTGCAACAGGCCGGCTATGGCGCCTATCTGGTCAAGCCGGTGCGGGCCCGCTCGCTTATCGCCGTCGTCCGCACGCTGATCGGCGAGGCGGGCTTCGCCGCGTCCGAACCGGTCAAGGCCGCGCCGGAACCGGTCGTGCCGGCCCATCGCCTGTCGGTGCTGCTCTGCGACGACAACGAGATCAACCTGCTGCTCGGCCGCAGCCTGATGGAAAAGCTCGGCCATCGCGTCACCGTGGCCGGCGACGGCCGCCGGGCCATCCAGATCGTCACTGCCGCCATCGCCAATGGCGAGGCGCCGTTCGACGTCATCCTGATGGACGTGCACATGCCCGAGGTCGACGGCATCGAGGCGGCCCGGCGCATCCGCGTCCTGTTCGCCGACGCCGGTGTCGCCGCCACGCGCCTCGTGGCGCTCACCGCCGACGCGGTGCCGGAGACCCGCGCCGGCTGCGAGGACGGCCTGTTCGACGACTGGCTGGCCAAGCCGCTGCAGCCGGCCGATCTCGAACGCTCGCTCGACCGCGCCGCCGCCTTCGCCCACGCTTCCTGACGGCCCGCCATGGCCAAGCCGAACCAGCTGTTCAAGGACGCCTACAATCGCTGTCTGCTGCTGCTGCAGGAGGCGCCGAAGTTGCCGCCGGAACCAGCGCTGGCCGAGCGGCTGGGCGTCAGCCGGACGACCGTGCGGGCCATCCTGTCGGAACTGGTCCACACCGGCCTTCTCCAGTGGGACAAACGCCTCAAGGTTCGGCTGCGACCGGTCGAGGCCGCTGATTTCTTCACCGAAGGCGAAACGGTGCCGCTGGCCACCCAGATCGACGACGCGGTGTGGCGGCGTCTGGCGGCGTCCGGCGTCCGTCCGGCCGTCCTCAACGAGCTAGCGTTTGCCCGCGAACTCGGCGTCGGCACGGCGCCGCTGCGCGAAGGGCTCGGCCGTTTCGCCCGTGCCGGCCTGCTGGCCAAACGGCCCAACAGCCATTGGGCCGTTCTCGGCCTGACGGCCGCCTACCTCGGCGAGCTGTTCGAGCTTGGCGACGCCCTCGAAGGGCCGGCGGCCCGTCGTTTCGTCGCCCTGCCCGGGGATCACGCCGCGCGGGCGGCACTGGCCGCGGCGCCACCGCTCGCCGACGATCTGGTCGCGGGCGAGGGGAGCGCCAGCGAGCTGCGTTTTCACCGCCTGCTGCTCGCCGCCACCGGCAACCGCCTGGTGACGGAAGCCGGCGAGCTGCTGCTCATCGGTCTCAGGTTCTGCGCCGCCGTGCTGCCGCTGGCCATCGCCGAACGGGAGCGCGCCGCCGCCAGTCGCGCCGCCGCGGTGGCGGCCCTTCTCGGCGATGACGGTGACGCGGCGGCGGCCGCCTGCCACCGCCATCTCGCCATCCGCCAGCAGGCGTTTGCCGCCGCCCTCGCGGCGGCGACGGCCTGAGCTAACCGGCGGCGACGACGCGGGCGTTCTGCTCGCCGAGCCGGTCGACGCGGAGATGCAGCCGATCCCCGGCCTTGAGGAACTGCGGCGGCTTCATGCCCAGCCCGACGCCGGGCGGTGTGCCGGTGGTGATGACGTCGCCGGGATCGAGCCGGACGAAACGCGAGATGAACGCCACCAGATGGGCGACGCCGAACACCATGGTATCGGTGTTGCCGCGCTGACGCGCCTCGCCGTTGACGTCGAGCGCCATGGCCAGCGCCTGCAGGTCGGGGATTTCATCGAGTGTCACCAGCCACGGTCCCAGCGGCCCGAAGGTCGGGCAACCCTTGCCCTTCATCCACTGGCCGGTGCCCTCGGTCTGGAAGGCGCGCTCGGACACGTCGTTGCACAAGCAGGCGCCGGCGACGTGGGCGAGGGCCTCGGCCTCGGTCACCTGCCACGCCGTCTCGCCGATGACGACGGCGAGTTCGATCTCCCAGTCGAGCTTGGTCGAGCCGGGCGGCACGACGATGTCGTCATCGGGACCGACGATGCAGTTGGGCGCCTTGTTGAACAGCAGCGGCTCGCGCGGCACGGCGGCGCCGGTCTCGGCGGCATGGTCGGAATAGTTGAGGCCGACGCCGATGAAGTTGCGCGTGCCGGCCACCGGCGGGCCAAGGCGCGTGCCCGCAGCGACCAGCGGCAGGCTGGCCGGGTCGATCTGACGCAGGCGGTCGAGCGAGGCGCGCCCGAGGGCGGCCCCGGCAAGATCGTCGATCACGCCGGCAAGATCGCGGATGCGACCGTCGGTATCGATGAGCCCCGGCCGTTCCTGGCCGGCCGGCCCGTGACGAAGCAGCTTCATGGTGAAACCTCGCTGGATGGTTGACGTGGGATGGGCGGCGGGCCCACCGACGCAGTGGCGGGATTGAACCAGTTGGGCCGCCGCTTGTCGACGGGCTTTGTGGGTCTCGTCGGCGGCACCGGCCGGGTGGCTCCTATCCGCTTGGCGGATTGCCCGATTTGTCAAAGCCGCCTAGGCTTGCCAGCACAACGGGTGGCGGCCTGGAGGCGGCGCCCGTTCCCGAGCCGTTCGCCCACCGACCGCATCCGACCCTCCCCACCCGGCGGCGACGGCATGGACAGCATCCGACCGGCCCCTCCCGCCGTGTCGTCGTACAGGCAGGCGTCGTTGTTGTCGCCCTTCGGCGGCAACGCGCGTGGTGTGATTGTCGATCTAGCCTTCGGGCCGATCCATCCCGAGGCAGCGACCGGACCGGTGATGGCCGGAGGTTTGTCGCCGAGGCGATCGGCGGCGTGATGTCATTGACCGGCGGCGCGTTTCTCGTCCGGCGGTTTTGCTTTGACCCCGACGCAAGGATGGCCACCATGTCCGAGGAAGCCCTGTTCCTGCCGTTCGACCTCTCCGCCATCGAACCCGATGACGGCGGTCCCGATCCGGCTCGCGTCATCAAGGGCAATCCGCGCACGCGCACCTGGCTGGTCGAGGAGCGCGATGCCGAAAAGCTCTATTCGGGTGTCTGGGAAGCGACGCCCGGCGCTTGGCGCGTCGTCTATGACGAGTGGGAGTTCTGCTCGATCCTGTCGGGCATCAGCGTCGTCCACCAGGACGGCGTGCCGACGCCCATCGTGCTGCGCGCCGGCGACAGTTTCATCCTGCGACCCGGCTTCAGCGGCATCTGGGAGGTCAAGGAGACGACGCGCAAGCTGTTCGTCATCCGCATGCCGTGACACCCCGCCGCGCCGAAAAGTGCCGGCGGTTTTCGGGGGCAGCGGCGGGTGAAAAAATCTGCCGCGCCGAAAAGTGCCGGCGGCTTTCGCGATCAGCGGCGCGCAAGGAAAGCGGCCGCGCCAGTGCCCAAGACAAGCAAACACCTGGAGACAAGCAAACACCCGGCCGCCAGGGGCGACCGGGTGTCTGAGTTCATCAGAACGTCAAGCTCAGTCGATCAGCGTGACTTCGACGGCCTCACGGCCCTTCGGGGTCTCGACGATCTTCATGGCGACGCGCTGGCCATCGACGAGCGGGCCCATGCCGGCCGACTGCAGCACCGAGATGTGCACGAACACATCCTTGCCGCCGTCTTCGCCGGCCACGAAGCCGAAGCCCTTCTCCGGGTTGAACCACTTGACCACGCCATCGAGCGGGGTCGCCGACGACGTGTCGACGCTGCGACGCGGCGGACGCGGCGCACCGAAGCCGCCCGAACGATCGCCGAAGCCGCCGGAACGCTCGCCGTAGCTCGGACGATCACCGAAGGCCGGACGCGGGCCGGTCGGACGCGGACCGCGCGGCGCCTGCGGCGTGGCGGTCGATTCGTCGACGGTCAGAACCTTGACCACCTGCTTGCCCTTGGCGCCCTGGGCCACCTGGACCTTGAGCGTCGAGCCCGGCGCGACGTTGTCGCGACCGACGGCCTGCAGCTGACCGATGTGCAGGAAGGCGTCGCCCGACCCATCGGTCAGGGACGTGAAGCCGAAGCCCTTCTCGGGGTTGAACCAGGACACGGTCGCCTCGACGACGGGGCCTGACGGCGGTGCGCTATCAAGCGGCGACGGGCCGCCGAAATTGCTGCGTGGGGGTCTCTCCGGACGAATGTCGAACGACGGCATCATATCGTCATCAAATCCACCGCGCCGCCGCGGCGGACGGAAGTCCTTACCCTTACCCATTCTGTCTTCTCATCTCCGCCAAAATAAAGCTCCAGACCGACACCAGCGGAGCGCGGCGTCGAACCAGTTCGTTAACAAGAGCTTTTCCACTGCAGAATTCGTTACCTGTGTCCGTCGCGTCAACACGCCCTCGCCGATGACGCTCCAGCCCGACCGCTTTTCAGAACCGCTCCGGCACCAGTCTTAACACAGGTCTTTGCTTTTCTGTTGCGTGTTTTTTGTCGCCGAGGCCTTTGAAGCGGCTTTTTGAGGCAATTTTCGACGAAAGACGCACTGGTTCGCTTGATGGATATCATGGCGAGACCGTTCTGCATCGGCCCAGCGTCGGTGTTTCGCCAGCTCGCCGCCGTTGCAAACCGCGTGAACGACCTCCCGGCGGCCAAGTAAATTCGCATTGGCCTCTTGAAGGGGGCAGGGGCTGAGGCCACTTCGATAATCGTTGTCGGAGCAGGGGCTCCGCGCGATCCGCTCGCACCACCGGCAGAGGTTGGCCGACGCGGCGGCCGGGCCCCGCGGAGTTCGTTTCAAGCAAGCGCGGTGACGCCTTGCACTGGCAGAGCGGTTGAATGCCGTTCGCCGGGCCGGTGCCGTCTTGCCGGTTCGATCGATGCCGCTTCGGCGACCTGATGCGTGGAGCGCCGCCCTCGGGTACCGCTCCGGAAAGGAAGCCAATGCAGAGCTGTCTCTTGAGACCCGGATTTCACCCCCTGTCGATCGGCTTGATGGTCGTCGGCTTCATCGTCTTCTGGCCGCTCGGACTGGCCATGCTCGCCTACATGCTCTGGGGCGACCGCATGCGTTCGAAATGGGCGGAGGTGTCGCCGGAGTGGTCGCGCATGGCCCGTCGCCATCACCACCGCCATCCCGGCTTCGGGGCCACCGGCAACAGCGCCTTCGACGCGTATCGCGCCGCCGAACTCAAGCGCCTTGAGGAAGAACGCGCCGCCCTCGACCGCATGCGCGACGAGTTCGACGAGTTCCTGCGCAACCTGCGCCGCGCCAAGGACCAGGAAGAGTTCGACCGCTTCAAGGCCAACCGCACCCCGTCGGCCGGCTGATTGGCCGCCGTTGCCAGCCGCTGGCGGCCCGCCCTTGCGGTGGGCCGCTTTCCCATAACACTGAGGCCCATTACACTCGGGTGATGGCGAATCGTTTCCTGTCGGCAGTCGGACTGGGGGGCGCCGCCCGGCGAACCGTCATCGCGGTGCCGGTCGGCGATCGGGTCGTCGACGTCGTGGTGCGGCGCAACGCCCGCGCCAAACACTTCATCCTGCGTCTGACGCGCGCCGGCGACGGCGCCATCGTCACCGTGCCGGCCCGGGGCTCGCTGAGCACCGCTCGCGACTTTGTCACCCGCCACGCCGGCTGGCTGCAGAGCCGTATGGCCGCCCCCGTTGCCGCGGCGGCGATCGCCGAAACCCTGCCCCTGCGCGGCCGGACGGTGGCCGTGCGCCTCACCGGCGCCACGCGCGGGCTGGTGCGCCTCGTCGAGACCGAGGGCGAGGCGGCGCTGCTGGTGGCCGGTGGCGATCACGCCCACCGGCGGCTGACCGATCATCTGCGCAAGGAAGCCCGAGCCGACATCGAGGCGGCGGTGGCCCGGCACGCGGCGGCGCTCGGCGTGCGGCCGACGGCCATCCACATCAAGGATACCCGCACGCGCTGGGGGTCGGCCTCGGTGCGCGGAGCGCTCAATTTTTCCTGGCGCCTCGTCATGGCGCCGCCGTTCGTGCTCGACTACGTTGTCGCCCATGAGGTGGCGCACCTCAGGGAAATGAACCATTCGCCGCGCTTCTGGACCATCTGCCGGGCTCTGGCGCCCCGCACCGACGAGGCGCGTGCCTGGCTGACCGCCCACGGTGCCGGCTTGCATCGGCTCGTCTGAGCGCCGTTCAGTTGCCGAACAGCCGTTCGAGCAGACTTTTTTCGCGCGGCGTGGCGCCGTTGACCGGCACGTCGACCGGCGGCGCCACGGCACCGGGCAGTTGCGGCCCCTGCGTCGGCAGGCCGTCGGTGGCGGCGATGGTCGTGTCGACGGTCGGCGGCGGCGTCAGAAGATCGAGTCCCGGCAGCGGCCGTGGCGCCACGCCGGCCAGCGCCTCGGTCATGAAGCGGTTCCAGACCAGCGCCGTCAGAGCGCCGCCGGTGGCCTTGCGCGTCGGCGAATTGTCGTCGTTGCCAAGCCAGACGCCGGCGGTGAGGCCGTTGACGTAGCCGATGAACCAGGCGTCGCGGAAGTCCTGGCTGGTGCCGGTCTTGCCGGCCGCCGGCCGGTCCTTGAGAAACGCCTTCTGGCCGGTGCCGGCGGTCAGCACCGTCATCAGCATGCGGTTCATGGTGCCGACCACCTTTTCATCGACCACGCGGCCCGGTCCCTCGCCCTGGCGATGGAACAGCCGCTTGCCGTCCTTGGTGGCGATGTCGTCGATGACGTAGGGAATGATGCCCCAGCCGCCGTTGGCGAACGGCACATAGGCCGAGGTGATTTCCATCGGCGTCACCTCGGCGGTGCCGAGGGCGATAGACGGATTGTCGTGCAGCGGGCTCATGATGCCAAGCCGCCGCGCCGTCTGCGTCACCGTTGCCGGTCCGAGTTCGGCCGTCAGCCGCGCTGCCACGGTGTTGAGCGATTCGGCCAGCGCCGTCGTCAGCGTCACCGGCCCGAGGAACTTGCCCTCGTAGTTCTTCGGCGACCAACCCTTGATGGAGATCGGTTCGTCCACCACCACGCTGTCGGGCGTGTAGCCGTGCTCGATGGCGGTGAGATAGACGAACGGCTTGAAGCTGGAACCGGGCTGGCGCTTGGCGTCGATGGCCCGGTCGAACTGGCTCTCGCCGTAGTCGCGGCCGCCGACCATGGCCTTGACGGCGCCATCGTTGTCGATGGCCACCAGCGCGCCCTGGCTGGCATTGTACTTGGCCCCCTCCTTGGCCAGCGTCGTCCGCACCGCCGCCTCGGCCGCCGCCTGCAGGCGCACGTCGATGGTGGTGGTGACGACGATGTCCTGCCGCACATGGGCGACGTAGCCGGGCAGCAGGTCCATCACCCAGTCGGCGACGTAGTTGGCGGCGCTGGCGTTGCGGGCGATGGCCACCGGCGCGCCGCCGGACGCGGCGGCGTCGGCGTCCTTCTGGCTGATGTAGCCCTCGTCGACCATGGCGCCGAGCACGGTGCGGGCGCGCTTGGCGGCAAGATCGGGCGAGTTGGTCGGCGCGTAGCGCGACGGCGCCTTGAGCAGGCCGGCGATGGTGGCCGCCTGCATCAGGTCGAGATCGCTGGCCGACTTGTCGAAATAGCGATGGGCGGCCCCGTCGACGCCGAAGGCGCCGGCGCCGAGATAGACGCGGTTGAGGTACATCTCCAGGATCTCGTCCTTGGAGAAGCGCCATTCCAGCCACAGCGCCAGCACCACTTCCTGCAGCTTGCGCTTCATCGTCCGTTCGGGCTGCAGGAACAGGTTCTTGGCCAATTGCTGCGTCAGCGTCGAGCCGCCCTGCACCACGCCGCCCGACGTCATGTTGGTGACGAAGGCGCGGACGAGGCCCAGCGGGTCGACGCCGAAGTGATGGTAGAAGCGCCGGTCCTCGATGGCGATCACCGCCTTGGGCAGGTAGGGCGACATCTCCGACAGCTTCATCTGCTCGCCACCGGTGTCGCCACGGTTGGCGATCAGCGCCCCGGCGGCGTCGACGATCTCGATGTTGGGCGGCCGCGCCGGCACCTTCCAGTCGTCGAGCTTGGGCAGGGTGGCGAAGGTGTAGCCGAGCACGCCAATGGCGGCGATGACGCCCCAGAGGGCGCAGACGGTGCCCCAGTAGAACAGACCGCCGATCAGTCGGCCGAGCATCGAGCCGGAGCGCCGCCGCTCCTTGGTCGCCTTGCCCGCCTTGCCGCCGTCTCGCCGCTTGGGCATCGGGGTCTCCTCGTCGGCCCCGGTGCTGAGGGGCGGCTCCATGCGGTCGTCGAGGCGCGGCCGTCGCGGCTTCCCCGATCCCGGCAACGGCCGGTAGGGTGTGAAACGGTCGCCGGGCCCGGCCGTCAGACCGTCGTCGGCGCGCGGGCGCGACAGCGGCGGCTCCTGCCGTTCCGTCCGATCCCTGCCGTCTCGCTTGCCCATGCCGTCGCTTTCGTTGTCGTGCCGCCCGCGCGGCGCCGGGCCGGGGACGGCGGGTCCATGCTGTCGAAGATAAATGCGGCGGTTTAAGGGGGGATTAAGGATGGCGGCGCCGGCGCCGCTGGCGGCTCGTCTGTTGACATCTCCCGCCCGGCCGTCGCAAATGACCGGGTTGAAGGTCCCTTCGCTCCGAAGGGTGAAAAGGGAATGCGGACCCGACCGGCCGGTCGGCAAGCCGCAGCTGCCCCCGCAACTGTGAACGGGGAGCCGGGCATCGGGCACCACTGGCCAGACGGTCGGGAAGGTGATGGCCGGCATCGATCCGTGAGCCAGGAGACCTGCCTTCGACGTGACCGATTTCCAGACCGCCGGTGGGGTGGGAAAGGACCGAAGATGTCGAGCCGATCGTTGCCGCCATGGTCTGATGCCGCCACCCGCCCGGTGGTGCGCCGCCCTGCCGCCGTCGCGGCCGGACGCTGAGTGGCTTTTCCCGTCCCTTCCGTCTCAGAGGCCGACATGTCCCCGTCCAAAGTTCCCGTCACCATCGTCACCGGCTTCCTCGGCGCTGGCAAGACGACGCTCATCCGCCATCTCCTCGAGAACGCCGGCGGCCGGCGCATCGCCCTTATCATCAACGAGTTCGGCGACGTCGGCGTCGACGGCGACCTGCTGAAGTCGTGTGGCGCGCCGGCCTGCGGCGACGACGGCATCATCGAGCTCGCCAACGGCTGCCTGTGCTGCACCGTCGCCGACGATTTCCTGCCGGCCATCGACCGGCTGACCGCCGGTGCCTATCGCCCCGACCACATCGTCGTCGAGACCTCCGGCCTCGCCCTGCCCAAGCCGCTGATCAAGGCCTTCGACTGGCCGGACGTGCGCGCCCGCCTCACCGTCGACGGCGTCATTGCCGTGGTCGACGCCGCCGCCGTGGCCGCCGGCCGCTTCGCCGACGATCCGGCCGCCGTGCTGGCCGAGCGCGCCGCCGATCTGGCCATCGATCACGACAATCCGCTTGAGGAGGTCTACGAGGACCAACTGCTGGCCGCCGATCTCGTCATCCTCAACAAGACCGACCTGCTCGACGCCGACGCAGTGCGGCAGGTGGTGACCGGCATCGAGGCCAGCCTGCCGCGGGCCGTGCGCGTTCTGCCGGTGCGCGAGGGCCGCGTCGACGCCGACGTGCTGCTCGGCCTTGCCGTCGCCGCCGAGGACGATCTCCTCGCCCGGCCCAGCCATCACGACGGCCTCGGCGCCCACGATCACGACGATTTCGCCACCTTCGCCGTCGACGTGACGGTTGATAGCCCGGAAGCGCTGGTCGCGCGCCTCAAGGCCGTCGTCGAGGCCCACGATATCCTGCGCGTCAAGGGTTTCGTCGCCGTGCCCGGCAAGCCGATGCGCCTGCTGGTGCAGGGCGTCGGCGCCCGCTTCCGCACCGGTTTCGATCGGCCGTGGCGGCCCGACGAAGCGCGCGCCAGCCGTCTGGTGGTGATCGCCGAACAGGGCATCGACGAAGCGGCCGTCCGCGCCGCGCTGGCCTGACGGGGAGGCGCCGGCATGCACATTCTGGCCGAACAGATCCGGTCGCTGGACGACGCCGTCCAGGCGGTCGATCTCGGCCAGAGTCCGGCCGCCGTGGTCTTCCTGTCGTTTTCCGATAGCGATCTGTCGTTGATGGCCGCCGTGCACGCCGGCCTCGGCGCGGCGGCGCCGACGCTGCGCCTTGCCAACCTCGCCGCGCTGCGCCACCCCTATTCGGTCGACCTCTACCTGGAGAACACCGCCCGCCACGCCCGCTTCGTGCTGGTGCGCCTGCTGGGCGGGGCCGACTACTGGCGCTATGGCGTCGACGAGCTGGCCATGGCGGCGCGTCGGCACGGCTGCGAGCTCGCCATCATCGCCGGCGACGACCGGCCCGACCCGCGCCTGGCCGCCGCCTCGACGCTACCTGCCGCCGATCTCGACCGCCTCGTCGCCTGGTTCGCCGCCGGCGGTCCCGACAACGTCCGCTCGGCCATCGCCTTCATCGCCAACCGCCTCGGCGGCGCGCTGGCGCTGGCGCCGCCCCGGCCGCAGCCGGCGGCCGGCCGCTACGCCCCGGCCGCGCACGCGGACGGCGACCACCGCGCGCTTGTCGTCTTCTACCGCGCCCATCTCAACGCCGGCGATGTCGCTCCCATCGCGGCGCTGGCCGACGCGCTCGCCGCCGCCGGCTTCGCCGTGCTGCCGCTTTACGTCACCAGTCTCAAGGATGGCGAGGCGCTGCCGCTGATCGCCGCCGAGATCGACGTTTTTCGTCCCGACATCATCATCAACACCACCGCCTTCTCGGCCCAGCTGCCGGACGGCGGCAGCGTGCTCGACCGGGCCGGCGTGCCGGTGATCCAGGCGGCGCTGGCGACGACCTCGCGCCAGGTCTGGCAGGCCGGCACGCGCGGCCTGGCCGCCGCCGATCTGGCCATGAACGTCGTGCTGCCCGAGGTCGACGGTCGGCTGATCGGTCCGGTGCTGTCGTTCAAGGCCGTCGGCGCCCGTCAGGCCGCCACCGAGTTCACCTCTATCCTCCATGCCCCCGACGCCGACGGCATCGCCCGGCTGGTGCGGCTGGCCGCCGGCTGGTGCGCGCTTGCCGCCAGGCCGCGCGGCGAACGGACGCTGGCGCTCGTCCTCTCCAACTATCAGGGCCGGGGCGGTCGCACCGCCTTTGCCGTCGGTCTCGACGGCCCGGCCTCGCTCGTCGCCATCGCCGACGACCTGCGGACCGCCGGCTTTTCCGTCGGGGAACTGCCGGACGCCGCCGCTCTCATCCGCGCCCTCGAGACCGGAGCGGCCTATGTCGACGTGCCACTGGCCGACTACGGCGTCTGGTTCGCCACCCTGCCGGCCGAGTTCCGTCGCGCCGTCCGCGATCGCTGGGGCGAGCCGGAGGAGGACGTTGCCGCCGTCGGCGCCGCCCTGCGCCTCCGCGTGCTGGTGGCCGGCCGTCTGATCGTCGCCGTCCAGCCCGATCGCGGTCTGGCCGAGGCGCGCGCCACCGATCACCACGATCCGGCGCTGCCGCCGCCTCACGCCTACGTCGCCTTCTATCTCTGGCTGCGCCGCCGCGCTGGCATCGACGCCATGATCCATCTTGGCACCCACGGCACGCTGGAATGGCTGCCCGGCAAGGCGGTGGCGCTGTCACCGGCCTGCCCGCCGGCGGTGCTGACCGATGGTCTGCCGGTCGTCTACCCGTTCATCGTCAACAATCCCGGCGAGGCGGCGCAGGCCCGCCGCCGCATCGGCGCCCTGACGCTCGGCCACCTGACGCCGCCGCTCATCGCCGCCGGCAGCGACGGCGATGTCGCCGAACTCGAAATGCTGGTCGACGAGTTCGCCGCCGCGCAGGCCCTCGATCCGCGCCGCGCCCGCCACCTTGCCGACGCCATCCTCGTCAGGGCCGAGCAGGCCGGCGTCGCCGAAGCCGCCGGCCTCACCGCCGATCTCGACGCCGCCGACAAGCTGGCCCGGCTCGACGCCTGGATCTGCGACGTCAAGGACATGCGCATCGCTGACGGTCTGCACGTCTTCGGCCGCGCCCCCGCGCCCGATCGGCTCGCCGCCCACGCCGCCGCCACCCTTGGCGGGCCGGACCTCGTCGATCGTCTCGCCGCCTGCGGCGCCGCCGAACGGGCCGGCCTGCTCGCCGCGCTCGACGGCCGTTTCGTGCCGGCCGGGCCGGCCGGAGCGCCGGGACGCGGCCGCCTCGACTGTCTGCCTACCGGCCGCAACCTCTACGCCATCGACCCCCGCTCCGTGCCGACGCGCACCGCCTGGGAGATCGGCCGCCGGACCGCCGAGGAGGTGGTGGCGCGCTATGTCGAGGATCACGGCGACTGGCCGCGCGCCGTCGTGCTCGACGTCTGGGCTTCGGCCTCGATGCGCACCGGCGGCGACGATCTGGCCCAGGCGCTGGCCCTGCTCGGCGTGCGCCCGACCTGGGACGGAGCCACCGGCCGCGTTTCCGGTTTCGAAATTCTGGCCCCGGCCCGCCTCGGGCGGTCGCGCGTCGACGTCACCTTGCGTGTCTCCGGCCTGTTCCGCGACGTGTTCGGCGGCCTGATCGAGCTCTACGACGCCGCCGTGCGCGCCGTCGCCGCCTTGGACGAGCCCGCCGACGTCAACCCCCTGGCCGGGCAGTCGGCCGCCAGCCTGTCGCGCGTCTTCGGCGCCGCCCCCGGCGCCTTCGGGGCCGGCGTGTCGGCCCGTCTCGACAGCGGCGACTGGCAGCGGCGCAGCGAACTGGCCGATGACTTTCTCGCCGCCTCCGGCCATGCCTACGATCGCGATGGCGCCCGGCCGGCCCGGCACCTGTTCGAGGCGCAGGTGCGGCAGGCCGACGCCTTCGTCCACGTCCAGGACCTCGAGGGTCAGGACGTCCTCTCCAACGATGCTTTCGCCGCCCACGAGGGCGGCTTCGCCGCCGCCGTCGAGGCCCTCGGTGGCAAGGCGGCGCTCTACCACGTCGATACCACCGGCGGCGGTCCGCGTGTCCGCACGCTCGCCGAGGAGGTGGGGCGCGTCGTCCACGGTCGCGCCGCCAACCGCCGCTGGATCGCCGGCCAGATGCGCCACGGTCATCGCGGCGCCGGCGAGATCGCCGAGGCCATCGCCAATCTCTGCGCGCTCGCCGCCCTTGCCGACGTCGTCAGCGACAGCGCCTTCGACCGTCTGTTCGACGCCACCTTCGGCGACGACGCCGTGCGCGACTTTCTCGTTGCCGCCAATCCCCTTGCCGCCGCCGACAGCCTCGCCCGTCTGCGTCAGGCGCTGGCGCGCGGCCACTGGACCTGTCGGCGCAACTTCGTCGCCGCCCGCCTCGACGACACGGAGGCGCTGCTATGACCGTGCGCGGCGCCTGTCCCGGCCTCTTCAGGCCGATGCCGACCGGCGACGGCCTGCTCGTCCGCCTGCGCCCGCCGGCCGGGCGCCTGACGAGCGCCGCGGCGGAGGCCATCGCCACGCTCGCCGCGACCCACGGCAACGGCGCCATCGATCTCGGTCGGCGGGGCGGCCTGCAATTGCGCGGGCTGACGGCTGCGGGCGTCGCCGCCGTCATCGCCGGGCTGATGCCGTTCGGCCTCGTCGACGCCGACGCCGCCGGCGAAGGGGTGCGCAACGTCGTGGCCTCGCCGCTCTCCGATCTCGACCCCGCCGCCTGCCTTGACGCCACCGCGCTGGCGCGCCAGCTGGAGGCGGCGCTAACGGCCGGCAACTTCGCAGATTTGCCGGCTAAGTTCGGCTTTGCCGTCGACGATGGCGGCGCCTTTCCACTCGGGGCCATCGCCGATGTCGGCCTGATCGGCACACCGGCCGGCGTCGTCGTGACGCTGGCCGGCGCCGCCGTGGCCCGCGTGCCGCCGGGGCAGGCCGTTGCCGCCGCCCTGGCCCTCGCCCACGCCTTTTTGCGTCTGGCGCCCCGCCTTGATCCGCCGCCTCGCCGCCTGGCCGCGCTGATCGCCGCTCTCGGCCCGGACCCCGTGCTTGCCGCCGCCGGCCTGACGCCGATTACCCTCAACCTGCCGCCCCGCGTCCTGGATCGGGCGGCGCTGCTCGGCCGGCACGCCGGTCGCCTTGGCGTCGCCGCGCCGTTCGGCCGCCTGACCGCCGCGCAGATGTCGACGCTGGCCGAAGCGGCCCCGGCCGGCTTGCGCCTGACGCCCTGGGCTCTCGTCGTCGTGCCGGGCAGCGCCACCGTCGATCGCTTTGCCGCCGCCGGTCTCATCGTCGATGCCGCCGATCCCCGCCTTTTCGTTGCCGCCTGTCCCGGCGCGCCGGGCTGCGCCGCTGCCAGCGTGGCGACGCGGCCCCTGGCCGAGCAACTGGCGAGGCTGCGGCCGGCAGCGACCTCGGGCGCCTGGCTGCACGTCTCCGGTTGCGCCAAGGGCTGCGCGTCGAGCGCTGCCCACGCGGTGACCGTGGTCGGCCGCGCCGGCCTCTACGACGTCGTTGCCCATGGACGGGCCGACGACAAGGCAATAAGGCAAGGGCTGACGGCCGAAGCGGTCGTTCAAGCGCTCGCAGCGGGAGGCTTCGCCCCATGACCACCGGACAGCGCCGCGACTACGTTCGCGACGGCGCCGACATCTACCGGCGTTCGTTCGCCATCATCCGCGCCGAGGCCGACCTCGGCCGCTTCTCGCCCGCCGAAGAGCCGGTGGCGGTGCGCATCATTCACGCCTCGGGCATGGTCGAGGTGGCCGCCGACATCGTCTTTGCCCCCGGCGCCGTCGACGCCGCCCGGGCGGCGCTCCGGGCCGGCGCGCCGATCCTCTGCGACAGCGAGATGGTGGCTCACGGCGTCACCCGCGCCCGCCTGCCGGCCGACAACGCCGTGATCTGCACTCTGCGCGATCCGGCCGTGCCGGCGCTGGCCGCCCGGCTCGGCACCACGCGCACGGCGGCGGCCATGGAGCTGTGGCGGCCGCGCATCGCCGGCGCCGTGGTGGCCATCGGCAACGCCCCGACGGCGCTCTACCGGCTGATGGAACTGATCGACGACGGCGTGCCGCCGCCGGCCGCCGTCATCGGCATGCCGGTCGGCTTCGTCGGCGCCGCCGAATCCAAGGACGATCTGATGGCCGACGGCCGATTGCGCTATCTGGTGGTGCGCGGCCGCAAGGGCGGTTCGGCCATGACGGCGGCCGCCCTCAACGCGCTGGCGAGCGACAAGGAATGACCAACGTGATCCCCCTCGGCACGCTCCACGGCGTCGGCGTCGGCCCGGGCGACCCGGAACTCCTGACGGTGAAGGCGGCCCGACTGATCGGCGCGGCGCCGGTGCTGGCCTATTTCGCCAAGAAGGGCCGGCGCGGCAACGCCCGCGCCATCATCGAACCCTACGTGCGGCCGGGCACCGAGGAACTGCCGCTCTACTATCCGCTCACCACCGAGATGAGCTTTGCCGATCCGGTCTACGTCGACACCATCGCCGCCTTCTATGCCGAGGCGGCGGCGACCATCGCCGGCCACCTTGAGGCCGGCCGCGACGTCGTGCTGGTGGCCGAGGGCGATCCGCTGTTCTACGGCTCGTTCATGCACATCTTCATCCGCCTCAACCAGCGCTTCGCCGTCGAGGTGACGCCCGGCGTCACCGGCATGGCCGGCTGCTGGGCGGCGGCCGGTGCCCCCATGACCTGGGGCGACGACGTGCTGACCGTGCTGCCGGGCACGCTCTCCGAACCGGTGCTGGTCGAGCGCCTCGCCAACGCCGACGCGGCGGTGATCATGAAGCTCGGCACCAACTTCCCCAAGGTCCGGCGGGCGCTCGCCGCCGCCGGCCTCGCCGACCGCGCCATCTACGTCGAGCGCGGTTCGATGGCCGGCGAGACGGTGGTGCCGCTCCGCGACAAGCCGGACGACGCGGCACCCTATTTCTCGTTGATCCTGGTGCCCGGCGAAGGGCGGCGGCCATGAGCGCCGCCGGTGAAATCCTGGTGGTCGGCCTCGGCCCCGGCCCCGACGGCTGGCGGACGCCCGAGGTCGAGGCGGCGCTCGGCCGCGCCAGCGATCTCGTCGGCTACGGCCCCTATCTCGATCGCTGCCCGTTGCGGCCCGACCAGCGGCGCCACGGCTCGGACAACCGCGTCGAACTCGACCGGGCCCGCCTGGCCATCGACCTCTGCCGTCAGGGCCGCGTCGTCGCCGTGGTGTCGGGCGGCGATCCCGGCGTCTTCGCCATGGCCGCCGCCGTCTTCGAGGCCATCGATGCCGACGCAACGGCACGGACGCTGGCCGTCACGGTGATGCCCGGCGTCTCGGCCATGCAGGCCGCCGCCGCCCGGCTCGGTGCGCCGCTCGGTCACGACTTCTGCGCCATCTCGCTGTCGGACAACCTGAAGCCCTGGGCGTTGGTCGAGCGGCGTCTTGTCGCCGCCGCCACCGGCGATTTCGTCATCGCCCTCTATAATCCCGCCTCGCGGGCCCGGCCGGGTCGCATTCACGACGCCTTTGCGCTGCTGCGGACGCTCAAGGCGGCGGCGACGCCCGTCGCCTTCGCCCGCGCCGTCGGTCGACCGGACGAGGCCATCGTGGTCACCGATCTCGGCACCGCCGATCCCGGGCTCGCCGACATGGCGACGGTGGTGATCATCGGCTCGTCGGCGAGCCGGCTGGTGGCTCGACCGAACGGTCGCCCCTGGTTCTACACGCCGCGTTCGGCGGCCAGCGAGGCGCCATGAGCCTCGATCGCCGCCAGCACGTCGTTGAGCTCGTGATAGGTGGTGACGTCGGGGGAGGCCGGCGGCTGCACCATGATCACCGGCAGACCGAGGGAACGGGCCGCCGCCACCTTGCCGTAGGTGGCATCGCCGCCGGCATTCTTGGTCACCATGATCTCGACGCGCTCGGCCTGCATCAGCGCCGCCTGCGACGCTTCGTCGAACGGGCCGCGCTCGAGCAGCAGCCGGTGGTCGGGCAGGTTGAGCTCGTCCGGCGGGTCGATGGAGCGGACGACGTAATGGTGCTGCGGCGCCACCTCGAAGGCGGCGAGACCGAGCCGGCCGACGGTCAGGAACACGCACTTGGGCTCGCCCGCCAGCGCTTCGGCCGCCGCTTCCAGGCTGTCGACTTCGAGCCAGTTGTCGCCGGGTTCACGCTCCCACGGCGGCCGGGTGTAGCGGATGAGCGCCACGCCGGCCATCGCGGCGGCGGCGACGGCGTTCAGCGAAATCTGGGCGGCGAACGGGTGGGTGGCGTCGATCAGGAGGTCGATGCCGTTGTCCTTGAGATAGGCCGCGAGCCCGCTGACGCCACCGAAGCCGCCGACGCGCGTCGGCAGCGCCTGCGGCGCCGGCTCGTGCGTGCGCCCGGCCAGCGACAGCGTCGCCTCGATGCCGGGGCGACCGGCCAGCCGCTCGGCCAGCCGCACCGCTTCGGTCGTTCCGCCGAGTATCAGGATGCGCATCGCTCGAAACCCTCCGGAGGCCGGCTGTGACAGACACCACCACTCCCGCCTGGCTGACGATCGTCGGCATTGGCGAGGACGGCCTTGATGGCCTTTCTCCTGCGGCAAGACGCGCCATCGATCAAGCGGAATTGCTGGTGGGGGGGCGGCGTCACCTGACGCTCGCCGGGGTGTCCGAGGCGCGGTCGCTGGCCTGGCCGAGCCCGCTGCACGGCGCATTTCCCACGATTCTGGCCCGTCGCGGCCGCCCCGTCGTGGTCCTGGCCTCGGGCGATCCGTTCTATCACGGAGTGGGCTCGCTGATCGCCGCTCTGGTTCCGGCCGAGGAGATGACCGTCCTGCCGGCACCCTCGTCCTACGCGCTCGCCGCCGCCTGTCTCGGCTGGGCCGGTCAGGATTGCATCCGCGTCAGCCTGCACGGCCGCCGTATCGAAACGGTGCTGCCGCATCTGGCGCCCGGCGCCCGCCTGTTCGCCCTGTCGTGGGACGGCGACACGCCGGCCCGTCTGGCGGCGCTGCTGCTGGCGCGCGGCATGGGCGACAGCCGCCTCACCGTGCTGGAAGCGCTCGGCGGCCCGCGCCAGCGTCGCCGCTCAGCCCTGGCCCGCGACTTCGATCTGGCCGGCATCGATCCCCTCAACCTCATCGCCGTCGAGGTGGTGGCCGACGCCGACGCCCGCCTGCTGCCGCGCGCCCCCGGCCTGCCCGACGACTGGTTCGAGCACGACGGCCAGATTACCAAGCGCGAGGTCCGCGCCCTGACGCTGTCGGCTCTCGCCCCACGCCGGGGCGGCCGCCTGTGGGACGTCGGTGCCGGATCGGGGTCGGTCGCCATCGAATGGATGCTGGCCGACCCCGCCTGCAGCGCCATCGCCATTGAGGAGAATGCCGACCGGGCGGCCCGGCTCGCGCGCAACGCCGCCGCCTTCGGCGTCCCCGATCTGGCGGTCGTCACGGGTAAGGCGCCGGCGGCGCTTGCCGGCCTGCCGTCGCCCGACGCCATCTTCATCGGCGGCGGTGCCGGCGATGCTGGCGTCATGGCCGCCTGTCTCGAGGGGCTCAAGCCCGGCGGCCGGCTGGTGATCAACGCCGTGACGGTGGAAACCCAGACCGACCTCATCGCCCGGCAGGCCCGGCTTGGTGGCGATCTCGTCCAGATCAGCCTGTCGCGCCTGGATCGGCTCGGCAGCTTCCACGCCCTGCGGCCGGCCCTGCCCATCCTGCAATGGACCTGGGAGAAGCGCTGATGGCCGCCCGCCTCGCCGTCGGGGTCGGCTGTCGCAAGGCGGTGAGCGCCGAAGCGGTGACGGCGCAGGTCGCCGCCGCCCTGGCGCCGCTGTCCGGCCCGGTCGTCGGCCTCTTCACCATCGCCGCCAAGGCGGACGAGCCGGGGCTCAGCGGAGCGGCGCTGGCGCTCGGCCTGCCGCTCGTCGCCCTCGATCCGGCGGCGCTCGCCGCCGTGGCGGCGAAGCTGACCGTCCGTTCCGCCCGCGTCGAGGCGCGCTTCGGCGTCCCATCGGTGGCCGAAGCGGCGGCGCTCGCCGCCTTCGCCGGCCGGGCCCGTCTCATCGTTCCCCGCCGCGCCGCCGCCGGCGTCACCGTCGCCATCGCCGAGGAGTTGCCCACATGACCGTCCACTTCATCGGCGCCGGACCGGGCGCCGCCGACCTCATCACCCTGCGCGGCCGCGACCTCATCGCCGCCTCACCGGTCTGCCTCTACGCTGGCTCGCTGGTGCCCAAGGCGCTCCTTGACTATTGCCCGGCCGGCGCCCGCATCGTTGACACGGCGCCGCTGTCGCTCGAGGAGATCGAGGCCGAATTCGTCCGCGCCGCTGCTGCCGGCGAGGACGTCGCCCGCCTGCATTCCGGCGATCTGTCGGTGTGGAGCGCGCTTGGCGAACAGACGCGCCTGCTCGACCGGCTCGGCATCGCCTACGACGTCACCCCCGGCGTGCCGGCTTTCGCCGCCGCCGCCGCCGCGCTCAAGCGCGAACTCACGCTGCCGGAGGTCGGCCAGTCGCTGGTGCTGACGCGCACCTCGGGCCGGGCGTCTGCCATGCCGCCGCGCGAAAAGCTCGAGAGCTTCGCCGCCACCGGCGCCACACTGGCCATCCACCTTTCCGTTCACGTGCTTGATCGGGTGGCAGCCGATCTCGTGCCGCACTACGGCGCCGACTGCCCGGCCGCCGTCGTCTATCGCGCCTCCTGGCCGGACGAGACGATCGTGCGCGGCACCCTTGCCGACATCGCCGCCCGCGTCGCCGCCCTTGGCGCCATCGAGCGCACGGCGCTGATCCTGGTCGGACCGGTGCTGGCGGCCGGCGACTTCTCGGCCAGCGCCCTCTATTCGGCCGCCTATCAGCGGCGTTTTCGCGGCCGCGACCGCCGCGCCGGCGACGATCCGGCCTCTGAGGCGATCTCGGCAAAGAAAAACTAATGCCGGCACATAGAAAATGCGTAGGCGCCGATCATGTTTTGCCCTTGGCACGGGACGGCATCGGACTTATTTCAGGGCCGCAAACAAAAGACAGATGAAGGGTCCGGCACCGGGCCGGACTGATAAGGAACCTGAGATGCTGACCACACTGACGCGCACCACCCAGTTCTCCCGCCTGCCGAGCGAGACCGAGCGGGTCAAGGTCTACGTGAGTGCCGCCGGCGCCCGTGAACGCGACATCGACCGGGGCGTGTTCCGCAATCGCAGCCTCGGTTACTGACCGACCGGGGCCCGACGCCGACGATCGCCACCCAGGTCGTTCGGCCGAACACTCACGATGCCGAGCGCTCGTTGTCCCTGACCGGACCGGGCGCTTTCGTCGTATTTGGGGCCGGAGGCTAGCGTTTTCCTGCCTGACGGAATCGTCAGGTCGATAAAAATCGCCACAGATTCAAAGGTTTGAGTCGCTGCTTGTCGCCGGGTCGTTGCAACCTGCTCGGCGGAATGCTCTTGCCGGTAGCGCTACGCCGACAAAAAGCCGGCTGCCCTTGCGGACACCCGGCTTCGATGGCTTAGAGCGCTTTCTGACCTGACGGAATCGTCAGGGCGGTACCGTATCAGACGTCGAGATTGGCCACCGACAGGGCGTTCTGCTGAATGAACTCGCGGCGCGGCTCCACCTCGTCGCCCATCAGCCGCTCGAACACATCGTCGGCGTCCATGGCCGCCGACACCTTGACCTGCAGCAGCGAGCGGGCGTTGGGATCGAGCGTCGTTTCCCACAGCTGTTCGGCGTTCATTTCGCCGAGGCCCTTGTAGCGCTGCATGGTGATGCCCTTGCGGCCGACGGCGAACACGGCGTCGAGCAGGGCATGCGGCCCGCGCACCACCGTTTCCACATCCTTGCGCCGCAGCAACCCCGCTTCGCCATACACCTCGCGAAGGTGGCCGGCGTGGCTGTCGAGCTTGCGGGCGTCGGCCGACGTCAGGAGCGCCGTGTCGATGATCTGCGTCTCGGTAACGCCGCGCACCAGGCGGGTGAAGACGAGGCTGCCCTCCTCCGAGACCGAACCCGACCAGCCCTTTTCGAACTCGTCGGCCAGGATGTCGAGCCGGCGTGCCACCTCAGCGGCGGCCGCCGCCGCACCGGCGCGGTCGGCCACCAGCGCGGCATTGAGGGCGCCGGCGATGGCCGCCTGCTCGACCACCAGCCGGTTGTAGCGGTGGTGCAGCCCGTCAATGATGCTCTGGACCGAGCGGGCCCGATCGACGATGGCGCGGAGGTCCTGAGCGGCGCGGGCTTCGCCGTTGGCCAGCCGCAGCACCGCCTCATCGAGGCCCTGGTTGATCAGGTAGTCCTGCAGCGCCCGCTCGTCCTTGAGGTACTGTTCCGACTTGCCCTTGGTCACCTTGTAGAGCGGCGGCTGGGCAATGTAGACGTGACCGCGCTCGATGAGGGCCGGCATCTGGCGGAAGAAGAAGGTCAGCAGCAGCGTGCGGATATGGGCGCCGTCGACGTCGGCGTCGGTCATGATGATGATCTTGTGGTAACGCAGCTTGTCGGCGTCGAACTCGTCGGTGCCGATCGATGTGCCGAGCGCGGTGATCAGCGTGCCGATTTCCGCCGACGACAGCATCTTGTCGAAGCGGGCCCGCTCGACGTTGAGGATCTTGCCTCGAAGCGGCAGCACGGCCTGGAACTCGCGGTTGCGCCCCTGCTTGGCCGAGCCACCGGCCGAGTCGCCCTCGACCAGGAACAGCTCGGTGTTGGCCGGGTCGCGGTCCTGGCACTCGGCCAGCTTGCCCGGCAGCGAGGCCATGTCGAGGGCACCCTTGCGGCGCGTGAGTTCGCGCGCCTTGCGCGCCGCTTCGCGGGCAGCGGCGGCTTCCACCACCTTGCCGACCACCAGCTTGGCTTCCTGCGGGTGCTCTTCGAACCAGGTGCCGAAGGCGTCGTTGAGCACACCCTCGACGACGGGGCGCACCTCCGAGGACACCAGCTTGTCCTTGGTCTGGCTGGAGAACTTGGGATCGGGCACCTTGACCGACAGGATGCAGGTCAGGCCCTCGCGGCAGTCGTCGCCGGTCAGCGACACCTTCTCGCGCTTGGAAATGCCGGCGCTGTCGGCATAGGCGGTCACCTGGCGCGTCAAGGCGCCACGGAAGCCGGCCAGATGCGTGCCGCCGTCGCGCTGCGGTATGTTGTTGGTGAAGCACAGCACGTTTTCGTGGTAGCTGTCGTTCCACCACAGCGCCACGTCGACGGTGATGCCGTCACGCTCGGTCGACACGCAGATCGGCTTCTGCAGGAACGGCTTCTTGGCCCGGTCGAGATAGCGGACGAAGGCTTCGAGGCCGCCCTCGTAGTGCAGCAACTCGGTCCGCACCTCGACGCCACGGGCGTCTTCGAGAATGATGCGCACGCCGGAATTGAGGAAGGCCAGCTCGCGCAGGCGGCGTTCCAGCGTCAGGAAGTCGAAATCGGTCACGCCCTTGAACGTTTCGGTGCTCGGCATGAACGTCACTTCCGTGCCGGTCTCGCCGGGGGCGGGGCCGACGACGCGCAACGGCGCATCCGGATCGCCGTTGGTGAAGCTCATCTCGTGCAGCGTCTCGTGGCGCCAGATGCGCAGCTTGAGCCAGATCGACAAGGCGTTGACCACCGACACGCCGACGCCGTGCAGACCGCCGGACACCTTGTAGGAGTTCTGGTCGAACTTGCCGCCGGCGTGCAGCTGCGTCATGATCACTTCGGCCGCCGACACGCCTTCGCCGGTGTGGATGTCGGTGGGAATGCCGCGACCGTTGTCGCGCACCGAGCACGAGCCGTCCGGGTTGAGCCGGACCTTGACGAAGTCGGCGAAGCCCGCCAGCGCTTCGTCGATGGCATTGTCCACCACCTCGTAGACCATGTGGTGCAGACCCGAGCCGTCGTCGGTGTCGCCGATGTACATGCCGGGGCGCTTGCGCACCGCGTCCAGCCCCTTGAGAACCTTGATGGATTCCGCACCGTATTCGTCGGCGCCGGACTGGTTGAGATCGGTCATGGGTGTCTGCTCTCGGGTTAGGGTTCCACCAGTCTTAAAGGCTGGGGCGCGGCACGGCAATCACTGAGGTCCGAACGGGATTTCATGAGCCTTTTCAAGGCCATTCCCGGGGAAAAACCGCTGCGCCCGACGGTCCTCGGTCTTGTGGAGCCACAATGGGGGCAAATTGCGGCGAATCACCCGGCGGCGGGGCGGCCGTCACGGCGTCAGGTCGATGAATTCGGCCCGTCCGGCCAGGTCGGCGAACGGCGCCGCCTCGGTGCCGGTCATGAACGCCTGGGCGCCCAGCGCCTCAATGAGGTCGAACAACGCCCGCCGCCGGGCGGCGTCGAGATGGGCGGCGATTTCGTCGAACAGCAGCAGCGGCACGAAGCCGGCCAGCTCGCGCACCAGTGCCGCCTGGGCCAGCACCAGGCCGATCAGCAGCGCCTTCTGCTCGCCGGTGGAGCACAGCGCCGCCGGCATGTCCTTGGCGCCATGGCGGACCATCAGGTCGGAGCGGTGGGGGCCGAGGAGCGTCCGGCCGGCCGCCCGGTCGCGCGAGCGGCTGGCCTTGAGGTCGGCCCTGAGCCAATCCTCGACGTCGGCGG
Source organism: uncultured Pleomorphomonas sp. (assembly GCA_937868725.1). Taxonomy (GTDB): domain Bacteria; phylum Pseudomonadota; class Alphaproteobacteria; order Rhizobiales; family Pleomorphomonadaceae; genus Pleomorphomonas. Next base: position 26,210 of record CALMMQ010000083.1, read on the forward strand.
CGCTGGAGCTGGCGAGTGCCGCGTCGACCTCGCCGTCGAGAGCCAGCCCGGCGCGGGGGAAGGCGCTGTCGTCGCGCGAGGCGATCAGCCGGGCGAGGCAATCGACCGCTTCGCGGCGGGCGGCGGCCACGGCCGTGCCGATGGCGGCGATCTCGGTCTCGACGGCGTCGAGCCAGGCCGGATCGGCGGCGTGGCTTTCGAGCAGCCGGTTGCGCGAGGAAACGGCGCCGTCGTAGCGGGCGACGCGCCGGCCGTGGCCGGGGTCGATGGTCAGCACCAACCGGTCGAGGAAGCGGCGGCGATCGCCGGCTGAGCCGGTGAACAGGCCGTCCATGGCCGGCACCAGCCACAAGACGCGCAGGTAGTCGGAGAGCTCGTCGGCCGGCCGCACCTCGCCGTTGATGCGGATCGATCGCTGGCTGTCGCCCGGACCGGCGGCGATGACGATGCGCGTCTCGCCGTAGCGGCCGTCGATGTCGGCGGCGATGGCGAAGGCGCCGCTGCCGCCGTGGCGGCCGAAATCGGCCAGTCTGCCGCGCCGGAAGCCGCGCCCGGGCGTCAGAAGCGACAGCGCTTCGAGCACGTTGGTCTTGCCGGCGCCGTTGGCCCCGACCAGCACCGTCGAGCGACCGGCGAAGGCGAGCGCCAGGCCCGCGTGATTGCGGAAGTCCTGCAGGCGAATGCCGAGAACGCGCGCCTCGGTCGCGGACGGGGCGTCGGTCATGACCTCAATCCGTTTCGAACGGCGGGCCGCCGGACCGGCAGGCGCCGGCCGGCGTGCCTCAGACGCGCATCGGCATCAGCACGTAAAGCGTCGCCGCGTCGCCCGAATCCTGGATGAGCGTCGGCGAGCCGGCGTCGGCGAGGCGGAAAACCACCGTCTCGGAGGAGAGCTGCGAGGTGATGTCGAGCAGATAGCGGGCGTTGAAGCCGATCTCCATCGGATCGGCATCGTATTCGACGATGACCTCTTCCGTGGCCGAGCCGGAATCCGGGTTGACCACCGTCAGCACCAGCCGTCCCGGGTTGAGGGCCAGCTTCACCGCCCGGCCGCGTTCCGACGAAATGGTCGACACGCGGTCGACCGCTTCGGCGAACTCGCTCTTGCCGACCTTGAGTTCCTTGTCGTTGCCCTGCGGAATGACCCGGCCGTAGTCGGGGAAGGTGCCGTCGATCAGCTTGGAGGTCAGCACCACGGCGCCGAGCGACAGGCGAATCTTGGCATCGGAGAGCTCGACGGTCAGTTCCGCCTTGGGATCCTCGATCAGACGCTGGATTTCGCCCACCGTCTTGCGCGGCACGATGATGCCCGGCATGCCGCTGGCCCCGGCCGGCGCTGGCACGTCGGCGCGCGCCAGGCGATGGCCATCGGTGGCGACGGCGCGGAACAGCGTGCCCGTCGGTCCGTCGACGGTGTGCAGGAAGATGCCGTTGAGGTAGTAGCGGATCTCCTCGTTGGAGATGGCGAACTGCGTCTTGTCGATCAGCCCCTTGAGGGCACCGGCTTCGAGCTTGAAGCGATGGGTCAGCTCGCCGGCGCTGATGTCGGGGAAGTCGCTTTCGGGCAGCATCTGCAGCGAGAAGCGCGAGCGGCCCGACGAGATGCTGAGCGTGGCGCCGTCGGCCGACGTCTCGAGGCTGACCTGCGAGCCGTCCGGCAGCTTGCGCACGATGTCGTAGAACATGTAGGCCGGCACCGTCGTGGCACCGGGGCGCTCGACCATGGCCGGCACCGATTCCTGCGCCTCGATGTCGAGGTCGGTGGCCTTGAGCTTGAGCTCTCCCTCGCCCGCCCGTAACAGGACGTTGGACAGGATCGGTATCGTATTGCGCCGTTCGACGACCCGGTGGACGTGGGTGAGCGACGAGAGGAGATGCGACCGCTCCAGCGTTACGCGCATGGAAGAACCCATATTTCGTGGAGGTTGGCCCGGCGGCCCTCAGGGAGCCGGGGCACGACGCCCTCCGATTGAGACGCTTGTGCCTGCCCCAGCCGCAAACGCGGGATGGGACAGGCACATTACGGCAACCATCGATTTCTTCAAGGGTTTGCGTGCCCGCTCACCCCGATTTGTCGGCCTCCGACCGGGGAATCAGACCTCCAGCATGCGCTTCAGGAGCTCGACTTCCTGCACCAGCGCCTCATCGTTGCCGATCTGCTCCTCGACCTTGCGCACCGCGTGCAGCACCGTCGTGTGGTCGCGACCGCCGAAACGGCGGCCGATTTCCGGCAGCGAACGCAACGTCAGCGACTTGGCCAGGTACATGGCGATCTGGCGCGGCCAGACGATCGAGCGCGTGCGGCGCGACGACAGCAGGTCCTGCTTGGAGACGTTGAAGTGCTTGGAGACGACGCGCTGGATGTCCTCGATCTTGACGCGACGGTTGTCGGTGACGCGGATCAGGTCCTTGAGCGTCGCCTCGGCGGTGGCCAGCGACAGCGGCGAGCCCGACAGCTGGGCGTGGCCGGCCAGACGCGTCACCGCGCCTTCAAGGTCGCGGCCGGAGGTGGTGACGTTGCGGACGATGAAGTCGACCACGTCTTCCGGCACGCTGAAGTTCGGCATCTGCGCCGCGGTGAGGGCGATGCGGCGCTCGACGATGGCCCGGCGCAGGGCGGCGTCGGGAGAGCCGATCTCGATGAGCAGGCCGCCCGACAGGCGCGAGCGCACGCGCTCGTCGAGCGATTCCAGCTCGACCGGCGGCCGGTCGGCGGCGACGATCACCTGACGGGCGCCGTCGATCAGCGAGTTGACCAGATGGCAGAACTCCTGCTGGATCTGCTTGCCGTGCAGGAACTGCATGTCGTCGATGACCAGGAGGTCGATGGTCCTGATCGCTTCTTTGAAGGCGATGGCCGACTGCGTCTGCAGCGACTGCACGAAGCGATACATGAAATGTTCGGCGGTGAGGTAGAGCGCCTTCATGCCGGGATGGTCGGCCTTGAGGGCGTGCGTCACCGCCTGCAGCAGATGCGTCTTGCCCTGACCGACGGTCGAATGGATGTAGAGCGGGTTGAACTTGACGCCCGAGCCGTTGGGGCCTTCGGCGACCTGACGGGCGGCGGCCAGCGCCAGCCGGTTGGAGGCGCCTTCCATGAAGTTGGCGAAGGTGAAGCGGGCATCGAGCGGCGAGGAGATCTCCTCGAACAGCTGCGACTGGGCGTCGGCGGCCCGGGCGGCGGCGTTGTCGCGGCGGGCCACCGGCAGCGTCGACACCGTGGCCGACGGCCGGCCGGCCGGGGCACTGTCGGCCGGCGCCGGCGCGAAGCGGGCCGGCGTTTCGACGCGAGCGCGGACGGCGCTGCGCACTGTTACTTCGACCTTGCGATAGGCCGGCCCCTCGCTCTGCCAGAGCGCGGCCAGCTTGTCGCGATAATGGGTGGAGATCCACGACTTGAGGAAGCGGCTCGGCACCGACAGCACCACGGTGCCGCCTTCGATCTGCTCGACGTTCATGCCGGCGAACCAGCACGAAAAGACCTCTTCGCCGAGATCGGACTTGAGTCGATTGCGGACACGCGCCCACGCGCCATCATCCAGGCGCTGCGTATCGTGGTCGACTGCGCCGACGCTCGCTTCGAACATTTAAGGCCCCCTTTTCGTCGCACTGTCCCGTCGTGACCGCTCGCCCCGCCGCCGGAGAGTGCCGTCCCGACCATTTTTCGTTTCAGCCTGCCGCCCGATGCGGACGACCGCTTGATCGCTGCCGTCAAGGCCGGCAGTGGCCCCAGTATCGCCCCGGCTGCCACCGCCGGGGACAAAAAAAGTCGACGTCCGCTCAGGACGAGACCGCCAATGCCAAGACCGCCCCGCTCAGCCCTGAATCCACGGCAGCCCGGCCGCCTTCCAGCCGCCGCATGTCCCGCGGTGGCGGTCGGCATCAAGCGGGCCCTCGAAGCCGCCGGCGACGTTGAAGGACGTCGTATAGCCACCGGCGATGGCCGCGGTGGCCGCCGCCTTGCTGCGCGCGCCCGAGCGGCAGATGAAGTAGACGGGCGCGTCCTTGCCGAGCCCCCGGGCGGTGACCGCCTCGTCGAGCATGGCCAGGAAGTCGGCGTTGACCGTCATCGCCGGATACGACTGCCACTCGATGAGTGCCACCGTCTTGTTGAGGCTCGACAGGTCGGGGATGCCGACAAAGTTCCATTCCGGAATGGTCCGGACGTCGACGAGGATGGCGTTGGCCGACCGGGCCAACTCGGCCCAGGCGGTATCCGCGCTGATGTCCTCTGCGTATCCAGCCTCATCCACCACGACGATCACCCCGGTTGTCGATAGTCGCCCCAAGACTATCTTGCAATTTGTCCCAGCACTGAAAGCAGCAAAAGCCATCCTGCGTCAAAAACGCATGGCCAACACGCGGCATTTTCAGATGAACTCAGGAGCCCGACTTCGGACGTTGTAAACTATACGGTTGCCGAAGTGTGCTCCCTCATTTTTACCGGCCGGCCTCGAAGAAAAGCTCCGCAGACCGCAACTGACCCCGACCATACACAGCGGGTTTTGGTGGTTCAAGACCGGAATCATGCGAAACCGTTAAGGCCATTTTTACCACCCCCGGCAGGCCTGGCGGAGGGGGGGGAGAAGGGGTCTTCGAACGCTTTGGATTCCCAACTCTTTTGCCGCAAGACCTCTTGCAGGCGGTCCGACCGGTCCATCTGACGCGTGCATGCTGCATGCCTCGGCAGCCAAAATCGACTGGGTCAGATTCACAGGTGTCAAACCTGACGTATCAATAAGATGTTGATATACATCATCTTTTTTTGACACCCTGTCCTTTTCGCCGCGCGCCCATGGTGGGTGGAAAACAAGGCGGCAAACAAGTGTCGTGCCCGCCTTGAGCACAAACGCAAAAAACCCGGCGGAGCCGGGTTCATGCAGAGCCAACGCTTCTGAAGCGGCTGTCGATCAGGCCGACAGCTTCTTGACGCGGGCCGCCAGGCGCGAGACCTTGCGGGCAGCGGTGTTCTTGTGAACGATGCCCTTGGAGGCAGCGCGCATCAGTTCCGACTGCGTCTCGACGAAGGCGGCCGAGGCGACGGTGGCATCGCCGGCGGCGATCGCTTCCTCGAGCTTGCGAACGTACGAGCGCATGCGGCTGCGGCGAGCCTTGTTGACCTCGGTGCGCGCCGCGATCTTGCGGGTCGCCTTCTTGGCCGACGGCGTATTGGCCATGATCTACATCCTTCGCCCGATCGACGCGGGCCATTTGGGTGGAGCCGACCGACAAAACCTGCCTGGACCAGGATGGTTCCGCCGTCGCGGCATAAATCCGTATCAGCGGCCGGGCACGCCCGACCACAGTCGTTGGTGGGGGCTTATAGACGCAGACGGGCGTGCCGTCAACGCCGTCATCGCTGGCAAAGCTCACAAAGAAAGGTCGATCGCCCCGCCTGGCGCTGCCGGACGATGGTGCCGCCGCATCCCGGGCGTGGGCAGGGGGTGCCTTCGCGGTCGTAGACGGAGAAGGTGTGCTGGAAATAGCCGAGCGAGCCGTCGGCGTGGCGATAGTCGCGCAACGTCGAGCCGCCGGCGGCGATGGCCTCGGTCAGCACCGCCCGGATGGCCGCCGTCAGACGCTCGAAGGCGTCGGCGTCGGCGACCTCGCCGGCCGGGCGCAACGGCGACAGGCTGGCCCGCCACAGCGCCTCGCAGACGTAGATGTTGCCGAGCCCGGCGACGACGCGCTGATCGAGCAGCAGCGCCTTGAGCGGTGTCCGCCGGCCACGGGCGGCCGCCGCCAGCGTCGCCGCCGAAAAGGCGTTGGAGAGCGGTTCCGGTCCGAGCCCGGCGAGGTGCGGCGACCGCTCGGCCTCGGCGAGTGGGAACAGGTCCATGAAGCCGAAGCGGCGCGGGTCGTTATAGAGAATATGGTGGCCGTCCCCGAGGCGCAGGCGCACGTGATCGTGGGCCGGGCTCTTGTCGGCCGGCGCGTCGGTCTCGCCCGGCGCGACGACGCGGAACGAGCCGGTCATGCCGAGATGGCTCAGCCAGGCGCTGCCGTCGTCGAGTTCGGCGAGGAGATACTTGGCCCGCCGGTCGAGACGGCGCACCGTGCGCCCCGCCAGGCGTTCGGCGAATCGGGTGGGAAAATCGTAGCGCAATCGCGGCCGTGCCAGCACCACCTCGGCGATTTCTCGCCCTTCGAGAAAGGGCTGCAGGCCGCGCCGCACCGTTTCCACTTCCGGCAGTTCCGGCATCCGGCCCTCTCCTCTGACATGGCGTCCATCCGCAGCCCAACATAGCGCCGGCCGTTCGTTTCGGCTATGGTCGCCGCCAAACGGGCCGGACAGGCCCCGCGGCCGGCGATGTCGGCCGCCGGTCTTGCAAGCTGGATCGACGATGACAGACGCACAAACCACTTCCTTCGGCTTCCGCGAAGTCGACCTCGACGCCAAGCAGGGGCTCGTCGACGATGTCTTCCATTCGGTGGCCAGCCGCTACGACATCATGAACGACGTCATGAGCGGTGGCCTGCACCGGCTCTGGAAGGATGCCATGGTCTCGCGCCTGGCGCCGCCGCGCAGCGGCCGGCGGCCGTTCAAGGTGCTCGACATGGCCGGCGGCACCGGCGACATCGCCTTCCGCATCGTCAAGCGCTCGGCCGGCCACGCCGAGGTGACGGTGGCTGACATCAACGCGTCGATGCTGGCGGTCGGCCGCGAGCGGGCCGAGGCGCGCGGTCTCAAGGGCCTCAGCTTCGTCGAGGCCAACGCCGAGGCTCTGCCCTGGCCGGACGCCACCTTCGACGCCTACACCATCGCCTTCGGCATCCGCAACGTGCCGCGCATCGACAAGGCGCTGGCCGAAGCCCACCGCGTGCTGCGGCCGGGGGGGCGGCTTCTGGTGCTGGAGTTCTCGGCCGTCGACATGCCGGTGGCCGACAAGGTCTATGATCTCTATTCCTTCCATCTCGTGCCGCTGATGGGGCGCTTCGTGGCCCGTGACGAGGAGAGCTACCGCTATCTGGTGGAATCGATCCGCCGCTTCCCCAATCAGGAGCGTTTCAAGGCCATGATCGAGACGGCCGGCTTCTCCCGCGTCACCTACACCAACATGACGTTCGGCGTCGTCGCCCTGCACGTCGGCGTCAAGGTCTGACCGCCGCCCCGAAGGCCAAGGTATCCATGCTGATCGTCGACTTCTTCCGGCTCGCGCGGGCCGCCTGCGTTCTCGCCCGCGAAGGCGTGCTGAGCGCGCTGCCCCTGCCCGAGCCGCGCCCCTTCGCCGTCAATTTGGCGCTGATGGCCGCGCGCCTCATCGAGCGGCGCGGCAAGCTCCGCACCAGTGCCGAACGGCTGACCGCCGCCGTCGGGCGACTGGGGCCGTCCTACGTCAAGCTCGGCCAGTTCCTGGCCACCCGCCCCGACGTGGTCGGCAAGGCCATGGCCGACGATCTTTCCGGCCTGCAGGACGCGCTGGCCCCCTTCGGCCTGACGCGGGCCCGCGCCGTCATCGCCGACAGTTTCGGCGCCGACCCCGACACGCTGTTCGCCTCGATCAGCGAGCCGATCGCCGCCGCCTCCATCGCCGAAGTGCACCAGGCCAAGCTGCAGGGCAGCGGCGCGACCGTCGCCCTCAAGGTGCTGCGGCCGGACGTCGACCGCCGCTTCGCCTCCGATCTCGCCGGCTTCTATCTGGCCGCCCGTCTCATCGAACGCCTGCACGCCCCGGCCCGCCGGCTGAAGCCGGTGGCCATCGTCGACACCCTGGCCCGCACCGTGGCCATCGAGATGGACTTCCGCCTCGAAGCGGCGGCGCTGTCGGAGTTTGCCGGCAACATCGGCGGCGACGAGGGCTTCCGCGTGCCCGAGGTCGACTGGGCGCATACCACACGCTCGGTGCTGACCATGGAATGGATCGACGGCGTCAAGATGTCGGACATCGCCGGCCTCCAGGCCGCCGGTCACGACCTCAAGCTCATCGCCGCCCGGCTGCTGCAGTCGTTCCTGCGCCACGCCATGCGCGACGGCTTCTTCCACGCCGACATGCACCCGGGCAATCTGTTCGTCGACCGCCACGGCGTCATCGTCGCCGTCGATTTCGGCATCATGGGCCGGCTCGGCCTCAAGGAGCGCCGCTTCCTGGCCGAAATCCTCTACGGCTTCATCCGCCGCGACTATGCCCGCGTCGCCGCCGTGCATTTCGAGGCCGGCTACGTGCCGCCCGACCAGGACATGGCCACTTTCGCCCAGGCGCTGCGGGCCGTCGGCGAGCCGCTGCGCGGTCACACGGCGCGGGAGATCTCCATGTCGCGGCTGCTCAACCAGCTGTTCGAGGTCACCGAGCTGTTCAAGATGCAGACGCGGCCCGAACTCATCCTGCTGCAGAAGACCATGGTGGTCGTCGAAGGCGTCGCCCGCATGCTCGATCCCGACCTCGACATGTGGCAGACCTCCGAGCCGGTGGTCGGCGACTGGATCGCCCGCAACCTCGGCCCGCGCGGCCAGATCGAGGCCGGCCTCGGCGAACTGCGCGCCGCCGTCGCCGTGCTGCCGCGCCTGCCCGGCCTCGTCGAGCGCCTCGACAGCCATTTCGCCGCGCCGCCGCCGCCGCGTCAGGCCCGCTGGCCGCTGCTGTTGCCGCTGTGGATCGGGGCGCTGGCGCTGGCCGCCCTGGCGTTGCGCCTCATCTCCTGACCGGCCGGCCGCTTTCTGCTATCATGGCGTCACTGCGGTCGCCCCTGCCAGGCGCCGCCTGGGGGAGGCCATCATGATACGCTGCAAGTCGGCCTGGATCGCCGTGGCCTCGGTCGTCGCCGGGCTGCTCGCTCCGCTGACCACCGCCCGCGCCGAGATGGCGCCGCCGCCGGGCACGCACTGGCTGGCACTGGCCTCCAGCCGCGACCTCGACACCGCCATCGGCGCCGCCCGCCTCTATGGCGACGATGCCCGCGTGCTGGCGACGGCAAGCGGCTGGTATGCCGTGGCGCTGACGCCGCGCCCCGGCACGCTGCCGGCCATCGCCAAGGCCTGGGGCTGGCCGAAGCTGCCGGCCGATGCGCTGCTGTCGGCGGGCAAGGCCTATGTCGATGTCGCCTGGGCGCCCAAGGTGGCGACATTGGCGAGCGCCGAGGTCGAGATCGGCCGCTCGGCCGAGCTGCGGGCCGGCGATTTCACCGTCCGTTTCGGCTCGCGCAGGACCGGCGAGACCGGCTGGATTGCCACCATCGCCCTGTCGCAAGCCGGCACGCCGCTCTGGAGCGGCAGCAAGGCGCTGGCCGACATGTCGACGACAGCCGCCTCGCAACTGGCGGTCGTCGAGCTCGATCGCGGCAATGCCTATCCGGAGGTGGTGTTCGACGCCTTCTCCGGCGGCGCTCACTGCTGCACCACCACCTACGCCCTGACCGCGGCGCCGGCCGGCTGGTCGCTGGTCGAGCTCGGCGAGCACGACGGCGGCGGCCCGGCCTTCGAGGACGTCGACGGCGACGGCGCCGCCGAACTGGTGACGGCCGACGAGAGCTTCTACTATTCGCTCGACTGCTACGCCTGTTCCAACCCGCCCATCCGCATCGCCCGCCTCGACGGCACGGCGGTGGTCGACGTGTCGCGCCGCCCGGCCTACGTCCATCGCCTGCGCCAGGATGTGGCCGGCATGGAGTTTCAGGCTCGCCTCGATCCCGAACACTGGAAGAGCAACGGTTTTCTCGGTGGTTGGGTGGCGGCCAAGACGCGGCTAGGCGAGGGCGACGAAGCCTGGCGGCGCATGCTGCCGCTCTATGACGGCAGCAGCGATTTCGGCCTCACCCAGTGCCGCGACGACAAGCCCGTCGATGACTGTCCGCCCAAGCGCCAGTACACGCTCGGCTTTCTCGACAGCCTCGCCAAGCTGATCGAGGAGCACGACTACGGCCCGCTGCCGCCGAGCGTCGGCGAATGACCGCCGTCAGCCGAGGCGCCACCACAGCCTGAGACCGACCGTCAGGCCGCGGGCCCGGTGCAACAGGCGGTCGGGCAGGGCGGCCTTCAGCCCGGTCAGCAGCGGCGAGGCCAGTTCCCGCCGCGTCCGGTCGGCCAGCAGCAGCCGCAGCGCTTCCTCGCATTCGATCGACCGGCCGCTGCGCCAGTCGTAGTAGTGGCAGTAGCGCAGCAGCACGCCGGCCGTCAGCTCGTCGATGTCGAGGCGACGCCGGCGGCGGGCCAGCACCGGGCTCTGGGCGGCGCGGTCGTCGCTGAGCCCCCAGCCGGCATAGAACGGCGCGCCGTGGGTGATGACCGGCTTGCCGCGCATCAGCGCGTCGAAGCCGAGCGGCGAGGCGAGGGTGACGAAAGTGTCGGCCGCCGCGAGGCAGGCAGCCAGCGACACCTCGCTTTCGACGTGGTCGGCCCCCGCCGGGGCGCCGCTGCCGGATGGGCCATCCGGCGCCGGCCGATAGACCAGAAAGGCGTCGGGAAAGGCGCGGCGGCTCATCGCCACCATGTCGGCGTCGCTGGTCGCCGGCAGGCCGCCGGTCTCCCCTGACGCCTGTCCGGCCACCAGCACCACCGGCCGACCGGCGTGCGGCCAGCGCGGGTGCCGACGCGGCCCGCTCACCCCGCACATCAGTTCGGCGTCGGCGATGAAGCGGCGCAGCGCGGCGGCCCGCTGCCGTTCCTGATCGGAAAAGCGGGTCTGGGCGAGCAGGCGCTCGAGCCGGGCCGGCCGCTGCGGCTCGGCGATGGCGTCCGGATGCTCAAGGGCGTGGGCGAGCGGCGGCTCGCCGGCGCAGCGGAACGGGCCCGACACCAGTGTCAGCCGGCGGACGCCGGTGGCGTCGATCCGGCGGAGGGCGTCGCGATCGGCGAGGTCGGCCGCCTGGATCAACAGGTCGCCGGCCCGGAGATTGGCAGCGCGCACGTCGGCCAGCGACCGGCAGGCCAGCCAGTCCTCGCCGCCGATCCCCAGCCGATCGGCAGCCAACCGCGCCGCCAGCCGGGAAAAGCCCAGCAAGGCGAAACGACCCGATTGGCCTGTCGGCGGTTTCACGCCTCATCTCCTTCGGCAAGAGCTGCGAGGGCCGGCCGATCAACGACAATGATCTTGCGCCGGGCGCTCTTGACGAGGCCCAGCGTTTCCCAGGCGCTCATCAAGCGGCTCACCGTGTGCAGCGTCGTGCCGGTCATTTCGGCGATGTCCTGGCGCGTCACCGGGAAGTCGACCAGCAGGCCGTCCGGCGTCGGCCGGCCGGCCTTGCGGATCAGCCGCAGCAGGCAATGGGCAACGCGCCGCTCGACTTCCTGCGTCGACAGCTCGCGAATGCGCGTGTGCGCCTCCTGCAGCCGTTCCCCCACCGCTTCGAGGGCGTTGGAGGCCAGCGTCGGGTTGAGGGCGACGAAATCGTCCCACTGCGAGGCCAGCCACGACAGCACCAGGCTCTCGGTCACCGCCTCGGCCGTGGCCGGATAGTCGCGGCGGCGGATGGCCTTGGCGATGCCGAACACGTCGCCGGGGTGCACGTGGCGCACCACCACCTGCTGGCCATCGGGCGTGATCTGCATCACCTTGAGGTGGCCGTTGAGCAGCATGAAGAATTCGCGCGCCGGCTGGCCTTGTTCGAACGCCGCTTCGCCCACGGCGAGCTGGCGCACCTGCACCGTCGACAGCACCGCGTCGAGGTTTTCGTCACTCATGGCGCGGAACAGGTCGAAGCCGCGAATGACGGAACGGTCCAGCAGTCTAGGTGCCACGATGGTTCGACTCCCAAGGCGGCCGACCTCGGCCCAGTCTTGTTGCCACGTTTACCTCAGCTCTGCCGCTGATGCCAGACCGGCGAAGGGCTTTGACCGCCGGCTTTCCAAATGGAACAAACCACGGCAGACTGACCGCCGCCGCCGCAACCGGTCGGCAATCGCACCACGCGAGGGAATCGGCCATGAATGCCATGAGATTGCAGCGCCTGCCCGAAGCCGCCGAAGCCCTGCCGGGGCGTAGCCAGCCGATCGCCACCGCCGCCGTCCATCACGTCAACGGTCGTTCGCTGCGCGCGCCCTGGCCGGCCGGCACCGCCGAGGCGACGTTCGGCCTCGGCTGCTTCTGGGGCGCCGAACGCCTGTTCTGGCGCCTGCCCGGCGTCGTCGTCACCATGGTCGGCTACGCCGGCGGCCTCACCCCCAACCCGACCTACGAGGAGGTCTGTTCCGGTCTGACCGGCCATGCCGAGGTCGTCCGGGTGGTGTTCGACCCCGCCGTCATCGCCTACGCCCAGCTGGTGGCGCTGTTCTTCGAGAGCCACGATCCCACCTCCGGCATGCGCCAGGGCGCCGACGTCGGCACGCAGTACCGGTCGGCCCTCTACTATGGCGACGCCGCGCAGCAAGCCATCGCCGAGGCGGGCCGCGCCACCTACGCCGCCGCGCTGGCGGCGGCCGGCCGGTCGGCCGCCATCACCACCGAAATCGCCCCGGCCGGGCCGTTCTACTACGCCGAGGCCTATCACCAGCAGTACCTCTCCAAGCACCCGGACGGCTACTGCGGCCTCGGCGGCACCGGCGTCAGTTGCCCGCTGCCGGTGAACCTTGACGGAGACAGCCAATGAGACGGACCGCCCCCCGCATTCTGACCTTCGCCGGCTCGATCCGCGCCGAAAGCCTCAACGCCCGCCTGGCGGCGCTGTTCGCCCGCACCGCCGCCGTCATGGACGCCGAGGTGACGGTCATTTCGCTGGCCGATTACCCGCTGCCGCTCTACGACGGCGATCTTGAGGCGGCCAAGGGTATCCCCGCCGCCGCCGACAAGCTCCGGACGCTGCTGCTGGCCCACCACGGCGTGTTCATCGCTTCGCCAGAGTACAATCAGTCGCTGCCACCGCTGCTCAAGAATACCCTCGACTGGCTAAGCCGCATCCGCGCGCCGGCCGGCGAGCCGGACGTCTGGCGGGACAGGGTGTTCGCCATCGGTTCGGCCTCGCCCGGCGCCTTCGGCGGCGTGCGCGGTTTGCTGCATCTGCGCCAGGTGCTGGAACTGGGGCTCGGCGCCCGCGTGCTCAGCGAGCAGATGGTGCTGCCGGCCGCCGGCCATGCCTTCGCCGCCGGCGGCGGTCTCACCGACGAGCGGGCGGCCGCCAGCCTGGAGCGGCTGGCGCGGGCGCTGGTCGAGGAAGCGGGGCGCTTGCTCTGACCGTCAATCGAGACGGGCGATAAGGTGGAAGAACGAACCGCTGACCGGCCCGCGCCGCGAGCCCTCGGGGCCGGGCGCGCCGCCGTGGGCGTCGCTCACTTCGGCCAATGGCGCGTCGCCGCCGGTCGTCAGCACCGAGGCATAGTGGAACTCGTGGCCGGAGAACGTCGCCCCCGCCGTCCCGAAGGCCGTGGCGGCGATGAGTTTTGCCCGGCGATAGCCGAGGTGCAGCCGGCGCTGCGCGAACGAGGTTTCGAGCCCGATGAGCCCGGCCATGGCGTGGCGCTGACCGGCGGCGTCGACGAGGCCGGCGCCCAGCACCATGTAGCCGCCGCACTCGCCGTGCACCGGCCGGGTGGCGGCGAAGCGGCGCAGCCCGGCCAGGAAGTTGGTGGCGGCCGCCAGCCGGCCGGCATTGAGTTCGGGATAGCCGCCCGGCAGCCAGCAGCAATCGGCGCTGGCGTCGGGTCCCTCGTCGGCCAGCGGCGAGAACGGCAGGATCTCGGCCCCGGCCTGCCGCCACAGTTCGGCGACATGCGGATAGAGAAAGGTGAAGGCGGCGTCGCGGGCCAGCGCGATGCGCTGGCCGGGCGGGGCGAGCCGTGTCAGGCCGGCGGCGGCCGGCAGGCGCAGCGGCGGTGCCAGCTGCAGCAGCCGGTCGAGATCGACGGCCGCTGCGACGGCGTCGGCGATGGCGTCGAGCCGGGCGTCGAGGTCGGCGGTCTCCTCGGCCTGGACGAGGCCGAGATGGCGCTCGGGCAGTTCGAGCCCCGGCAGGCGGGCCAAGGCGCCCAGCACCGGCACGCCGATGCCCTCGATGGCGCTACGGGCAAGGCGGGTATGCCGGGCCGAGCCGACCCGGTTCAACACCACGCCGAGCAGCTTGAGGCGCGGATCGAACAGCTTGACGCCCAGCACCACCGCTGCCGCCGAGCTCGATTGACCGCTGACGTCGTGGACGAGCAGCACCGGCAGGCCGAGGCGGGCGGCGATGTCGGCCGACGAGCCCGTGCGGCCGGCCTCGCTACCGACGCCGTCGAAGAGGCCCATCAGCCCCTCGGCGACCACCACGTCGGCCCCGGCCGTCGCCCGGCCGGAGAGATCGTCGATGGTGGCCGGCGGCATGGCCCAGCTGTCGAGGTTGACGCCCGCCCGCCCGGCGGCGACAGCGTGGAAGGCCGGATCGATGTAGTCGGGGCCGCATTTGACCGGCGCCACCGAGCAACCCTGGCGGCGGAGCGCCCGCATCAGGCCGAGCGACACCGTCGTCTTGCCCGAGCCCGAACGGACCGATCCGATGAGAAAACCTCGCACACGCGCCTCCCCTGTTCCATCGACGGATAGCAAAGCGCATTGACCTTGTCGCCGGAAATGGTCCAACTCATGCCATGAGCGATGAAGCGCGCGACACCCTGCGGCGAGGCTGGACCACCGGCACCTGTGCCACGGCCGCCAGCCGTGCCGCCTTCGAGGCGCTGGTCACCGGCGTCTTCCCCGATCCGGTCAGCGTGACGCTGCCGGGCGGTCAGCGGCCGAGCTTTGTTCTGGCCGTCACCAGCCGGGGCGATGGCTGGGCCGAGGCCGGCGTTGTCAAGGACGCCGGCGACGACCCCGACGTCACCCACGGCGCGCTGATCCGGGCCCGGCTGTCGGTCGGTCTGCCCGGCCGTGGCGTCGTTTTCCGCGCCGGCCCCGGCGTCGGCACGGTGACGCGGCCCGGCCTGCCGCTCGCCGTCGGCGAGCCGGCCATCAACCCGGTGCCGCGCGCCATGATGACGGCGGCGCTGGCGGAGGCGCGCGCCGCCTGCGGCGGTCCGGAAGACGTGGTCATCGAGGTCGCGGTCGACGACGGCGAACGGTTGGCCAAGCGCACCCTCAACGGCCGGCTCGGCATCATCGGCGGCCTGTCCATTCTCGGCACCACCGGCATCGTCGTGCCGTTCTCCTGCGCCGCCTGGATCGCCTCCATCCAGCGCGGCATCGACGTCGCCCGCGCCATGGGCTTTTCCCACGTTGCCGGGGCCACCGGTCACACCTCGGAAGTGGCGGTGCAGGCCCGGCACGGCCTCGACGAAATCCAGCTCATCGACATGGGCGACTTCGTCGGTGGCATGCTCAAGTATCTTCGCGATCATCCGGTTGCCCGCGTCAGTCTCGCCCTCGGCTTTGCCAAAGGGGTGAAGCTGGCCCAGGGCCTGCTCGACCTGCACTCCAAGCGTGGCTCGGTCGATTTCGACTTTCTCGCCGGCGAGGTACGGGCGGCCGGCGGCGCCCCCGGCTTTGTCGGGGCCATGCGCGGCGCCAACACCGCCCTCGAAGTGCTGGACTGCTGCCGCGCCACCGGCATCGCCATCGCCGACCGCATCGCCGATCGGGCCTGGGCGCCCGCCGCCGCCGTCATCGCCGGCCGCGGCATCGAGCTGGAGGTGGCGCTGTTCGACCGGGCCGGCCATTTCCTCGCCTCCACCGGCTTCCGTCCCACCTGAAGGCCGACCACAAGCCGGTTGACGCCGTCGTTCGGCCATCGTTATATAACAAAAGCCATAACGATCGGCGTGCGGGGGCAGACGTCGCGACCGGACTGGTGGTTTCAGCCGTCGGGAAGCGCTGTCGATCCGGCGCTGGCGGCTGGGCTTGTCATCATCCTCTCAACGGGAATGTTCCGATGTCTGTCCGTCTTACCCGCCGCGGTCTGTTGCAGAGCGGTGCGGCGCTTGCCGCTGCCGGTGTCATGCCGGCCGCCTTTGCCACCCCCATGCCCGGCCTTGAAATTCTCGGTGCCCCCAACGGCGCCACCATCGTCCTGGCCGATCTCATCGCCTCCGGCGGTCTCGACAAGGTGGCGCCCGGGGCCAGCTTCCGTCTCTGGCACACCACCGACGAACTGCGCGCCGCCATCGTCGCCGGTTCGAGCCTGCTCTATTCGACGCCGAGCCACGTGCCGGCCAACCTCGTCAATCGCGGCATGCCGCTCAAGCTGGCGGCCATCATCGGCATGGGCCACCTGTCGGTGGTCACGGCCGACGACAGCGTCAGGTCGTTCCACGATCTGGCCGGCAAGACGGTGTTGGGCTTCTTCCGTCACGACATGCCCGACCTGGTGTTCCGCGCCGTCGCCCGCATGGAGGGCATGGACCCCGACAAGGACATGACGCTGCAGTACGTGCAGACGCCGATGGAAGCCGGCCAGCTGCTGGCCGCCGGCAAGGTCGATACGGCCGTGCTGTCCGAGCCGCCGGCCACCGCCGCCATCATGATGGCCGGCAAGAACGGCCGTGCCGTGCGCCGCGCCTTCGATCTCAAGGACGTCTGGGGTATCCACAAGGGCAAGGCGCGCATCCCCATGGTTGCCGTCGCGCTGCATGAAAAGCTGATCGACACGGCGCCCGAGGTGATCGCCGCGCTGGGATCTGGCCTTGCCGCCGCCCGCGCCCACGTCTTCGCCGATCCCGCCGCCGCGGCGAGGCTGGCCGAGAAGACCATGGAGATGAAGCCCATGGTGTTCGAGAAGGCGCTCGACCATTTCAACATCGAAGTCGTCCCGGCGCGCGCCGTCCGGGATGAACTGGTGGCGTTCTATCAGACGCTGCTCGACCTGGAGCCGGAAGCCATCGGCGGCAAGCTGCCGCCCGACGACTTCTATCTGGATCTTCCCGGTTGAGCCGGCGCAACGGACGGGCCGGAGACTGGTTCTACGGCGGGTTCGGCCTACTATTGTTGGCGGGAGGCTGGGCCTGGCTCAATCGGGTCTCCGGTCCGTTCGTGTTGCCCTCGCTGGCCGACACGGCGACCGCCTTCACGGCGATCTGCCGCTCGGGCGTGGCTGGGCGTGAACTCGTCATCACGCTGGTGCATGCCGTCGGCGGCGCGGCACTTGGTGCCCTGTCGGGCTTCGTGCTCGGGGTGGCCGGCGGCCTGAAACCGCCCTTCGGCGCCACGCTGCGGCCGGTGGCCACTGCCATCCTCGGCATTCCACCCGTCGCCTGGGTGGTGCTGGCGCTGTTGTGGTTCGGACCGGGGCTGACGACGCCGTTGTTCACGGTCACGGTGACGACGGCGCCGATCCTGTTCGCCTCGGCTCTCGCCGGCGTCGAGGCGCGCGACGCCGGCCTCGTCGAGCTTGCCGCCGTCTTCGGCTTGCGGCGCGACACCCGCTTCTGGCGCATGATGCTGCCGGAACTGGCCGTGCACGTGGCGCCGGCCCTCTCCACCACCTTCGCTCTGGCCTGGAAGGTGGCGTTGACGGCCGAGCTGCTCGGCGACGGTACCGGCATCGGCGGCGCCTTCGCCACGGCGCGCGCCCATCTCGACCTGCCCGAGGCCATGGCCTGGATCTGGCTGGTGGTGCTGTTCCTGCTGGTCACCGACGGCGTGCTGCTCGGACCGTTGCGGCGCTGGGTGCGCGGCCATCGGCCGCCGCGCGCCGTCGCCGAGGGGCCAAGCTGCGTCGGCGTCGGCTATGTCAGGGAGCGGACCTGATGCTGACCCTCACCGATATCGCCTGGTCGGCGGCCGGCCGCCCCGTCATCGCCGGCCTCGATCTCGTCGTCGCCCCGGCCGAACTGGTGGTGATGCTCGGCGCTTCCGGCGTCGGCAAGACGACGGTGCTGCGCCTCGCCGCCGGCTTGACGCGGCCGGAACGCGGCGAGGTGAACAACGGCTTCCGCCGCACCTCGATGGTGTTCCAGGAACCGCGCCTGATGCCCTGGGCCAGCGCCCGCGACAACGTGGCGCTGGTGCTCGACCGCCTCGACCGGGCCACGGCCCGGGCGCTCGCCGACAGCTGGCTGTCGCGGCTCGGCTTCACCGCCGCCGACGGCGACAAACGGCCGGGCGCGCTGTCGGGCGGCATGCAGGCGCGCGTCGCCATCGCCCGCGCCTTCGCCGTCACTCCCGATCTGGTGCTGATGGACGAACCTTTCGCCGCCCTCGACTTCGGCCTGCGCCGCGACCTGCAGCGTCAGGTGCGCCGTCTCGTTCGGGAGACCGGCGTGGCGGCGCTGTTCGTCACCCACGATCTCACCGAAGCGGTCAGTCTTGCCGACCGCATCGTCGTGCTGGCCGGCGCGCCGGCCCGTCTGGCCGCCGACCTCGCCGGACTGCCACCCAACAGCCTTGCCGTCGTCTGGGAACAGGCGGCGGCGCTGGCCCACCGGCCGGAACTGGCGTCGGTGGTCGCCGGTCTCGACGCGGGCTGATTGGCGCTCCGTTGCGCTTTCCAGTCATGGAAAAGGGCCGCCGGAGATCATCCGGCGGCCCTTGATTTGTTGATGCGGCTGG